>DVJW01000128.1 GCA_018716505.1 Candidatus Faecaligallichristensenella faecipullorum | reverse complement strand
CGAGGAGCGGCCCAAGTGGCCGCTTCCGATATCATTTTCCGGCCGTCGCCAAAGGCGACAGGAAAATGATGCAACTCGAAAAAATGAAAAATTCATTTTTTCGAAGGGTGTTGACTTTGTCAACACCCAGACGGAGCTGCCGCTCAACTTCCGTTGTGCGGCAGCTCCGTCTTTCCGGCGAAATGATCTATGCTTTTTTTCCTTGCAAGAGACCCTATCCCGGCCTCCATCCAGGCAAAGCGCTTGGAGACTTTCCGGCCAAAGCGCGCTCAATTGCCTGCATCCTTCGTTTCTTCCCCGCAATCCTTTGTCAGACGGCCACCGTTTCCAGGGCCTCGTCCAACGCCTCAGTATTGACCTGCGCGGGCGGAACCGCTTCCTGCCTCCTCAAAAACAGCGGACGGCGGGGTTCCAGTACTGTCACGCCTTCCACCACCACCTCAATTTCATCCCGGGGATTCCGGGTCAAATATCCGCTGATCTCCGCCTGCCGCCCAAATTTGAGCGCCTCTTTCATCCGTCCGGCCATCTCGTGCCAGCCCTGCAGCTGATAGCGCTCCTTTTTCCATTCGCCACCGGCCGTGCGGTGTTCCACCTCCAGTTCGCTGTGGGCATGCGCCGCCCCGCCTTCCTTCTGATATACCTCCGCTTCCCGGCTCACCCTTCCGCTCAACATGACTCGATTCATTGCCATTTCCTCCGTCCATTCTTTTTCTTCCAATAGTTGACGAATTTTATTTCGTCAACCCGAGTATATCATATGGGCTCAATTTACGCAAGTCATTTCTTTCGTGTTTTTCATATTTTTTGTAAGTCTTCCTTTTACGGCAGACTTGACAAGGCCATGCGCCCACCGTATAATAAAACCGATTTGAATCAGAAGGGAGGCATTTATATGTATCAATACAAAACTCACGGAACCTGTTCCCGCTCCATCTCCATTGATGTGGAGGGAAATACCATAAAGAAGGTGGCCTTTGAAGGCGGTTGCACCGGCAATACCCAGGGTGTTTCGCGCCTGGTGGCAGGCATGGACATCGACGAGGCCATTTCCCGCCTGGAGGGCATCCAGTGCCGCGCGGGCACTTCCTGTCCCGATCAGCTGGCCAAGGCCCTTAAGGAAATCAAGGCCGCTCGCGCCTAGTTGAAAAGTCCCGTCTTTCCCTTGGGAAGGGCAGGACTTTTTTATATTCCAAGAGCAAAACCGCCCGCTTAGACGAATTTACCCCATGAAAAAAGTAAATTCTACAGAATTCACTTGAAAATCCGCCCAAATCGTTTATGATAGAGAATGTGTGTATTTTTAGATAGGGGGATGCGCTTGAATACGATCGGATTTGACAACGAAAAATACCTGCGTATGCAGTCTGAACATATCCGTCGCCGCATCGACGATTTTGGCGGCAAGCTGTATCTGGAGTTTGGCGGCAAGCTGTTCGACGATTATCATGCCTCCCGGGTTTTGCCCGGTTTTAAGCCGGACAGCAAGGTCAACATGCTGCTCAATCTAAAGGATCAGGCCGAGATTGTCATCGTCATCAGCGCCGCGGATATCGAAAAGAGCAAGGTGCGCGGAGATCTGGGCATAACCTACGATATGGATGTGCTGCGGCTCATCGATGCTTTCCGGGAAATCGGGCTGTATGTGGGCAGCGTGGTCATCACTCAATACAGCGCCCAGGGCGCGGTGGACGCCTTTCAGCGGAGGCTGGAATCCCTGGGGGTTAAGGTGTACCGCCATTATCATATTGACGGTTATCCGGCCAACCTGCCGTTCATTGTGAGCGACGAAGGCTTTGGAAAAAATGACTACATTCAAACCAGCCGTTCGCTGGTGGTGATCACCGCGCCCGGTCCGGGCAGCGGGAAGATGGCCACCTGCCTGTCCCAGCTCTATCATGAGCATAAGCGGGGCATTCGCGCGGGCTATGCCAAATTCGAAACCTTCCCCATTTGGAATCTGCCTTTGAAGCATCCGGTGAACCTGGCCTATGAGGCCGCCACCGCGGATCTCAACGATGTCAATATGATCGACCCCTTCCATCTGGAGGCCTATGGGGTAACCACCGTGAACTACAACCGGGACGTGGAAGTCTTCCCGGTATTGAACGCCATGTTCGAGCGCATTCAAGGGGTCTCTCCCTATAAATCCCCCACGGATATGGGCGTCAACATGGCCGGCAATTGCATTATCGACGACGAAGTGGTGTGCAAGGCCAGCCAGCAGGAGATCATCCGGCGCTATTATAACGCGCTGTGCGCCCGGCGGCAGGGCATGGGCTCGGATGAGCCGGTGTACAAAATCGAACTTTTGATGAAGCAGGTTGGCGTGACGCCCGAAAACCGGCCGGTGATTCCGGCCGCGCTAGCGGTGGCCGAGGCCACCCAGGGACCAGCCACCGCCATTATGCTCTCGGACGGGCAGGTGGTCACCGGAAAAACCTCGGCGCTGTTGGGCGCTTCCTCGGCCGCGCTGCTGAACGCGCTGAAGCTCCTGGCCCAATTGCCCGACGAGCTGCATCTGATCTCCCCGGAGGTCATCGAGCCCATCCAGAAGCTCAAGGTTCACCATCTGGGCAACCGAAATCCCCGGCTGCATACCGATGAGGTGTTGATCGCGCTGTCCATCTGCGCGGTCACCGATGAAAACGCCGCCCTGGCCCTGCATCAATTGGACAGGCTTGCGGGTTGCGAGGCCCATTCCACGGTCATCCTGTCCAGCGTGGACGAAGCGGTCTTTCGAAAGCTGGGGGTCAATCTGACCTGCGAACCCCATTATGAGAGCAACCGGCTCTACCATAAATAAATGAGCCTTGGTGAATGAAAGGAAGATAGAAAGTGGCGAAAAGGCGCAACCAAGCCTTTCTCCATGCAAAGCCAGCGGCGACGTTTGCATGGAGAATACCCGTCGCATAACCCAAATGCTGGCTTTGCTGCTTGATTCAATCATCAAGGAGGAAGCCTGTATGAAATATGTCAACGCCAGCGCGCTTTTGCCCGATGCGCTGGTTAAAGAGCTGCAAAGCTATATTCAGGGGGGCTATATCTATGTGCCCGCCGACCCGGCGCATCCCAAGCGTTGGGGCGAGGCATCCGGATACCGCCAGGAATTGGAGGCGCGAAACCGCCGGATTCTTTCGGAATATCAAGGAGGCGCCTCGTTGGAGGATTTGGCCGGGCGGTATTGTCTGTCCCCCTCGGCCATCCGAAAAATCATCTATCAAAAATAAACCGGCAGGGTTGTCTCATCAAGCGGAATTTCCATCACATACTGTGTGCAAGGAAAACACCTCGGTGAGACACCCCTGTTTTTTTTATACCCATTGGTTCGGTGCCATCCGGTGGATAGAAAATCCAAAGCAGGCGCGGTAAAATAGAGACAGGATCAGCCATCGAAAGAAGGGTTCAGCATGTGCACGCGCTTTGTTTATCGCCAGAGGGAGGATGTCATCACCGGCTTTAATTTCGATATCGACCCGGCAGTTTGGAACCACAAAGTGATTCAGAAAAACGACCGGTTTTATATCGGCATTCTGCGGCCTGACGGCCTGTATCATTCCTACCACGGCGTGAACCGCAACGGAAACGCGGGCACGCTGCTGTATGTGCATGGAAATCCGGCGGGAGCCTATCGGGACGCCCCGAACTGCATGACCATCGCGGATTTGACCGAGGGGTTCATCCGGGCGCAGCTCTCCTTTGACGAAGTTTTGAATTTGCTGAAAACGACCATCATCACCTATGCCCCGGACGCCACCATGCAGGCCATGCTGTCGGACGCCCAGGGGCGGACGCTGGCCATAGAGCCGGGCATCGGCCATCGCGAGGAAGGCGGGCGTTACGCCCTGATGACCAATTACTCGCTGCTGAATCCGGAGAGCACCCGACCCTATATCGTGCCGGGCGACGGCCGCTATGAGCGCGCCGCCTGTCTGCTTCAGGGCTATGCCCATGGCTTTACGGTCTCCGATGCCTTTTCCGTGCTCCAGGCCGTCCGCCAGGAAGAACCCTGGGCCACCCGGGTTTCCTTTGTCTACTCGTCCAGAGCACAGGCCGTCTATTTCGTTCAAAACAACCGCTTTGACCAGATCTCGGTCCACTCATTCGCCTAGAGTTACGAAAGGAGCATCTCCATGCGGCCCGATAAAATCCATCCGCGAACCGGCGACAGGGACACGGTTTATTTGAGGAACGTCATCCAGGACCCGTCCATTTCGGTGGGCGAATTTACCATCTACAACGACTTCGTTCACGATCCCCGGCTGTTTGAGAAAAACAATGTGCTGTATCACTATCCGGTCAACGGCGACCGGCTGATCATTGGAAAGTTCTGCTCCATAGCCTGCGGCGCGAAATTCCTGTTCAACAGCGCCAACCACAGCCTGGCCTCCCTGTCCACCTACCCATTCCCCATCTTCTATGAGGAATGGGGCTTAAACATTCAGGACGTGGCCGCAGCCTGGGATAACAAGGGCGATATTGTCATCGGCAACGACGTCTGGATTGGCTATGAGGCCGTCGTGCTGGCCGGCGTCACCATTGGCGACGGAGCCGTCATCGGCGCCCGGGCGGTGGTCACCAAAGATGTTCCGCCCTATGCGGTGGTAGGCGGCGTTCCGGCCAGGCTGATCCGCCGCCGCTTTCCGGATGACACCATTTCCGCCCTGCTGGCCCTGAAATGGTGGGACTGGCCCGCGGATAAAATCAAGCCGCGCCTTTCCGCCCTTCAGGCCGGCCAAATCGAGGAATTTTCCGGCGAAGGCCCGCTATAAAAATCAAGGCGCTGATCCCTTTTTATTGAGGATCAGCGCCTTTGCGTTGACTTCAATTAGTCGAAATACACCGGCTTGCCGGTCTTGGCCGACTCATAGATGGCTTCCAAAATGCGGGTAACGGTGATGGCCTGCTCGGCGGTAACCACCAGTTCGCCCTTGCCCTGCACCGCGTCGGTGAAGCACTTCTCTTCCAACACCTCGGGCTTATCCGCGTCATCGCCCTCGAAGAAGGCCACGCCGCCCGACTTCAGGTTGGGCTCCTCCACCGCCTGACGGCCGTGCTTGATCATGTTGATGTGCAGTCCGTCGCCATGCATATCCGCGCCGGCCTTGGTGCCGCACAGCACGGTCTTGGCCTCTTCCACATCCAGGGTGTTGAGCGCCCAGGAAGACTGCAGCATGATGGTGGCGCCGTTCTCCATGACCACAAAGCCGAAGGCGCTGTCCTCTACCGTGAACTTCTCGGGATCCCAATCGCCCCAAGCGTTGCCGGTCTCGGTGTCGTTGTTCAGCTTGTGATAGGTGGTGCCCACCGCATACTTGGGCTTATAGTTATCCATCATCCACAAGGTCAGATCCAGCGCGTGGGTTCCGATATCGATCAACGGACCGCCGCCCTGCTCGTACTCGTTGAGGAACACGCCCCAGGTGGGCACGGCCCGACGGCGCACGGCATTGGCCTTGGCGAAGTAAATATCGCCCAGCGCGCCCTCTTCGCATTCCTTTTTCAGGTACATGCTGTCGGCGCGGAAGCGGCTCTGATAGCCGATGGTCAAAAGCTTGCCGGTACGCTTGGAGGCGTCCAGCATCTTCTTGGCTTCCTCATAGTTGATGGCCATGGGCTTCTCGCACAGCACATGCTTGCCGCTCTCCAAGGCATCCACGGTGATAAAGGAATGCGCGCGGTTGGGGGTGCAGACATACACCACGTCCAAATCCAGCTTCAAGAGGTCTTTGTAATCGGTAAAGACCTGAGCGCCTTCCACGCCGTATTCCTTGGCCGCCTTGACCGCGCGCTCTTCGATAATATCGCAGAACGCCACCAGTTCCACCGCGCCCACCGCTTTGATCGCGGGCAGATGCTTGCCGTTGGCGATGCCGCCACAGCCCACAATACCGCCTTTTAACTTGGCCATGTTTTTTCTCTCCCTTGCGCAATATTCTGTTCCCCGGAAAATTTCCAATTGCTCAGAATTCCAGCTCTATTATACGTTGCGAGCCTGAGCTTGTCCAGAGGAATTTTAAAATTCCCGGCGCTTCATAAAAATCTTCCGGTCAAAATCAGCAATTCTGGAGTTTGAGGGTCAAAATTTCAAAGGGCTTGAGCTTCAGCGCGTCCAAATCCACCGGGGCGGCCTCGCGTTCCATCAAATTCACGCTCTGGGCCTGTTTGGCGCCCAGGACCTTCATCGAAAGCCCGGTCTGCTTGCCCGCGCTCTCATACAGCCTGACAATCAGCGCATCGCCGTCCTCGGCGCGCTTGACGGTCTCCACCACCACATCGTCCCGATTCAGCTGAATCAGCGGCTGTACGCCATGATCGCCCTTGACGGCATACATGGGCTGGGCAAGGGCAAGGGCCTGACGCAGTACGCCCGCCTGGTTCACATCGCCCCCGTGGGGATACAGGCTGTAGGTAAAGCGGTGTTCGGCCACATCCGCCTTGACGCCCGGATAGCTGCTGGCGCGCAGCAAATTCAAATCCAGCAGGCCTTCGCCGATGTGATAGCCGTACTTGCAATCGCTCATCAGGGCCACGCCATAGTCGCCCTCGGTCAGATCCGCGAAATGCTGGCAGCAGACCTCGTACTTGGCCGCGTCCCAACTGGTATTCTGATGGGCCGGGCGCTTCAAATGGCCAAATTGCACGTCGCAAACCGCCTCCTCGGGCGCAACCTCCACCGGGAAGCCCACCCGCAGCATGCGCGCCTGTTCCTTCCAATCCACATAGGTTTCGAAATCCAACCGGCGGCTGCCCGAAGTGAGCACGATATCCTGCCGGATGACCGAATCGCCAAAGGTATACGCCACATGGCAGATGGCCCGGGGGCCGTCCTGTTCAAATTCGACCGAGCTGGCGCTCAACTCACGCCTGCTGAGGCCGTAATCCATATTGAAGTCCCAGGCGTCTCCCTCATCGGCATACAGCGAGAGGGCATTGCCCCGGCCGCTGAGCACTGTGCGTCCGGCCTGCTTGTCGTAGATCTGGCTGATTCCGCCCCGCTCATCCACGCACACCTTCAGCAGCTCGTTTTCCAGCACTCCGTCCCCAGCGGCAACCTGGAAGGCCTTATCCTGGGCATCTTCGGCAACGGAGAAGGCTCCGGCCTGCACAAAGCGCCACTCGCCCGAAACATCCTTCACCCATTCGCCCCGCTCAAAGCCCAGGGCGTTCACAAACAGCGGCTTCTCGCCTTCCCCGGTGAGCTTTTTCAGGGCGTCCGCGATCATGCCCTCGGTCTCCTGAACCAAATGGCCATACCGCTCCAGGCTCTCCTCATACACCCGGGCAATGCTGGATCCAGGCAGAATATCGTGGAACTGATACAGCATGACCTCGCGCCAGATATCCAGCAGCTTTTCTCTGGGGTAATCCGCGCCGCCCAACCGGCTCAGCCAGAGCTCGGCCTCGTGCAGCCTGCTCTCCATGAGCCGGTTAAAGCGCTTGTTGCGGGCCTGGCTGGTGTAGGTGCCCTGATGCTTTTCCAGATACAGCTCGCCCCGCCAGGTCTTGAGCTGATCCTGATAGCGATCCTGCCGGTGCAGGAAGTCGGCGGCCCTTTCCTGCTTCATGGGGGGCACGCCCATCAGGTTGCCCTCGCGCTTGGCGTATTCCAGGTGGGTTTCACCCGGGCCCGCGCCGCCGTCGCCAATGCCGAACAGCACCAGCGCCTCGTCGCAAATCGCCTTGTCAAAGAAATTGGCCTCCACCTTGCGCAGGGATTCCGGAGAGAGCGGGCTGTTATAGGTCTCTTCGGGCAGCATGTGGGTCAGAACCTTGGTGTTATCCAATCCGCTCCAAAGGAAGGTCTGGTGCGGGAACTTGTTGATCCGGCTCCAGGACATCTTCTGGGTCATGAAGTAATTGACCCCGGATTTTTTCAAAAGCTGGGGCAGGGCCGCGCTGTAGCCAAACACATCGGGCAGCCACAGGTTGTCCACCTCGATGCCGAATTCCTGCTCAAAGAAGCGCTTGCCGTACAGGATCTGGCGCACCAGGCTCTCGCCGCCGGTGACATTGGTGTCGGGCTCCACCCACATGCAGCCCTGAACCTCCCAGCGGCCCTCGCGCACCTTCTGGCGCACCTTTTCGTACAGCGCCGGATAATACTGTTTCATCCAAAGATACAGCTGGGGCTGGCTGGCGCCGAAGATGTAATCCGGATATTTTTCCATATTGGCCAGGGCGGTGGCAAAGGTACGCGCGCCCTTGCGCACAGTCTCGCGAATGGGCCACAGCCAAGCCAGGTCAATGTGGGCATGGCCGATGGCGCTCACGCTCAGGCAGCTGTCGCCGTTCTTGCGGTCCAGCTCCACCTTCAGGATATCCCGGGCCTTGGCATATTCCTCGTCGGTGTAGTCCATCAAGCAGCCCGCCGCCAAGGTCAAGGCGCGCTGGATTTTGGCTCTGCGGGCGCTCTGCTCGTCAATGTTGCGCTCCAATTCCATTAACAGCGAAAAATCGTAGAACAAATCCTTGGCCGCCTCATGCACGATGGCAATGTCGGCCTCCAAAATCGGCGAAGGATCCGGAAAATTGCCGAACAAATCGTTGCAGCCGCAGTCCGCCCAAATGTCAAAGGTCTCGCCGGCTTTGGCGCACTGGGTGAGCGGATATTCCCGCTTGCCGGGCTTGCCCAGGCTGGTATCAAACACCGAATTCACGTTGGTCAAACCGCGCACCGGGCAGCCGGTCTGGTCAAAGATGCACATCTCGCCGTTTACGTCCAAAATCAGGGAAACCGGCTTTCCCTGGGCGCAAGCCGGGATTTCTCCCTGAAGGCGCATCCAGGCGCAGTCAAACAGATTGCCCCATTCGTCGCCCTTTTTGAGGGTCCTCTTCTCCCCGGTTTCTTTGGCCTCATAGGGCACCGGTTCCTTGGTCAAATAGGCGGTGATGTTGATCTCGCCCACCTTTTCAAAGATCTTGCTCTCCAACCGATTTACCGTAGCCTTGATATAGGCCGCGTCTTCCTTCCAAAAATAGGGCATATACCCACTTCCTCCTTCTCGCCCTGGCCTGCGCTTCGCGCACCAATGGGAATCACCTTATTATACCAAACTTAAAGCCCGATGGATAGGCGCGCCGGTAATTTCCCCTCCAAATTTATTGGGAAATCACCATGAACGCGCGTCCCTCCTTGTCCAATCCCATGCGATGGCAAAAAAGAAAGCCCTCCATATTTCAGGAGCGCTTTCTCTTTTTCGCGCATTACTTCGCGGCATTCGCAGTCTTGGTAGCGTCCACCTCGATGACCTTCTGACCATCATAGTATCCGCAGGACTTGCACACGCGATGGGCAAGCTTCATTTTCTGGCAACGGGGGCACTTCACGATACCCGGCATAGACAGCTTCCAGTTCGCGGCGCGACGGGAGTTTCTACGCGCTTTGGATGTTTTTCCCTTCGGTACGGCCATGATTACACCTCCTCATCCTCTGTCAGCAATTGTTTCAATGCCGTAAAGGGGTTTTGGCGCTCGCCGCCCTCCTGGCATGTACAGGCTACTTGATTTCTATTTGCCCCGCAAACCGGACATAGCCCGGCGCAATCCTCCTTGCAGAGAAACTGCATGGGCAATTCCAATAGCAGCGCATCCCGGATCATATCCAAAATCTCGGCCTTTGAACCCTCAATGGGGTACAGATCCGGATCGTCCGCCTGAGGTTGGCGCGAAAAAATCCCGGACACCTGAACCGTCATATCCGAGGTCACCTCTTCCAGGCACAGGGCACAATGCGCATGTACTTTGGTCGAGAGCTCCCCTTCTATGGTCACCGTTTCACCCGCGCCCACCATGGTTCCCTTCAAGGAAATATCCTCAAAGCGAATGGTATCCCCCAGAACCTCCACCGGCTCCAGTTCCACCTGGGCAGCCACCGGATAAGTCTGGCCCGGGTTGCGCAGTGCATTCGAGATATCCAGTAACAACGCTTTCACCTCAGTCATAACCCTTGATATTATAGACGTATCGCGGCGTTTTGTCAAATTATATTTGAGAGAAGGCCGCGCCTTCTTCAGAATTTTACTTGGAAGTCAGGGCCAAGGTATCCCGGGCGATGGCCAATTCCTCGTTGGTGGAGATCACCATGATCTTGACCTTGGAATCCGCGGTGCTCACGATGCCCTCGTCCTTGACGTTTTTGTTGGCCTCGGCATCCAGCTTGACGCCCAAAAACTCCAGGCCCTTGACCACCCGGGCGCGGGCTTCCCAATCGTTCTCGCCAATGCCGGCGGTAAACACGATGGCGTCCAGTCCGCCCATGGCCGCCGCAAAGGCGCCGATGTATTTGCGAATGCCGTATGCCCAGACTTCCAGGGTGGTCTCGCACTTCTCGTCGCCCTGGTTCGCGGTCATGCGCACGTCGCGCATATCGGAAGACTTCTCGGACAGGCCGATCAGGCCGGACTCCTTGTTGAGCACCTTCATCACTTCGTCGATGGTCTTGCCCTCGCTCTTCATGATGAACTCAATGATGGCCGGGTCAATGCTGCCCGAGCGGGTGCCCATCAAAACGCCGTCCAGCGGGGTCAATCCCATGGTGGTGTCCACGGATTTTCCGCCGTCCACCGCGGTGATGGAGGAACCGTTGCCCAAATGGCAGGTCACGATCTTGGTCTGTTCCGCGGGCTTGCCCAGCATCTCAATGGCGCGCTGGGAAACATAGCGGTGGCTGGTCCCGTGGAAGCCGTACTTGCGGATCTTCAGCCGCTTATAGTAGTCCAGCGGCAGGCCGTACAGGAAGGCCTTGGGGGGCATGGTCTGATGGAAGGCGGTGTCGAACACGCCCACCATGGGGGTGTTGGGCATGACCTTTTTGCAAGCCTCGATGCCCATGATGTTGGCCGGGTTGTGCAAGGGAGCCAGGTTGCTGTTCTCCCTGAGCGCCTCCATCACCTCGTCGGTGATGATCACCGAGCCCGCAAACTTTTCGCCGCCATGCACCACCCGATGGCCCACGGCCGAAATCTCGTCCATGCTGGAAATGACCCCGTGCTGTTTGTCGGTCAGGGCTTCCAAAACCAACTCAATGGCCTCCACATGGTTCTGCAGGGGCTTGACCACTTCATACTTTTCCTTGCCATACTTGTGCACCAGGTTGCTGCCCTCGATGCCGATGCGCTCCACCAGGCCCTTGGCCAGCACCGACTCGTTGGCCATATCGATCAACTGATATTTCAGCGAGGATGAACCCGCGTTGATGACCAGAATTTTCATGGCTGCTCTCCTCCAAAATATCGCGCGGCGGGGCAAACAGGCGGCCCCGCGCGCTTTTTATAGGCTTATTTTCAGGCGTTGGCCTGAGCGGCGGTGATGGCGATCACCGACACGATGTCGTTCACGCTGCATCCGCGGGACAGGTCGTTCACCGGCGCGGCCAGGCCCTGCATGACCGGGCCAAAGGCGTTGCAGTTGCCGAAGCGCTGGGTGAGCTTATAGCCGATGTTGCCGGCCTGCAAATCCGGGAACACCAGCACGTTGGCGTGTCCGGCCACCTTGCTGCCCGGGGCCTTGAGCTCGCCCACCTCGGGCACCAGCGCGGCGTCCAGCTGCAACTCGCCGTCCAGGCAGAGCTCGGGCGCCATCTCGTGGGCCATTTGGGTGGCCTGGGTCACCTTGTCCACCAGCTCATGCTTGGCGCTGCCCTTGGTGGAGAAGCTCAGCATGGCCACTTTGGGCTCCTCGATGCCGCACAGGCCGCGCGCGGTCTCAGCCGCGGCCAGGGCGATGCCCGCCAGCTCCTCGGCGGTGGGGCAGGGAATGACCGCGCAGTCGCTGAACACCACCACGCCGTTCTCGCCCATGTTCTTGTTGGGGGATTCCATCAGGAAGCTGGAGGACACGCTCTTGATGCCCTTCTTGCCCTTGATGATCTGCAGCGCCGGGCGCAGCACGTCGCCGGTGGAATGCACCGCGCCGGAAACCATGCCGTCCGCGTCGCCCATCTTGACCATCATGATGCCGTAATACAGGAAATCGTTCAACATCTTGTCGGCCTGCTCCGGGGTAACGCCCTTGGACTTGCGAATCTCGCAGAGCGCCTCGATATAGGCGGGCCGCTTTTCGTCCCTGGCCGGGTCCACAATGGCCACGTCCTTCAAGCAAACGCCCAGCTCCTTCGCCTTGGCCTGAATCTCCTCCGCATTGCCCAGCAACGTGACCTTGGCGATGCCTTCCTTGACCGCAATGGGCGCGGCCTGAATGGTGCGGGGCTCATTGCCCTCGGGCAGCACGATATGCCGGACGTTCGCGCGGGCCCTTGCCATAATATTGTCCATCAATGCCATTTGGAATCCCTCCGTATAAAATTTGATTGCTTGAAACAATTCCGGCTTGATCGCCGCTTCTGGGTATGCTAATATGAAAACACAAACCCAGCCGGCTTCCAACAGCCTGTCTTCTATTATACGCCTTTTTGCCGGGTTTGAAAAGGCGAAAATCGGTAAAACGGAGGGATTTCATGTCGGTTTGCGGTATAATCGCCGAATACAATCCCTTTCACAATGGCCATGCCCATCAAATGCGCATGGCGCGGGAACAATCGGGCTGCGGCCTGATCGCGGTGGTGATGTCCGGACACTTTGTCCAGCGGGGCGAGCCCGCCATTTTGGACAAATGGAGCCGGGCGCGCATGGCGCTTATGTCGGGCGCGGATCTGGTGGTGGAGCTGCCCTGCCTGCACGCGGTGCGCCCCGCCGAAATCTTCGCCCGCTCGGGCATCCACCTCTTGAGCGCCATGGGCTGCGAATGCTTTTCCTTTGGAAGCGAACTGTCCGAGGCCTCGCTCCTTCAATTGGCGGATATCAGCCGAAACGAGCCCGAGCCTTTCCGCTCGATCATGCGCCAGGCCCTTGACCGGGGCGAAAGCCATGCCCGGGCCAGGGGCAGGGCTTTGAGCGAACTGAGCGGCCTCAGCGAGGCGGCCGTCAACCAGCCCAACGCCTCGCTGGCCCTGGAATATCTGAAGGCCAATCAGGCCCTGGAACGGCCCATGCGTCCCCTTGTCATCCCCCGGGTGGGCGGCGGATATCACGACCCTACCCTGAGCGAATTGGGCTCGGCCAGCGCCATCCGCGCGGCCCTGGAACGTGGGGAAAAGGACCCGGCCTTACAGGCCATGCCCGCCCCCTGCGCCGAAATGCTTTCCCGGGCCTATCCCCATCAAACGGCCAATCCAAAGGCCCTTGACAATCTTTTGCTCTATGCCCTGCGCGGTATGAGTATCGAGGCCATGAGGGCCCTTGCGGATATGAATGAAGGGCTGGAATACCGCATTCTGCGCGCCGCCCAAACCGCCGCCAGCCGCGAAGGACTTTTGGAGGCCGTAAAGTGCAAGCGCTATGCCCATGCCCGGCTTTCCCGGCTGCTGCTGGCCGCACCCCTGGGGCTGACCCGGGAACTGGCCCGCGCCCATCCCCTGCCCGAATACATCCGGGTGCTGGGCTTCCGGGACACCGCGCTGCCGCTGTTGCGCCGGATTCGCCGTTCTTCCCCCCTGCCCCTGGTCACCGACCCGGCGGCCTTTAAGCAAAAGCGCCACCCGGTTTTTGAGCTGGAAGCGCGTTCCACCGATCTGTGGGGACTGCTCACCGACGATCCCAAGGCGCGCCAGGCGGGCCGGGATTACACTTTTCCCCTGGTACGCATGGAATCCCATACCATTCAGAACAGGAGGAATTTCCCATGAAGAGATGGTTGCCCTTGTTGTTGGCGTTGCTTTTAACCTTGTCCCCGGTGGCACACGCCCAGGAGGCGGACGGCGGCCTTTGGTACGAGGATCAGGCCATCGCCCTGGTTCAGGAGATGGACGCACTTTTAAAGGATGAGGATTACACCCATTTTGTTACCACTGCCGAGACCATTATCTCTGCGGTGGAACCTCTGAAGCAAAGCGACTTTTCATCCCCTCCTCAAAGCGCCCTCCGGATGACCATACCGGATTCCGAGGCCCTTTTGGCCGTTCTGGAATCCATGGGGGCCGAAACGGAGGATCTTGACTGCTCCGAGCTCTGTCTGAAAGCCATGAGCCAACGTCTACCCAACGCGCTGCTTTCCTATTTGAACAGCACCGAGGGTGCCGCCTGGCTGGCCGCCACCAGTGTATACACCACCTCGGAAACCTTTATCCTGCCCGACGGGTTTCAAAATGCCGTGGTGATCCTCCGCTATGAGGGGGATTATTGGGCGGCGGTGGGCTTTACCCAAACCGGCGAAGAGACCGGTACCGCCACTGCTTATTTCATCCAGTCCAGCGCCCAGGCCTTCCTTGACCTGATGAGCAGCGCCCTGGACGCCGCCGGAACCGAGGTTGTGTTTCAAGAGACCGTTTACGATTAACCTCACATTTTCGCCCGGCAAAATAGACGCCCGGCAGAATTGTGAATCGTCTGCCCCGGCCTGCGCCGATCTCGTCCGAGGTCTGGGGGTGAAGTACACCTTTCCCCTGGTACACATGGAATCATATCCCATTCAGAACAGGAGGAATTCCCCATGAAGAGATGGTTGCCCTTGTTGTTGGCGTTGTTTTTGACCTTGTCCCCAGTGGCATACGCCCAGGAGGAGGACAGCAGCCTTTGGTACGAGGATCAGGCCATTGCCCTGGTTCAGGAACTGGATGTGCTGATCCATGATGAAAGTTATGGCTCCCTCTATGGTATTTCCAGCACTGCGGGTGATCTCGTGGATGAGGTCAGGAAGACCGATTTCTCCGCCATGCCCCAAAGCGCGCTGCGGTTTACGCTGCCAAACATCGATGGGCTGCTGTCGTTTGTATTGTCGCAGTCAGCCTCATCTGATGGAAGCGAACTTTCCGAAGTGGCCACAAAACGTATCCTCGATAACCTGCCCTTTATGCTCGTCACCGTTTTAAATGGCAACGAAGGCACGGATTTGATCGTCCTTTCCTCCGTTTATAATACTTCCAAAACCTTTGTCCTGCCCGATGGCTTTCAGAATGCCATTGTCCTCTTGCGCTATCCGGGCGATTATTGGGGCGCGGTGAGCTTTTCCCAGACCGGCGATAACACCGGAACCGCTTCGGCCTGTTTCGTTAAGGCCAACGTTCAGGAAGCCATCGACCAATTGACGGACAATTTGGGCGGCAAAATCATGTACGCACTTCTTTTTAAAGAAACCGTGTACGACTGATGGATCCCCTCCAAAACCACCAAGCGGGGCCTTCCCTTCGGAAAGTCCCGCTTCTGGGTGTTGACAAAGTCAATACCCTTTGAAAAAATGAAATTTTTCGAGTTGCATCATTTTTCTTTGCCGCCCGTATCCGTCCGATGGACGGCTCCGGGTACGGCCCTGCGGACTCCTTCGGAGTGTCCTCGGGCCTAGTCGGGCTAACGCCCTCCCTCCTTTGCCGCCCGTATCCGTCCGATGGACGGCT
>DVJW01000127.1 GCA_018716505.1 Candidatus Faecaligallichristensenella faecipullorum | reverse complement strand
GCCCGAGGCCAACTCGACGCCCGAGCCCAGCGCAACGCCCGAGCCCAGCGCAACGCCCGAGCCCAGCGTAACGCCCGAGCCCAGCGCAACGCCTGCGCCCAGCGCGACGCCCAATGCGAATACGACGCCCGAAGCCGGCGCAATGCCCGAGGTGCGTATAACGCCTGAACCTGGCGCCGTGGTGGAAGACGAAGATGTATAAACTTGAGAGTCCATGGAAAAGAACTTGGCAATCTTTCGGAAACAATTGAAAGATCAGGTTATGTATGGTAGAATGAGGTTCAAAGTGTATTCAGGGAAATCATAAACTTCTACTGTGATTAGGAGGTTTTTTCATGGGTAAATTACATGTCATGGATCATCCGTTGATTCAGCATAAGGTTTCGTTGATGCGTGATATCAACACCGGAACCAAGGAATTCAGGGAACTGTTGGAAGAGGTGGCCATGCTCATGGCCTATGAGGTCACCCGGGATCTGCCCCTCAAGGAGGTGGAGGTGGAAACCCCCATCTGCAAGTGCAAGACCAAGGTTATCAGCGGCAAAAAGCTGGGCGTGATCCCGATTCTGCGCGCGGGCTTGGGCATGGTGGACGGCATCGTGAGCCTGGTGCCCGCGGCCAAGGTGGGCCATATCGGGCTGTATCGGGATCCCAAGACCATGCAGCCGGTGGAGTATTACTGCAAGCTGCCCGCCGATGCCCAGGATCGGGAGTTGATCGTGGTGGATCCCATGCTGGCCACCGGCGGCTCGGCCAGCGCGGCCATCGGCTTTTTGAAACAGCGGGGGTGCAAGTCCATCAAGCTGGTCTGCCTGATCGGGGTTATGGAGGGCATCTCCAAGGTGCAGCATGACCATCCGGATGTGGATATCTACATTGCCGCCGTGGATGAAAAGCTCAATGACCATTGCTATATCGTGCCCGGATTGGGCGATGCGGGCGACCGGCTGTTTGGAACCAAGTAGCCATCAATCCAGGGAGAATGGGAACATGGAAGAAGGGTGGTGAGGAAATTGTCGCTGGATCTGCTGAGCAAAATCGAGCAGGCCGAAAAGGCGGCTGAGGAGATCAGGTTGGAAGCCGCCAAACAGGCGCGCGAGATGATAAAATCCACCGAGGAGGCCTGTATGATTTCCGAGCGTGAAGCGGTGAAGGAGATCCGGGAAGAGGCCCAGCGCTTGATCGACGAGGTGCGGGTGGGCACTCGGGATGAGATCCGCACGCTGGAGGTGCGCAGGTCGCTTCAGCGGGAGAATATCCGGGAAAAGGCCCAGGGGAACCTGGGCAAGGCCGGACAGGCCATCTTCGAAAGGATTGTGTCAAATGGCAATCGTTGAGATGAAAAAGATCACCCTGGTGGGGATGAACCAGGACCGCCACCGGCTGCTCAGGCTTTTGCAGCGCATGGGCTGCGTCCAGATTATCCACCATCAGGAAGAGGAGCTCCAGAAGTATTTGGGCGGAGACCGGGATCATTGGGAAGAAGCCCAAAGAAGGGTGATCCGTCTGGACTGGACCATTGATCAGCTGGATCGATGCGCCAAGGCCGCAAAGGGCAGCCTGTTCAATACCCGGCCGGTGGCGGACGACGAGGCGGTCATCAGCGCCCGGGCCTATCGCCGGGAGGGCATGGGCATTGTGGAACGGGTGGAGCAGATTGAGCGCACCCGGGGCGAACTGCGCGCCCAACGCGCCCGGTTGGAGGCTTCGCTGAAGGCGCTCTTCCCGTGGAAGGAACTGGGCATTCCCCTGGAGCGGGTGGGCGACACCAAGAGCGCCCGAATCGAGCTCATCCAGGTTCCGGAAAAGGAGTTTGGCGAGTTTTGCAGCCAGTTGGATCAGATGGAGGTGCCGGGCGCGCTGGAGGAGATTTCCCGGGGCCTGGATGGCGTGAGCGCGGTGGTGGCCTGTCATCTGAGCCAGGAGGCGGCTTTTGAGGAAATCCTTCGGGAGCGCGGCGCGAACAAGGTGCATTTCAAGGACCTCAAGTATCCGCCGGATATGGAAATGGATCGCGTGAACGATCAGCTGGCCCGGTTGGACGAGGTGGAAAAGCAGCTGCAATCCGAGATGGAAAAGCTGGCCAAATCCCGGGATGAGCTCAAGCTGCTCAGGGATGTGGAGGCCATGGAGATGGACCGGATGCAGGCCTCGGGCGAGTTTCTGGGCACCCAAAGCGCGTTTCTGATGAGCGGATGGGTACCGGTGGATGTGATGGAGACGCTTGAACAAAAGATCTCCAAAATCACCCGCCATTTCGCCCTGGAGTTTTCCGATCCTCTGCCCGAGGAAAAGCCGCCCACGCTGCTGCACAACAACCGCTTTGCCCGGCCCTTTGAGAGCATTGTCGAGCTGTATTCGCTGCCCGATTCCCGGGGGCTGGATCCCACCTTTATCATGGCGCCGTTTTTTATCTGCTTTTTCGGCATGATGGTTTCGGACGCCGGGTACGGCATTGTCATGGCCATCGTGGCCATGTTGGCCACCTGGAAGATCAAGCCCAGGGGCATGGTGGGCCAGATCGCCAGGATATTGATTTACGGCGGCATTGGCACGGTGTTCTGGGGCGCCATGTATGGCGGCTGGTTCGGCGTGGAGGTGGAGCCGCTGATGTTCTCGCCCATGGGTCAGCCCATGCAGATGATGATCCTGTGCCTGGGCGTGGGCGTGGTGCATATCTTCGTGGGCATGGGCGTGGCGGCCTACATGAATTTCAAGCGCGGAAAGCCGCTGGATGCCCTGTTTGACCAGGGATTTTGGCTGTTGCTCATTGGCGGATTGATTTTGATGTTGCTGTCGCCCAATGTGGGCGGCGTGTTGGCCATCGTGGGCGCGGTGGGCATCCTGCTGACCGCGGGCAGGGCCAAGCAGGGCAACATCTTCTCCAAGCTGGTCAGCGGCCTGGGCGCGCTGTACAACGTGACCAGCTATCTGAGCGACATACTCAGCTATATCCGCCTGTTTGGCATGGGCCTGGCCACCGGGGTGATCGGCTTGGTCATCAATACCGTGGCCGGCATGGTGATGACCAGCCCCCTCGGCTATGTGGCGGGCATCGCGATTCTGGTGGGCGGCCATACCTTTAACCTGGCCATCAACGCGCTGGGCGCGTATGTGCACGCCTGCAGGCTTCAGTACATCGAGTTCTTTGGCAAGTTTTACGAGGGCGAGGGCGAAGCCTTTGCCCCCCTCAAGGCGGCGCCCCGGTATGTGGACGTCGATTTGGACGCCGACAAGGCGTGAACAGGGTCTGAATGGGTAGAACGATCTATAACATCATGAGGAGGAAACGGTTATGGAATTTGGTCAGATTTTGGGTCTGTTGGGCGCTGCGTTGGCGGTTTTGATGGCGGGTATCGGTTCGGCGAGGGGCGTGGCCATTGCGGGCCAGGCCAGCGCCGGGGTGTGCTCGGAGAATCCCAATGTGTTCGGCCAGGCGCTGGTGCTGGAACTGCTGCCCGGCACCCAGGGTATCTATGGTTTCCTGATTGGCTTTATCGTTTTGCAGTCCATGGGCATTTTGGGCGGAAGCGGATTGGTGCCCATGACCACCGCGCAGGGACTGCTCATGTTGGTTAGCTGCCTGCCCATTGCCATTGTGGGCCTGATCTCCGCAATTTTCCAGGGCAAGGTGGCGGCTTCGGCCATCGGCCTGTTGGGCCGCCGTTCGGATATGGGCGGCAAGGGCATTCTGATGACGGTTATGGTGGAGACCTACGCGATTTTGGCGCTGCTGGCCTCGTTCCTGATGGTGAACGCGGTGCTGTAAGGCTGGCCCCATTCCCATAGATGAAAGGAGGCGCCAGCGTATGAAGGTGGATGCCATTACCGAGAAAATCCTGGAGGATGCCCGGCAGAGCGCGGCGCAGACCCTGCGCGAAGCCAATGAGCGGTCGCAGGAGACCCAGCGCCGGTCTCAGGCCGAAATTGAAAAGCGGCGCGAGCAGGCCATGGATGAGGCGCGCAAGGAATGCGCGGGCCTGAGGGACCGCATGTTGCGCATGGCCGAGCTGGATGAACGCAAGAATCTGCTCGCCATGAAGCGGCAAATGATCGACCGGGCCTTTGAGGATGCGCTTTCAAAAATGCGCGCCATGGACGAGGAGCGGGCGCGGGCCTATATAAAGCGCCTGCTCCTGGAATCGGCCCAGGGCGGCGAGGAGATCGTCGTCAGCCCGGCCGACGGAAAGCTTTACAGCCAGGCGTTTTTGGCGGAAGTCAACGCGGAGCTGGAGAAAAGGGGCGCTTCTGGCGCGCTCACCCTTTCCGGGGAAAAAAGGCCCATGGCCGGCGGCTTTGTGCTCAAGCGCCAGGGGGTTGAAATCAACTGCAGCTATGAAGCCATCCTGCGCGAGAGCAGGGCTTCGCTGGAGGCCCAGGTGGCTTCCATGCTGTTCCGGTAGGGGAAAGGGTGTGTGAAGATGCCTCAAATGAGCCATGCCTATGCGGTGGGCCGGGTTCGCGCCCTGGAAAGGGGATTGCTTTCCCAGGCCGCGCTGCAGCGCCTTCAGAACGCCCAGTCCCCGGATGAGGTGGCGCGGCTGCTCACCGAATTGGGCTGGGGCGAGTGCAAGACCCAGCGCGATGTGGAGCGCCAGGCCGATGTGCAGGTGAAGCGCGCCTGCGACCTGGTGCGGGAATGCTCGCCCGAGCCCGAGATCACCGATTGTTTTTTGGTGAAGTTTGATTTTTTGAACCTGAAGATTCTGCTGAAGGCGCGCCTGTTGGGCGTCGAGGCCGGGAATTTGAGCGAATGCGGCGTGCTGGATGTGGAAAAACTGCGCCACGCGGTGAATGATAACAGCTATCGCGAACTCCCGGAGCCCTTTCGCTCGGTGATGGAGCGTATCGAGCGCCATATTGCCAGCGAACCGGATCCGCTGTATATCGACGCCGAACTGGACAAGGCCATGTTTGATTTGATCCACCGGCGCATGGCCAAGTGCGGATATGAGCGCGTTCGCCGCTATTTCTGCGCCCGGGCGGATTTGACCAATCTGTTGATTGCCCTGAGGGTGTCGGCCATGGGGCGGGATGAAGAATTTGCCAGGGTGCTCATGGTGCCGGGGGGAGAGATTGATCCCGGCCAGATGACGCAGGTGGTGTCCCAGCCCGAAAAGGCCGGGCATCTGGTGCGCTCAAAGGGATATTTTGATCGGATTCGCGGCCTGACCGGAGTGGATACATTGGCCGCTTTGGAGAAGGCGGCGGATGATTATGCCCTGGATCTGATCCGGCCCGAGCGCTATAATCCCGAGAGCCTTTTGCCCCTGATCGGCTATTTGCTGGCCAAGGAGCGCGAGGCCGGGGCGGTGCGGCTGATTGTGACCGCGAAGGCCGTGGGCATGAGCGCGGATAAGCTCCAGGAAAGGCTGCGTGAGCTGTATGAAAAATAAGATGGGGGCTGTTGGCCCCAAGGACGCGGTTTTGGCCTTTCGGGCGCTGGGCATTGAGGTAATCCCGGTGGAGACGCCCGAGGAGACCAGCCAAGCGGTGTTTCGGTTGGCCCAGCAGGGTTATGCGGTCATCTTTATTACCGAACAGGAGGCCGCTTCCATTCCCGAGACCCTTGACCGCTATAAAAGTCAGCCGCTTCCGGCCATCATTCCCATTCCGGGCAGCCAAGGGGCCACCGGTTACGGAATGGCCGCGCTGAACGCCAATGTGGAAAAAGCGGTGGGCGCCAACATACTATTCCAGAAAGAAGGTTGATGGAATGCAGCAGGGTACCATTGTAAAGGTTGCGGGCCCGCTGATCGTGGCCGAGGGCATGAAGGACGCCACCATGTATGACGTGGTCCGGGTGTCGGATATGCACCTGGTGGGCGAGATTATAGAACTAAGGGGCGACCGCGCCTCCATTCAGGTCTATGAGGAGACCACCGGCTTGGGCCCGGGCGAACCGGTGTACAGCACCGGCAGCCCGCTTTCGGTGGAGCTGGGGCCCGGCCTGATCGAATCGATATTCGACGGTATACAGCGGCCGCTGACCTCGATTTTGCAGGTGGCGGGCGACCGCATCAGCCGCGGCGTGGAGGTTACCTCCTTAAATCATGAGAAAAAATGGGTGTTTAAGCCGTTGGCCAAGGTGGGCGACCGGCTGGGGCCCGGAGACGTATTGGGCACGGTTCAGGAAACCGCGGTGGTTTTGCATAAAATCATGGTGCCTCCCGGGGTGGAGGGTACTTTGGAATGGATCGGCGAGGGGGAACATACCATCGTCGAAACGATTGCCAGGCTGAAAACCCCGTCGGGCGAGAGCAAAGAGCTTTCCATGATGCAGAAATGGCCGGTTCGCCGGGGACGCCCGTATCGGGAAAAGATCGCGCCCAGCGAGCCCATGGTCACCGGCCAGCGGGTCATCGATACCTTTTTCCCCATCGCCCGGGGCGGCGTGGCCGCGGTGCCCGGCCCCTTTGGCAGCGGCAAAACCGTGGTTCAGCATCAGCTGGCCAAATGGGCCGACGCGGATATCATCGTGTATGTGGGCTGCGGCGAGCGCGGAAATGAGATGACCGACGTGTTGATGGAATTTCCGCAGCTGCACGACCCGCGCACCGGGGAAACCCTGATGAAGCGCACGGTGCTCATCGCCAACACCTCGGATATGCCGGTGGCCGCCCGCGAGGCCTCCATCTATACCGGCATCACCATCGCCGAATATTTCCGGGATATGGGCTATAAAGTGGCCATCATGGCCGACTCCACCTCCCGTTGGGCCGAGGCCCTGCGCGAGATGTCGGGCCGGTTGGAGGAAATGCCCGGCGAGGAGGGCTATCCGGCCTATTTGTCCAGCCGCATCGCCGAATTTTACGAGCGCGCGGGCTGGGTGGAATGCTTAGGTTCGGATGGCCGCACCGGCGCGATTTCGGCCATCGGCGCGGTTTCCCCGCCCGGCGGCGATATTTCCGAACCGGTCAGCCAGGCCACCTTGCGCATTGTGAAGGTGTTCTGGGGCCTGTCCGCTTCGCTGGCCTATAAGCGCCATTTCCCGGCCATCGATTGGCTGCAAAGCTATTCCCTGTATGTGGACCGGATGGAAAAGTGGTTTAACGACAACGTGGCGCCGGATTGGAACGACGGCCGCTCCGAGGCCATGAAGATCCTGCAGGAAGAGGCCGAGCTGGATGAAATCGTGCGCCTGGTGGGCATCGACGCCCTGAGCTGGAAAGACCGGCTGACCCTGGAGGTGGCCCGTTCGCTCAGGGAGGATTATCTGCATCAGAACGCCTTCGACGAGGTGGATACCTATACCTCTTTGGAAAAACAGCATCGCATGCTGCGCCTGCTGCTCGATTATTACCATCGCGGTCAGGCCGCGCTGGATGCGGGCGCCGATTTAAGCCGGGTGACCGGCCTGCCGGTGCGCGAGCGCATCGGCCGCGCCAAATACATTCCGGAAGATCGTTTGCAGGAATTTGACGCCATCGAGACCGAGCTGATGGATCAGATGGGCGCGCTGGCGGAAGGAGGTCTGTAAGCGCATGTTAAAGGAATATCGCACCATCCGCGAGGTGGTGGGCCCGCTGATGCTGGTGGAGGGCGTGAGCGGGGTTAAATACAACGAACTGGTGGAAATTGAACAGGCCAATGGCGAGATTCGTAACGGGCGCGTGCTGGAGGTGGATGGCGACAAGGCCATGCTCCAGTTGTTTGAAAGTTCCCAGGGCCTCAAGATCGACACGGCCAAGGCCCGCTTTCTGGGCCGGCCCATCGAGCTTTCGGTGTCCATGGACATGCTGGGCCGGGTGTTCGACGGCATGGGCCGTCCCCGGGACAATGGCCCGGAGATCATTCCGGAAATGCGGCTGGATATGAACGGATCGCCCATCAACCCGGCGGCCCGCGACTATCCGGATGAGTTTATCCAGACCGGCATCTCGGCCATTGATGGGCTGAACACCCTGGTTCGCGGCCAGAAGCTGCCGGTATTCTCGGGCTCTGGCCTGCCCCATGCCCAATTGGCGGCCCAGATCGCCCGCCAGGCCAAGGTGCTGGGCGAAGGGGAGGGCAACTTTGCCGTGGTGTTCGGCGCCATCGGCATTACCTTTGAGGAGGCCGACTTCTTCATCAGCGATTTCCGCCGCACCGGGGCCATCGACCGGGCCGTGCTGTTCATGAACCTGGCCAACGACCCGGCCATCGAGCGCATCGCCACCCCGCGCATGGCGCTCACCGCGGCCGAATACCTGGCCTTTGAAAAGGATATGCACGTGCTGGTCATTTTGACGGACATCACCAACTACGCCGAGGCCCTGCGCGAGGTCTCCGCCGCGCGCAAGGAGGTTCCGGGCCGCCGGGGCTATCCGGGCTATCTGTACACCGACCTGGCGGGCATGTATGAGCGCGCCGGGCGTATTCGGGGCAAAAAGGGCTCGGTGACTCAGGTGCCGATTTTGACCATGCCCGAGGATGACAAGACCCACCCGATTCCCGACCTGACCGGCTACATCACCGAGGGCCAGATCATCCTGAGCCGCGAGCTGTACCGCAAGGGCATTCAGCCGCCCATCGATGTGTTGCCCTCGTTGAGCCGCCTGAAGGATAAGGGCATCGGCAAGGGCAAGACCCGCGAGGATCACGCGCCCACCATGAACCAGCTGTTCTCCGCCTATTCCCGGGGCAAGGACGCCAAGGAGCTGGCGGTTATCCTGGGCGACGCCGCGCTGTCGGATACCGACAAGCTGTACGCCAAGTTTGCCGACGCCTTCGAAAAGGAGTATGTTTCCCAGGGCTATAATACCAACCGCGGCATAGAGGAAACCCTGGATCTGGGGTGGAAGCTGCTGGCCATGTTGCCCAGGAGCGAGCATAAGCGCATCCGCGACGATATGCTGGATAAATATTTGCCCAAGGCGGAAGACGCTAAGGAGGGCTGAGTATGGCGCTGATGAACGTCAACCCGACGCGCATGGAGTTGACCCGGCTCAAGCGGCGGCTGAAAACCGCCACCCGCGGCCACAAACTGCTCAAGGACAAGCGCGATGAGATGATGCGCCAGTTTGTGCTGCTGGTTCGGGAAAATGCCAAGCTGCGCGAGCAGGTGGAAAAGGAGCTCTCTTTGGCGCTGGGCGAATTTTCCCTTTGCCGGGGCGTCATGGAGCCCGCCATGCTGGAAGAAGCCCTGATGTATCCGGCCCGCTCGGTGGATTTGACCATCGGAAAGGACAACATCATGTCGGTGGAAGTGCCCACCATTCAGGTGGTGGAGGGCACGCTTCAAGAGACCGTGCTGTCCTATGGCCTGGCCCAAACCTCGTCCCAACTGGACGGCGCCATCGCCGGGCTGGCCGCGATTTTGCCCCAGATGATTAAGTTGGCCGAAATTGAAAAGACCTGCAACCTGCTGGCGGATGAAATTGAAAAGACCCGGCGCAGGGTCAATGCCCTGGAATATGTGATGATTCCGGATCTGGAGGACACCATCCGCTATATCACCATGAAGCTGGATGAAAACGAGCGCAGCAACCTGACCCGGCTCATGAAGGTGAAAGACATGATCGCCGAGCGGAATGCCGGAGATTAGGGGCGCGCCCGCCGGCCGTCTGTGGCGGCATGATCCTTTGATATTCGTTCTCTTTTTTCCCCGGGCAGAGCAATTCATGCCCGGGGTTTCGCTTTTGCGGCGCGTTGCTACCGCCGGTTGCGGAAATTCCAGCCTGATTCGCTTGAAAAAGGCTCAGAATCTGTTATAGTGTACTCAGCACCAGACAGCGTAAGGGGGAATTTTGGTTGACCTTCGGAGAAAAGTTACAGCGGCTGCGCAAGACCAACGGTTTATCTCAGGAACAACTCTCGGAAAAATTGAACGTATCCAGACAGGCCATCTCCAAATGGGAGCTGGGCACGATTCCGGATATGGATAATATCCTGAAAATCAGCCGCTTTTTCGATTGTTCTTTGGACTATCTGATGAATAATGAGACCCATGACGCGGAGGGCAAGGCCGCGCCGGTTTCGGTGGACGTTCAGCGGCGGGACAAGGGGCAAAACAAATCCGCGTTGCGGATTTATGCGGGCGTTGCGGCCGGAATCGGGGCAATTGGGTTACTCGTCCTGGGCATCTTGGCCTCGGTTTGTCCCGCAATCCTCTATGATCCGCCCCAAGGGGAGGTGAGAACCATCATGGAAACGGGTTTCTGGGCTTTCCTGAAGGTTCATAATATTATGTGGTTATTTGCACTGTGTTGCGGCTTCATCCTTTTGGGCGCGGCAGGCCTGTGGATCGGATCGCGCAGGCAAAGGGAAAGTTGAAAGGACGAAATGCCGAAAAATATGTTTTGACATAGAAAAAGGGACCGCCGCTTACCTGGCGATCCCTTAGACCGTTGACAAACCTATTTTTCCCGTTTGGGGATGTATGAAGGGGCCGCAGCCCCTTCATATTCAATCCGCAGCGGCGGCATGTACGCCGCGAGGAGCGGCCCAAGTGGCCGCTTCCTCTATCATTTTCCGGCCGTCACCAAAGGTGACAGGAAAATGATGAAATTCAGGAAAATGAAGCATTCATTTTCCTGACAGCGTGTCGACTTTTTCGACACGCTGAGGGACCGCCGCTTACCGTGGCGATCCCTTGCTGTGTTTATAGGAGCCTATTTCGCAAACAACACCTGAATCTTTTCTTCAGTCAATTCATCCATGGGCACGTCCAGCGTCTCCCAAAGGGGGATCAATGTCTTTTCGTCAATTTTCCAAACGCCGTCCGCCGCCTTGTGGGGCACGCCCTCCATACGTACCGGCTGGGCGGTTTTCACGCCCATCATCACCGGCCCCAGGAAATATTTGCGCATCAACCCGCTGGAATCCGCCTCTTCCCGCAGAATCATGGAGAAATGTACCCGCAGCGTGCAGGGGGAGTCGATGGTTACCCAGGCGAAGCCCCCGTCAAAGGTGGGGCTAAGCGCCCTTTCGCCGCAAAATACCTGGAAATCTCCGGCATATTCCGGGGCATACAGGCCCAGCTTGACGGCCCCGCCCTTGGGTGTGATGCCCAGGGTAATCTGCCCGCCCAGCGGAAAGTCGCCCTGGCATTCCAGGGAAAAACGCTCGGTTTCGGCCCGAAAACGCCCGTATCCGGTCAGCAAAACCGCATCCTGCTCCACCAGCAGCTGATGGCGGTGAATCTGGCTCAATCCCTCCGCGCCCCGCATGGAACAGCACCAAAAGGCCTCCTCAGCCCCGGCGTGCGCCGATAAGACGGGGTTTTCAGCGCCCACACATTCGTCGCACCCAAAGCCCCCGTTGGATCGTTGGGCGAAATACAGGGCGTTAAAGCGAATGCGGTGGGCGGTTTCCAGATAGCGCGCCTCCCGGGTTAAACAAAACAGCTCCATGGCGGCCATCCAGGAATCCACAATGGCGCAGGGCTCGGTCCACAGCGGGCGGCCAAACCAATTGTGATTGGCATAGTTCTCGCTCATGCCGTGGGCCAGGTACAGCTCGAACAACTGCCGGGCCAGTTCCAGCGCGCCTGGATCTCCGTCCGCCCTGTGAATGCGCAAAAGCCCCCTTGCCGCGCTCAAGGTGGCGTGGGTCTGCACCGATATGCCCACAAAGTCGATGCGCCTTAGGTTTTCCACCATTTCATTCAGCAAGGGCTTTAAAAATTTCATATCCAGCTCGCCGTAGGCCTGGCTCAGGGCGTCCAGGCACATGTAGGCGCACCCGGTGTCCGACGAGGTGTGCCATCCGCCGATGCAGGCCCCGGTCAGGCTGCCCGAAGCCTCGCCCTGATACACCCGCTGGTCGGGCAGGATCGGATAGCGCCCATAGGCCCCCAGGGCAGGCATATAGAGGTTTTCCAAAATGGTCCGTATGCGCTCGCGCACCCAATCCGCCTGGGTAAAATGGTAATACTCAATCAACGCGCGCAGCAGCCAATTGTGTCCGGAAAACTGTTGCTCACTGAATTCCCCCTGGGGCAATACCTCGCCCAAATAGCCCTTGGAATTCAGGTGATTGTCCAGATCTTTCATCATCTGATCCAGATAAGCGGCCCGCCGTCCGGTGGCCCGGCTGAGCAGCGTCAGCCCCAGCAGGGTTCGTCCTTCCCAGTCCCCGGGCCAGCTTTCCACGCTCATGGAGCGGTATAGATTTTCGGGCTGATACATCGGGCATTCCAGCCGCTCGAAGGATTTGAGCATCCTTCGAGCCAGGCCGCCCAAACTGGTAATCTCCTCAAACTTCAATGCCCACAAGGGGAACGCCTCCTTATTGTTCCGACAGATAGCGCCCGTTCAGCGCCGGAATGCCGGTTTTGTTGTAAGTGGCCATGCCGCGCACGTCCGCGAAGATCTTGTATTCCTTGCCCACCTCAAAGCTGGCCTGGGAGGTCAGGTTGTAGATGGCCACCACCTGAGACCCATCGGAATCCGGGCTCACATCCATGTATAAAATGGTGATTTCGTCCTCCATGGCGGTGTCCAAAACCGTACCCTCGCAAAGGAAAATGCGCCCGATCCAGTTGTTGGTGTACTGGCTGAGTTGCTTGTAGTCCATCTTCCAGGCGTTGCTGGAATACTCGGTGATATTGGGCAGGTAGTCCACGGTAAAACTCAGCTTGGACTCCTTCTTGCCCTCCTGAGTGGCACGCACCACGATTTCATTCTCACCGATCTTGTCGAACTTGGCTTTAAAGCTAAACTCGCCGGTGGTGCTGTCTATGGTCACGCTGTCCTGCACATAGGGGCTGTCGATGACCAAAGTGGCGTTGGGATCAATGGTGCCCGAAACGGTCATGGTGCTCCGGCTGGAGGTGCTTTCGTTGGAGAGGCTGAGCTCCAGGTTGATCTCCATCTCGGGCCGGGCCAGCACCAGGTCGTAGCGGGTCTGGCGGTGATGGGGAGTGGTGACCACGATGGAAATCGGATTGTCGCCCATGGTGTTGCAGTTCACGTTGACCGAAATATTGCCCAACACGTCGGTCATGTCGGTGACATCGTCCCCGTTGACCAGCACCGTGGAGCCCGGAACCACCTGAAATTCCAGCGGATACAGCGAACTGTAGACCTCGGTGCGCTGCTCGGTGGGGCTAATCATGGTGAGCGGAGAATCCGGCACCGGAATGTCCAGAGTAATCGCGGGCAGGGCCAGCCGGTCGCCCGATTGTTTGGTCATAATCGGGGTCAGGGTGACCCGTGCGCTCTCCTGATTTTCGGGATTGAGGTCAAACCAGCTGCTGTCGGCGATCTGTATGGTGGCGATGCCGCCCACCACCATGTAGGATTGGCGCAGCTCCTTGATAAAAATCACGTCTCCGTCGTCCCCATAAAACACCAATTCATGGGCCTTTTGACCGTCGTCCAAAGTGATTTCATTGATTACCGGCTCCAGCAGGCTGCCTGGGCCATAGGTCTTTTCGATATTCATGGCCTGAATCCAAAAATATAGCTTGTAGACGCCGAGCCCCAACACCGATAGGGAAATTAACCAGCACAAAAGGTAGATCAACACCTTGAGCGCGCGATAGGGCGCGGGTCTGAGCGCCACCCCGGAAGGCTCTATTTCCTCCCCGGGCCGGTAAATATGCAGCGCGGGCCGCTCCGATTGAGCGTTCTGTTTTCGCGCCTCCGGGCGAAGAAGCAGGCCGCATCGCCTGCATCGCTGTTCTTCGGGCGCGTTGGCCAGCCCGCATTTGGGACAAATCAAGTCCATACCTCCTTTGCCGCCGTTTTCAAGGAATTTTTTCCTCCGTTTTTCCCGGTCAATGGGGAAACAAGGTTCCCGCGCCGGTCTGTCCTCTATGCTTTGATAGAAAATAACTTATAATAATTCGAAGCCCATGGGGGAAAATCCTGCCTGAGTGGAAATTTGCCCTTCTTTTTTCTGGCATTTCCACCGCAAAGTGGCGCAATTATGAAAATTATCGGTATTTTGCCGCTACATGGGAAAAAAACCTATCGACAATAACCCCAGGTATGATATAATAAAGAAGATAATTTCAAGCGGGAGGAAGCGCTGGTGGATAATTTTCGCGAGGAAGTTGCGGTCAAGCGCAATCGGGCCTTTAACAACATTGCGTATTTCTTGAGCTGGGTGTTTTTGATTCTGGTGGGCTTTATCGGTCTTATCAACCTTTCGGCGCTCATGGCCGGACAGTTTTCCATTCCCACCATCGTGTATACCTTGGTGGCGGCGGGACTGTGCTTTTTGATCTGGCGCAATAAGGACGAATTCAGGACCGAGTATGAATATACCTTCACCAACGGCGATTTGGACGTGGCCAAGGTCATGGCCAACAGCCGCCGCAAGCTGATGACCATTCTGAACATGAAAAATGTGGATGCCTGCGGGCCGGTGGATCATCAGAGCTTTAACCTCTATCTGAGCATGAAGGACGTGAAAAAACACAATTGGTTCCTGAACCGGGAAGCCAAGCTGTACTACTTCTTCTTTACCAAGAACAGCGTAAAGCATCTGATCGTTGTGGAGTTGTCCGATGAGATGATTAAGATGTGCCGCCAATACCTGAACTACGGAATCTGGCAAGGCGAAAACTGACAGGCAACCGGGTTCGGCGGGTTCGCCGGCCCGGTTTTTCTGTTGAACTTTTGAGGAAAGGACGTGGCCATTTTGCAGGCCTATTTGGATAACAGCGCCACCACCCGGCCTTCGGAGGGCGTCATAGAGGCCATGGCCGAGTGCATGAGGAAGGGCTTTTACAATCCGTCCTCGCTCTATGCCCCGGCCATGGAGTCGGAGCAGGCCATGCGGCGCTGCCGCGAACGCATTGCCCGGGCGTTGATGGTCAAGCCGGGCGAGATCTTTTTCACCTCGGGCGGCACCGAGGCCAATAACCTGGCCATTTTGGGCTCGGTGGCGGCCATGCGCGGCAAGGGGCATCTGGTGGTCTCCTCGGTGGAACATCCCTCGGTTTTGCAGCCCTTTGAGGCGCTCAAGGCCCAGGGCTATAAGGTCAGCCTGATTCCGGTGGATGAAAAAGGCCAGATTGTCTGGGCGGAATTGGAAAATATTTTGCAGGATCCGCCTGCGCTGGTCAGCTGTATGCAGGTCAACAACGAGACCGGAGCCATGCCGGATTTGGATCGGCTCATTCAGTGCGTGAGGAGCGCATCTCCCCAGGCGCTGATCCATGTGGACGGGGTGCAGGGCTTTTTGCGCCTTCCCTTTGACGCGCGCAAGGTGGATCTGTATACCCTGAGCAGCCACAAGATCCACGGTCCCAAGGGCGTGGGCGCGCTGTATGTCAAAAGCGGCGTCCGGCTCGTTCCCCGCCAGATGGGCGGCGGCCAGGAAAACGCCGTTCGGTCGGGCACCGAAAACACCCCGGGCATTGCCGGGCTGATGCGGGCCATAGAGGAGATGGAGGCGCACACCGGCCGGGTGCAGGATCTGTATGCGCTCAAGGGGAAATTCTGGGCGTTGGTCCAGAGAGAGGCGCCCGAGGCGGTGCTCAACGGCCCGGAGATCGATCAAGGCGCGCCCCATATTCTCAACATCAGCTTTCCGGGGGTCAGGGGCGAGGTCATGCTGCACGCCCTGGAGGGGGTCGGGGTCTATTGTTCCACGGGTTCCGCCTGTTCCAGCAAAAAGCGCAAGCTGAGCCCGGTGCTGCTGAACATGGGCTTGGACGCCGGTTTGGCCGAGGGCGCGCTCAGGTTCAGTCTTTCGATTCATACCACGGATGAAGAAATCGAGTACGCGGCCGGGCAGATCGGAATGCTGTATGCCCAGCTCAAACGATTCAGGAGGAGATAAATTTATGCGGGATGTTTTGCTGGTGCGCTTTGGCGAGGTGCATTTGAAGGGCCAGAACCGGCCGTATTTTCTGCGCAAACTGGTGAGCAACGTTCGCCGGGCGGTGGAGGATATCGGCGGCCATGTGTGGCTGGCCGACTCGCGCATCTATGTGAGCCAGGCCCAGGATATGGCCCAGTGCATCGAGCGGGTGTGCAAGGTGTTTGGGGTGCATTCGGTGAGCCCGGCGGTGGAGATGGATAAGGATTATGAGGCCATCGCCGCCCAGTGCGTGGAAATGATGCGCGGAAAAACCGGCAGCTTTAAGGTCAACGCCCGCCGCTCGGATAAGCGCTTTCCCATGGATTCCATGGTGCTTCAGCGCGAGCTGGGCGGAAGAATCCTGGAAGCCATGCCCCATCTCAAGGTGGATGTGCATAAGCCCGACCATGTGATGTCGGTGGAAATCCGGGATTTCGCCTATCTGTATGTGGATGAGGTCATGGGTGTGGGCGGCATGCCCATGGGCACCGGCGGGCGGGCCGCGCTGCTGCTGTCCGGGGGCATCGACAGCCCGGTGGCCGGATGGAGCATCATGAAGCGGGGGGTGCAGGTGCAGGGCATCCACTTTCACAGCTTCCCCTATACCAGCGAGCGCGCCAAGCAAAAGGTGCTGGATCTGGCGGCCATCATGGGTGAATACGCCGGCAATATGCTGGTTCATGTGGTGCCCTTCACCGAGATTCAGTTGGCCATCCATGAAAAATGCCCGGACGAGCTGGGCACGGTGCTCATGCGGCGCTATATGATGCGCATTGCTCAGCGCCTGGCCCAAAAGAACCGTTGTCAGGCCCTGATTACCGGGGAGAGCATTGGGCAGGTGGCCAGTCAGACCATGGAGGCCCTGGTGTGCACCGACCAGGTGGTGGATATGCCGGTGTTTCGGCCGTTGATCGGCATGGATAAGCTGGAAATCATGGATATTGCCCGGAAAATCGGCACCTATGAAACCTCTATCCAGCCCTTTGAGGATTGCTGCACTGTGTTTACCCCGCGCCATCCCTGCACCAAGCCCAAGATTGAGGATCTCATCCAGGCCGAGCAGGCCTTGGACAGCGAGGCGCTGATTCAAAAGGCGGTGGAGGAAACCCAGTCGGTTTGGGTCAAATAACGCGTTCAGCCGGGCCGCATCCCGATTTCAGGGGATGGCCCGGCTTTTTTATCCTATACGAGGGGAGGCGCTGCGGTGCGTTTTGTACATTTAGCCGATTTGCATATCGGCAAAAAGATGGGCCTGTTTGATCTGATGGAGGATCAGCGGTTTATACTTCATAAGATCGCCCGCCGGGTTCAGTCGGTTCGTCCGGACGCGGTGTTGATCGCCGGGGATGTGTATGACAAGAGCGTGCCCTCGGCCGAGGCCATGGGCCTGTTCGACGGTTTTTTGAACGAGCTCCTGGATTCAGGGGCCCAGGTGCTGGTGATCGGCGGGAATCACGATTCCCAGGAGCGGCTGGCCTTTGGCAGCCAAATCATGAAAAAGCAGGGCGTTTATATCGCTGGGCCCTATGAGGGCAAATTGGAGCGCGTCCAAATGCGGGATGATTATGGAACAATTGATCTCTATCTTTTGCCCTATATCCGCCCTCGGGAGGCGGCGCGCTTTCTGGATGAGGAATTCAGCCAGACCGGCGAGGCCATCCGCGCCATACTGGACAGGGAACATATTGATTTTTCCGGGCGCAATGTGCTCCTCGCCCATCAGTTTGTAACCAGCACCACCCAGGAGGTGATCCAGTGCGATTCCGAGGTCAACCCCATCGGCGGGCTGAGCGCGGTGGATGTGTCGCTCTTTGAGGGATTTGATTATCTGGCCCTGGGCCATCTGCACGGCCCCCAGCGGGTGGGACGGGACAGCGCCCGGTATGCCGGTTCCCCGCTCAAATACTCCTTTTCCGAGGCGCGCCACCGTAAGAGCATGGTGGTGGGGGAAATCAGGCGCAAGGGCGAGCTGTCCATCGAGCTGGAACCCCTGGAGCCGCTTCGGGATGTGCGGGAAATCAGGGGCGAGCTGGAAAAGCTCATGGACCCGGAGGTGGTGAAGGCCGCCAACAGCGAGGATTATTTGAAGGTGGTGCTCACCGATCCGGTGACGCCAGTCTCGCCCATGGAGCGGCTGAGCCTGGCGTATCAAAACATTGTGAGTCTGGAGCTGGCCCGAAGTTTCTCGCCCATGGACATCCAGGAGCCGGTGGAATGCGCGCGGCAAAAGGATCCCCTGGAGCTGTTTGAAGCCTTTTACCGGCGCATGAACGGCGCGCCCATGACCGGGGAAATGCGGGCGGAGATCGGCGCGCTGCTGGATGAAGTCAGGGAGGGAAGCGAACCATGAAACCCACGCGGTTGACCATCAGTGCCTTTGGGGCCTATGCCGGACGGGTGGAGCTGGATATGCGCCGGTTGGGCGAACAGGGGATTTACCTGATTACCGGGGATACCGGCTCGGGCAAGACCACCCTGTTCGACGCCATTTCCTTTGCCCTCTATGGCCGGGCCAGCGGGGAGGCGCGCAAGGATGGCGGCATTTTGCGCAGCGATTTTGCCTCGCCCTCCACCGAGACCTTTGTGGAGCTTCAATTCGACCACATGGGAAAAAGCTATACTGTGCGCCGCAATATGGAATATGAGCGCAAGAGCCTGAGGGGCGGCGGAACCACCCTGGAAAAGGAAAACGCGGTGCTCTACACGCCGGAGGGGCCGATCGAGGGCAAAAGACGGGTGGATCAGGCGGTTCTGGAGCTGCTCAACATCGGCTATGAACATTTTTCCCGCATCATGATGATCGCCCAGGGGGACTTTGCCCGGCTGCTCATGGCCGATACCGAGGAGCGGGGCAAGATATTGCGCACCATTTTCGATACCGGGTTGTATGAGCGGCTTCAGGAGGCACTGAAGCGGCGGGTGGCCCAGGCGGAAAAGGCCTATGCGCCCTTAAAGGAGCGGTTGGAAAGCGCCTTTGGGGAGGTGCAGTTCGAGGAAGGCGAGCCGGGTTCAGCGGAGATTTCAGCCCTTGGCCAGACGGCCAGCGCTTACCGCGCCGAAGCTCTGATGGAAGGGCTGGAGCGGTTGATGGAACATCAAAAGCAGCGCGCGGCTCAGGATGAACAGCGGCGGACCTATCTTCGCCGCGAGGCCCAGGATCTTCAGGATCAGTTGGCCCGGGCACGGGCGCAGAAAAAGGATGAGGAAATGCTTCATCAGGTCGAAGAAGAACTTCAGGCGTTGGAGGCGCGGGCAGGGGAAATCGAGGAATTGCGTGCGCGGATATCCAGGGATGAAGCGGCCCAACGCCTGGAGCCCAGGCGTCAGGCGCTTTTGGAGGCGCACAGGCGTCAGACGGCCACCCAATCTGAGTTGGAAAAGAAGCGGGCCGAACGGGACGAGCGCCTTCAAAAGGGGCCGGAATTGCAAAACGCCCTTCAGGCGTTGGAGGCGCAGGGGGAGGCGCAGCGCGCGCTTGTGAAGCGGCGGGAAGCGTTGGAACGCCAGCTTCCTCAATATGACCAGCTTCATCAGGCCGGGCAGCGGCTCAAAACCCTGGAGGAAAACTGTGCCCAGGCGCGTCAGGCCGTCCTGGAGTTGGACAAGGCCCAGCGGGAAAATCAGGCCCAGACAGTCCAGGCCGCCGAAAAGGCGGAGGCGCTCAAGGATGCTCCCCAAGCCTTGGCCGAAGCCCAAACCGCTTTGGAGAAGGCCAGGGAAAAAGAGGCGCGTCTCACCACCCTTTGGGAGCGGCTCAAACAGCTGGGCGATTGGCAGAAAAGGCTGGACGCCTTGGACCAGGCCGTGCGCCAGGCGATCCAGCAGGCGGAGAACCAGGAGCATTTACTGGCCAAAGCCCGAAGTGAAGCGCTGCTGCATCAGGCGGGTATTTTGGCCGGGCAACTCAAGGAAGGCGAGCCCTGCCCGGTGTGCGGTGCTTTGAGCCATCCGCAGCCCGCGCTTCCGGCACCCGAAGCGCTCAGTCCCGAGGCCTTGGAGGAGATGGAGCGGCAGGCCAGGGAAAAGCGGCAAAGGGCCCAGGTCCAGACCAGCGAATACAGCGGGGAGAAAGGCCGGCTGGAGGAACAGAAAGTCCAGCTCAAACAGCGGTTGGGGGAGATCCTGGGTCAGGACAGCGCGCCGTGGGATATGCGCAAGGTAAGCGAAACCGCCCGGGACGCCATCAGGCAGGCGCGCCAGGAGGCGGCGGATCAGAACCAGACCTTGGCCCGGGCGCGCCAGGCAGCGGAACAATACCAGCAGGCGCTCGATCGGCAAAAGCGGCTCAATCAACAGGCTCCCGATTTGCTGAGGCGCTTTAACGAAGCCAACCAGCGCTTGCAGGAATGGGAAAAGGAGCGTTCCGCCCAGCAGGCGTTGACCGAAAACCTGAGGCAGGGGTTGGAAATTCAGGATATAGCGGAGGCGAAGCGGGAGATCGAGCGGCTGAACGCCCTTCAGCGCGAGTATGAAACCCTTTTAAGCCGGGCGCGAACCGCCTTGAGCGATCATCAAAGCGCGCTCAAGAGCGTGGAGGATCAAATCGGCCTGCTGACAGAACAGGAACGGGCGGAAAATGACCGGGCAATGCGGGCCGGGGATGAACTTCGTCAGGCCATGGGGAAAGAAGATTTTTCCAGCATGGACCAGCTGACCGCCGCCCGCCTGGAACCCCGCGCCTTGAGCGGATTCAAGGGCGATTTGGCGGATTATGAAAAGCGGCGCCATCATGCCCTCAGCAGCCGCCAGGAGCTCATGGAGCGGATAAGGGCTCAGGAACCCGCCGATGAGCAGGCGCTTCAGGGCCGGTTGGACGGCAACTTTGCCCAGCAGGGACGATTGGAGGAGGAGAGCGGCGCGCGCAATCTGCATCTGATGGCCAACGAACGGTTGTACCGGCGGTTGCAGGCGGATTGGAAGGAATTTTCCGGTCTCAGCGCGCGCTATGAAATGCTCAAGGCCCTGTCGGACACGGCCAACGGCAAGCTAAAGGGAAGCGAAAAGATGACCTTGGAGCGCTTTATCCAGGCGGATTATTTTCAGCAGGTGCTGCTTCAGGCCAACCAGCGCTTTTTGCAGATGACCGCCGGGCAATACGAGCTGGAAAGGGCCCAGACCGCGGACAATCTTCAATCCCAATTCGGGCTGGAGCTCAACGTCATCAATCACTACACCGGCAAGAGCCGCAGCGTGCGCTCGCTGTCCGGGGGCGAATCCTTCATGGCCTCGCTGTCCCTGGCCCTGGGCTTTTCGGATGTCATCCGCCAGCACGCGGGCGGGGTGGTCATGGATACCCTGTTTGTGGACGAGGGCTTTGGCTCGCTGGACGAGCGCTCGCTGGATCAGGTGATGGACGCGCTGGTTCGGCTTTCGGGTTCCAGCAAGCTGGTGGGCATCATCTCCCATGTGGCTGAGCTGAGAAACCGAATCGAGCGCAAAATCATCGTCACCAAGACCCCTTCGGGCAGCAGCGCACGCATTGAGGCCTGACGGATTTTGCAATGGACACGGATGGCGAATGGTGATAGAATAGAGCAAAGCCAAGGTGAAAAACGGGTTATGTGCAAGGAGGAGAGGCCGAATGATTACGGGCATTGGTCATGCCGCCTATTTTGCCAGTGACATGGAAGCGGCGCTGGAATTCTATTGCGGCAAGCTGGGCTTTGCGGACGCCTTTGAGCTCAAACATCCCGAGACAGGCGCGCCCTGGATTCGCTACATCAAGGTGGCGCCCGGACAGTTTATCGAGCTGTTCTATGGCCGGCAGGAGGAGAATCCAGGGGGATCATACAGCCACCTCTGTCTGAAAGTGGACGATATCCAGGCCATAGCGGCCCAGATGCGGGAAAAGGGCGCCCCCCTCGACAACCCGCCCAGCCAGGGCAGCGACGGCAATTGGCAATGTTGGACCCACGACCCGGATGGCAACCGCATTGAGTTCATGCAAATCATGCCGGATTCGCTGCAAAGCCAGGCGGACCGGTAAGAAAAAAGCCTCCTGATTTTCAGGGGGCTTTTTCCGATCGCGCTTAGTTACCACATTCCACGCTGATTTCGTTGAACTTGCTCAGCAGATCGTCAATGCCGGTGCGCTGTTTATCTTCGCCGGCTTTGTCCATCACGGTCTGGCCCTGATGCATCATAATCAGCCGGTCGCCATAATCCACCGCATAGCGCAGGTTATGGGTTACCATGATGGTGGTCAGCTTCTTTTCGGCCACGATTTTTCCGGTCAGGGCCATGATGGTTTCCGCGGTCTTGGGATCCAGCGCTGCGGTATGCTCGTCCAGGATCAAAAAGTCGATGGGCGTCATGGTGCTCATCAAAAGCGCCATGGCCTGCCGCTGTCCCCCGGACAGGCTCCCCACCTTGACTTCCAGCTTATCTTCCAGACCCAGTCCCAGTTGGCTGAGCAGATCGCGGTAGTGCTGGATTCTGCGGCGGTTGGCGCCCCAGCCCAGGCCGTAGCGCTTGCCCTTGTTGTCGGCCAGGGCCATGTTTTCCAAAATGTTCATGCTGGGACAGGTGCCCATGGCCGGATTTTGATACACCCGGCCGATCACCCGGTGGCGCTTGTATTCGGGCATGCGGGTGATGTCCCGATCCCCGATGATGACCTGGCCCTCGTCCACCGGAATGGAACCGCAGATGATGTTGAGCATGGAGGTTTTGCCCGAGCCGTTGGAGCCCACCACCGATACAAACTGTTTATCCGGAATTTGGAGGTTAAAGCCATGGAACAGGCAGGTTTCGTTGACCGTGCCCGGCTGATAGATTTTGGTGATATTGCGCAGTTCAAGCATGGACTTTGGCCCTCCTCTTGCGGGCCGAACCGGCCAGCAGTATAATCAGGAACAATACCGCAGTAATCAGCTTCATATCCGTGGGCGAGAAACCGAAGTTGAGGGCCACGGCCACGCAGCCCTTATACAGCACCGATCCCACCAGCACCGCGGTGGTGGCCTTGACAAAGGTCAGCCGCCTGAACAAATTGATGCCGATGATGACCGAGGCCAGGGCCACCACCATGGTTCCGGTGCCCATGGAAATATCAAAGTAGCGCTGGTATTGGCACATGATGCAGCCCGACAGCGCGGTCAGCCCGTTGGCGATGGCCAGCCCCTCAATCTTGACCCATCCGCCATCCTTGGCCAGCGAGGTAACCAGATTGGGGTTATCCCCGGTGGCGCGCAGCAGAAAGCCGGCCTTGGTCTTTAAAAACCAATCCAAAATCAGCTTGCACACAATGGCCAGCACGGCCAGCAGAATCACCGGGGCATAGGGCGCGATGGAGGCGGGCAGGCTGTCCATAAGCGGATTCTTAAACAGGGTATTCATATTGAAGATGGGCAGGTTGGCCTTGCCCGCGATGCGCAGATTGATGGAATACAGCGCGGTCATGGTAATGATGCCGCTCAGCAGATCCCGGACTTTGCCCTTTACATGGATGAGGCCGGTGACCATCCCGGCCAGCGCTCCGGCAATCAACGAAGCGGGCAAAGTAAGCAGCGGATGAACGCCATTGGCGATCATAACCGCGGTCACCGCGGCGCCCAGGGGAAAGGTGGAGTCCACCGACAGGTCGGGGAAATCCAGAATCCGATAGGTGATGTAGACGCCCAGCGCCAATATGGCGTAGATCAGGCCCTGCTCCAAGATGCCCAATATGATACCCATAACAAAACTCCTTACGCGGCCCGCTTGCCCCCGGAATGAATTCCGGGGGCAAGCGGGGAAAATTCATCTGTAAAATGCCCTATTCGGCGGCCGCCTCGGCATTGACGTCGATGGCGCGCGCGGCCATATCCTCGGGTAAGGTCAGGCCCAAGGCCTCCATCGCCTCATAATTGACATACAGGCTGCTCTCGGAGATGACTTCGTAAGGCAGGTCCTGGCAGGTGGCCTCGCCCTTGAGCACCTTGGCGGCCATGGCGCCGGTCTGCTTGCCCAGCGCGATGTAATCCAGACCCTCACTGGCCACACAGCCCAGTTTGACCTGTTCAATCTCGCTGCCGAAAACCGGGATACTGGCGGCGTTCGCCTTGTCCAGCACCAGGGACAGCGCGGATACCACGGTGTTGTCGGTCAGGTTGGTCATCACGTCCACCTGGCTCAGCAGGCTGTCCAGGGCCATGGGGATATCCGAGGTGGTGCTGATGCCGCTGGTTACGATTTCAAAGCCGTACTCCGGGGCCAGAGCCTGATATTCCGCGATGGCGCTTTCGGAGTTGACCTCGCTGGTGGTGTACAAAATACCGATCTTCTTGGCTTCGGGCATGATGGCGCGAATGGCCTTGAGCTGATTTTCCACCGGCAGCTTGTCGCTGGTGCCGGTGGCGTTGCCCACCGGGCTGCCATCCTCACCCGCCAACATGGCGGCCACCGGGTCGGTTACCGCGGTATAGATGGTAGGAATGTTTCCATCCGCGGCGTTGTAGCAGGCCTGAGCCACCGGGGTGGCGATGGCGCACATAAGATCCACATTGTTGGAAACAAACTGCTGGGCGATCTGATTGGCGATACCCATATCCGCCTGGGCGTTCTGATAGTCGATGGTCAGGTTTTCGCCCTCCACGATGCCGGCCTCGGCCAGGCCCATCAAGAAGCCCTCCCGGCAGTTGTCCAGCGAGCCATGCTCGGCGAATTGGGCGATGCCGATGGTATACTGCTCGGATTCGGCGGCGGCGGTCAAAGAGAGGCTCAACAGGAGTACCAGGGCAGCCACGACACAGATCAGTTTTTTCATGGGGGAATCCTCCTTGCGGCTCTAGGCCAATAATTAATGGTTTGCCGGGGGAAGGACGGATAAAAAAACGCCCCACGTTCCCTTCGGAACATGAGGCGGAAATTACTCCGTGGTGCCACTCATATTGATCTTGCGATCCCCTTAGCCCGTACCATCATACGGCGCGAACGGATAACGGATTCGCGACTCCCGTTTCTCCCTAATGGGCCTGCACCTTTCAGGAGAACCCTCAGAAAGTCCATTCAGCACCTTTTTCATACCGCATTTCCACTACTGGCGGCTCTCTGTGATGAAAGACAGGCGCTTACTCCTCTTTCTTCAACGGTTTCAATGTAGGCATTATAGCACTGTAGAGATGCCCTGTCAATCCCATTTTTAAATTTTTTGCTGGAATAAATTACAGGGGACGTCCGGAAATTTTTTCGGTTTTTCACGCATTTGAACACTAGGCTCGGCCGGACGGACATGTTATAATTGTGCGTAGATGCAGATTTGCGGAGGGAGAGCGCTATGAAAACCGGTGAAATTGTGCTGGAATTGGCGCCCGGAAGGGACAATCCGCGCAATAGCGAGGGCGCCTTTGTGGAATGTGAGGATGGAACCGTGTTGTTCGCCTACAGCCGCTTTGGGGGCGGAGCCCAGGACGATGCCCAAGCCGATATCGCCCTGATGCGCTCCACGGATGGAGGCCGGAGCTTTGAGAGTCAAGGCATTCTTTTTAAGAGCGGCCCGATTGGGGTTAAAAATTTGATGTCGGTCTCGTTTTTAAAACTGGGCAGTGGCGAAATTGGGCTCTTTTATTTGGTGCGCAAAAATGAGGAGGACATGCGCCTGGTGCTCAGAAGGTCGGCGGATTGTGGGTACAGCTGGTCGGAGGCGGTGGAGGCCACGCCCGAAAAGGGTTATTTTGTGGTCAACAACAGCCGGATTCGGAGGCTAAAGAGCGGCCGGATTTTGGTGCCAGCGGCCCGGCATTTTACCGGACCGTTCGACGGAGGTTCGGAGGCGTTGTTCTTTATTTCCGACGATGATGGCCGGAGTTTCCGGAAAGCACGGGATAAGTGTGCGTTGCCCTATGCCAATCGATCAAACACAGGCCTTCAGGAGCCAGGGGTGGAGGAAATTGGGCCCGATATCGTTTGGGGCTGGGCCCGCACCGATTTGGGCAGGCAGTACCAGATGTTTTCCCTGGATGGAGGCGAGCATTGGACCACCCCCGAGCCTTCAATATTCAGTGCGCCACCCTCGCCCATGGATGTTTGCCGTTTAAAGGATGGGCGCTGGATTGTGGTTTGGAATCCGATTCCTTTGTACAACGGCCGGACGGAGCGGGTGAATGGAATATGGACGGGGGGGAGGACGCCCTTGAGCATGGCGGTGAGTTCGGACGGGCGGCATTTTTACGGCCCGCTGGAATTGGAGTGCGAGCCCGGTCGGGGTTACTGCTACACCGCGCTTTTGGATACCCGGGAAGCATTGCTCATGGCCTATTGCGCAGGCGGAGCGGAGGATGGCGGATGCTTGAACCGGCTCAGGATCCGGAGAATCGAACATTCCGTGCTGGCGAGCGCCCTTAGGGGATTGCCGGCCATGAACGATTAGAGAAGAACAGCGGCGGGAGGCTGCATAAAGGAGAGAATAGAATGCCATCCCTTAATTTATATCAGTTGGCCATGGAATTTGGCAGGCGCACGCTTTGGAAACGCCTGGATAGCGAACAGTTATTCGCACTGCGCCTGCCGGACGGCAGGACGGGTTATTGTTCGGTTTTTGGCGGTTCCAATCCCGGCATGGCGCTGTATATGGGGGATGAAAGTTTGCTGGGCTTGAAGGCGCGCCTGAACAGTCCGCCTGAGCCCCAGGATTGGCAGCGCCACCGGATTGCCATGGAGCAGAGATGCATAGAACTCAGATTTGAGCGCTGGACGAAGCTTCAACCCTTTAGCAGGAAGGAAATTCTTATCAATTGGCTGCCGGTGGAGAACAAGGGATTTGTTCCGGAATTTCGAAACCTCAGACCCTTTAAAGCGCCCAGCGCACTGACGGAAGACCAGACCGAACAGATAACGTTCGCGCTGGAGGCTGCGCTTTGGTTGGAAGAGCGGCTCTATCAGGGAGAGCTGGGCCTTCGCGCCGTGGGCTTTTCCCCGGAAAGCGGCCTTTGTCCGATGATCTATCAGGGAACGGACGGGGAATGGGTCAAGGGATCCTATCCCAAGCCCGATTTCGAGGCGCTGCATTACCCGTCGCCCCACATCAACGACGAGGTGGGGGTGGCGCGGTTGCGTCGCCTGAAGCGGAACAGCGCATCCAGCCTGGTGTGCGAGTTGATCGCCATGCCCGAGCTGATTCGGGGAGATCCGCCCCGGTATCCGGCCGGAATGATTATCGTGGATATGACCGATGGCAGAATCGCGGCGATTCCGATGGTGGAGGATCTGGAAGAGCAGGCCGAGGGACTGGTGGCCGCGCTGCTCAGCTTCATGCAGGCCAAGGGACGGCCCGCCCGGGTGGTGGCGCGGGACAGCCGCACGCTGGATTTGATCAGCACCGCGCTGGGACAGGTGGGTTGTCCGGTGGAGCGCGCCCGGGCGGTGCGCGGAATGGATCAGATTTGCCGGGAGCTGTATCAGGAGGTACTCCGGCACGCCCAGGACAGGTTAAGGGAGCAGCAGGAAAACTTTGAGGACGAGCTGATGGGCGAGGCGGAACTGGTAAAAGGTTTTTCCGGCGCGCGGGCCGGAGCGTGCAAATGCGAGTTATGCGGGGCCGGCTACACCAAGGGCGGCATGCCCAACCACCTCAGGGGGTGCAGAAAGCGAACCATTGCCGGCGATTTGCCCTATCTGTTGGTCAGGGCGGAGGATATGCGCTTTAAGCAATACTATTTGTATTTAGCGGCTTCGGCCCGGACCAATCTGAAGGCGGTGGGCAGGTTTTTAAGGGAAATATGGGCGGACGAGTCCGGTGAAACGGGACGGTTTTGGATGAAAACGGGGCGGGAAACCGGTGAAGCGGAAATGTTGGAAAGTCCGCTGGAGGAGATTTTGCAGCCCGGCGACGAGCTTTGTTACGAGTATGACGGAATAAGAATTGGCCTCAAGATCATGGAGCGGTTTGATGCCGTGGATCTGGGCGCGGTTGAGCTTTTGGCGCGCAATCAGGAGCTGCGCTATCAATGCGGCCGATGCTATAACCGCGCGCGGTTTGTTTCCGGCGCGGGGGAGCTTTTGTGTCCGGCCTGCGCCAGACGGCACGGCAAGGACATCAAAAGACTTGAAAATGTGCCCCAGGATGCCCATCGCGACGGCGAAGAGAAATAAAACTGGATGAGGGGAAAGGAAGCGCAAAGATGAACGAACAATGGAAGGACGAGAGCCTGAGCTTTGAGGAGCGTGCCCGGATTTTGGTTTCCCAGATGACGTTGGAGGAAAAGGTCAGCCAGATGACCTACAACGCCTCGGCGCTGCCCAGATTTGGAATTTTTGAGTATAACTGGTGGAACGAATGCCTGCACGGGGTGGCGCGGGCAGGCACGGCCACCGTGTTTCCCCAATCCATCGGCATGGCCGCGGCCTTTGACGCGGAAAAGCTGAACAAGGTGGCCGAAACCATTTCCGATGAGGCGCGCATCAAGCACCACGCGGCGGACGAAATGGGGGATCATGGCATTTACAAGGGGCTGACCATGTGGTCGCCCAACATCAATCTGCTGCGCGATCCCAGGTGGGGCAGGGGCCATGAGACCTATGGCGAGGATCCTTGCCTGACCGGACGGCTGGGCGAGGCCTTTATCAAGGGGCTTCAGGGGGATGATCCCAAATATCTCAAATGTGTGGCCACGGCCAAGCATTACGCGGTGCACAGCGGCCCGGAGGCCGACCGCCACCATTTTGACGTACATCCCACCAAGCGGGATATGGCCGAAAGCTATTTGCCCGCCTTTAAGGCCGCGGTACAGAAGGCTGGGGTGCATTCGGTCATGGGCGCGTATAACCGGGTCAACGGCCAGCCGGCCTGTGCCTCCACCGAACTTTTGCAGGATATCCTGCGGGATGAATGGGGCTTTAAGGGCTATGTGGTCAGCGATTGCGGGGCCATTGAGGATATCTATAAGCGCCATAAGGTTTGCCCCGACGCGGTGCACGCCGCGGCCCTGGCCGTGAATAATGGATGCGACTTGTGCTGTGGACAGGAATTCCCTCATCTGGTGGAGGCGGTGAAACAGGGACTGATCAGCGAGGAAACCATTACCGAATCGGTTTACCGGCTGATGCTGTATCGATTCAGGCTGGGCATGTTTGACGATCCGGCCCATGTGCCCTATGCCCAGCTGCCCTATGAGGAAAACGATTGCGAGGCGCACCATGCCCAGTCGCTGGATATGGCCCTGGATACCGTGGTGATGCTGAAGAACGACGGCATTTTGCCCCTGGATGGCCGGAAGGTCAAGACCATAGCGGTCATCGGCCCCAACGCCGACAGCCGGGCCGCGCTGATGGGCAATTACAGCGGCACCGCCTCGGTCAGCTACACGGTCCTGGAAGGCATTCGCCAGGCTTTCCCGGAATCGCGGATTCTGTACGCCGAGGGCAGCTCGCTGGTGGGCGGATCGGCGGAAGCGGGCTGGGGCGAGAGCGCGGACTTCAGAATCGCCGAGGCGCTGAAGGCCGCCCAAATGGCGGATGTGGCCATTGTGGTCACCGGGCTCAACGGAGAATGCGAGGGCGAGGAGGGCTATGGCTCGGGGGACCGGTCGAGCATGGATCTGCCCGAATCCCAGCGCATGCTGTTGGACGCGCTGTGCGCGGTGGATACCCCGATGGTGCTGGTCAACATGACCGGTTCGGCCACCTTGTTCCCCCATGAGGCGCGGTTTTCGGCGATTTTGCAGGCCTGGTATCCGGGCCAGATGGGCGGATTGGCGGTGGGCCAGCTGCTCAGCGGCGCGCATAGCCCCTGCGGCAAGCTGCCGGTGACCTTTTATAAGAGCTTTGACCAGCTTCCGCCCTTTGAGGACTACCATATGGCCGGGCGTACCTACCGCTTTATGGAGCAGAAGCCCGCCTATCCCTTTGGTTTTGGGCTCAGCTATACCCAATTTGCCTTTGCGGATCTTTGTCTGAGCAAAGCGGGGGAAGGGGTAGAAGTTCAGGTTACGGTGAAGAACGTGGGCGAGCGGGCGGCCAAGGCGGTGGCCCAGGCCTATGTGCGGATTTTGAACCCCGAATATCCGGCCCCGATACATCAGTTGGGCGCCTTTGGCTGCGCATATTTGCAGCCTGGGGAGCAGAGGCGCATGACCCTGCGCATTGAGCCCGAGCAACTGGCCCTGTTCGACGATGAGGGCAGGGCGGTGCGCCATCAGGGAACGGCGCGCATCTTTGTGGGCGACGGCCAGCCGGATCAGCGCACCCTGGAACTGACCGGAAGGGAAGACCTGTGGGCGGATATTGAGCTATAAGGCATTGCAAATTGAAAAACGGCGGCGCGGAGAAAAATCCGCGCCGCCGTCGCTTTAGCTCCGGTCGGTGATGTGGTCGGCGTCCGAACCGCCCTCCAGGCCGTACAGAAGGGGGCTCTTGAGAATGCCCATGGGCTTAAATTGATATTCATAGCACCACAGGTCTCCGGCCGAACGCCAGGAGTTGGGGCTCTGATAGAAATACACGCCCGGGGTATGGTGCAGCTGGGCAAAGCCGTTTTGCCTTACGCCGTAGAGCTTCAGGCAGATTTCATGCCGCCCTGGGGAAGGATTCAAATCCATGGCGTAGGGGGAGAAGGCGATGTTGCCCTGCTCCTTTCCGTCCATAAACACCTTGACCAGGCCGCCGCGATAGCGGGGTACCCTGAGGGTCATCGGGCCGTCCGCCTCAATCTCAAAGAAATAGTTCACATTTCCGGTATAGAAGGGCAGGCCCTGGCTTACGATGTCGCCGAAGCCCAGGGTTTTGACCGGCGGGATCACGGTCTTTTGCACGCCGTTGACCCGAACGCCGAAGTCGCCAAGCAGGTAGTAACATTCCAGATTGGTGCGCCGGCCGATGGGGGTTTGGATTTCCAGGATGTTTTCCCCCGGATGAATGGGCGGCAGGGCCACGGTCTGGATGCAGCGGTCCACATACCAGCCCACGGCCTTGGGCTCCACCTCGACCCCGTTGAAGCGGATTTGGGTGAGATCCAGATCCTCCAAGCCCAACAGCGGCGCGCTCACCTCGCATTCGCTGGGAATTCGAAAGCGCAGGGAGAGGAAGTTTTCAAACTGCTCGGGCGCGATCAGATAGGGCTGAAGCACCTCTTTGCGCCGGAGCGGGATGCCCAATTCGGCCCGGGCCCGGTTGTCCAGCCGGAGCAGTTCCTCCATGGGCCGGTACGCTCCTCCGTTGAGGGCGTATTCCGCCATATCCAAAAGCAGCATGTTGGGCTCGTCCAGGCTGATTTTCACCGGCGCCATCAAAGAGATAGGAGATTTTTCACCGCGAATCAGGCTCAGAACGGGCTGGCTGGAGCGGCCGGGTTCCAGGCGCAGCAGCAGGCTGTCGTGCATGTGCCAGGGGCGTTCGAATAGGGTGCGCCCATTTTGATACACCGCGCCCAGCGGGCGGATGGCGCCGCTCAGGGTGTCGTATTCGGTGAGGCGGTATTCCCCCTGAAGGCTGAAGCGCAGCACCGGCGCCGGATCCACGTCCGGACAGTCGGGATTTTTTCCGTTGGCGATGAATAACCATTCATTTTCCCGATCTTTGCGCCATTGATGGATCAAACGGTCGGTCCGGCGGCCGCTTTGATCGCGGATTTCCAGCATGCGCAGGTCTTCCAGCGCGTCCAGAATGGCCAATGGGTCAAAGCCCACGCGCACGGCGCGCTCAAACAGCGGCCGCACCGCGCCGCTGGGCTCGGCGTCCACCAGATCCGGACAGTCGCCCACAAAGATCAACCGGCCCCCCTGCCGCTCAAAGTCATCCAGACGCTTCAGCGTGGTGGAGCGCAGGGTGCGCGAGGAGCACACGATCACCGCGTCGTATTCCATTTGGCCCACCTTCAGCGGATTTTGAGCCTTGGGGCATTGGGCGGCAAAGCGGGCTTCGCAGATAAAGTCGAAGTCGATCAAACCGAAAAGCAGGCATTCGGTGAGCTGGGCAAACTGGTTTTCCAGATTGCTTCTCAGCGCGGCGGTCTGCTCTGAAGGGCCCCAATAGAGCCAATAGCTCTCGATGGGATGCACCACCGCCACCCGCACCCGCGGCTTGCCCCGGGTGAGCGCGGTGTTCAGGCGGGCAAAGTGGTTTTCCACCATGGAAAACTGATCCCACCAGGGGGATTGATAGCCGATGGAGGCCGGGTAATCGCGCTTGGCCTCGCCCTTCATGGTCATCCAGGTCAGATGGGGCACCCGCACGGTCACGCCCAGCGCGGCCTGCCAATCGCCCTGCAGCTTGTATCCTCTGAAGTCGTAGTCCCATCCGGTCACCCCGTACAGCTCGCTGAGCATGGCCTCGTTGCCCATCTGATGCACCATGGACTGGGTCTGCTTGGCGGTGTTGTATTCATGGAAATCGCAGAGCATGTCAATGCCCGGAATGCCGAAGCTGGGGTAGCAGCGCATGGCGTCGCCCACGGCCAGGGTCTGGCTCTCCAAGGTGGGCTCGCCCATCACATGGCCGGTGAGCGCGATGCCGTGATCCCGGCACCAATCGCCGATTTGGGCGCAGTAAGCGGCGGAAAACCGCTCGGCCACCAGGTTATGGAACCGATAGCGGAAGCGGGAGATTCGGTTTTCCGGGAGCTCCCAGATCAATTCGGGCAGTTTGTCCAGCATGGGCTCGCCGTAGGCCGCCTCGTAAAGATCGGGCAGGTCATCGGTCCAGGGCAGGAAAATATCCTTTTGTTCCAGCGGGAAATCCAGGGTATCCTTGGGGGTAAATTGGGGCTCGTCGGTGAAGATGGCCGGGATGGTCTTGCCGAATTCCGGGCCCACCGCCCGCAGATAGGCCTCGTGGGTGGTCTCGATGAAGGCGCGAATGGCCTCGGGCTTCAGGGTATCCACATAGGGATGGTTGTTAAACCAGGGGTCGTCCGCCGCGGATTCCATATAGGCATACCATTTTTGGCCACGCGCCGGGGTTTGGATATCGGTGCGGCGCGCGCTTTTCAGCGTTCCGTCCGGATTGAGCAGCACGTCGTATACCGCGATCAGCACGCCGTTGTCCTGGCGCATGGATTCCTGCCCCCGGCCGGGCTCGGGCTTTTGGGCGCGGTGAGGGCGGTCCGGAGCATAGGGGGTATGGGTAAAGAGCAGCGTCTTTCGGGCGTAATCCGGGTGGGCGGCGGTGATTTTTCCGCCCGCGGTGCCCGACGGCCAGCGATCTTCATCATAAAGCCAGGCCAACATCTGATCCTTTTCCGCCTTATCCACACAGTGGCGGATATAGCCCATGAACTCCTCATCCAGATAGGGGCTGTCCATGCCGGTGCGCACATGCATGTGAAAGCCGCCCATGCCCATTTTGTGGAGCATATCGATCTGGCGGGTCAAGGTTTCGCGGGAGAGTTTTCCATTCCAAGCCCAAAAGGGCGCGCCACGATATTCGCAGGAGGGATTCAGAAAAAGGCCGTCCTCCAATCGGGGCGATTGATTCTTTGGGTAGAGCATAGGGAACCCATCCTTTCGCCGCGCATGCGCGGTTGATCCATGGAATTGCTTTAAGTATAGCGCAATTCATGAGCCTGTCAATAGGACGGAATATCAAAAAAAGAGGGCTTTGGTTGGTCAGCCCTCAAGAATGGTCACATCGATGTCCAGTTCGATTTTTGCGTCTTTAAACTTATCCGGCCAATGGTAATCCTGAAAATCCTTATAAAACCAGAAATTTTTGGCCGCGTATTGGGCAAACCCAAAGGGTTCCACCCCCAAGGATTGGCAATGGGCGATCAGATCCAGGATATCGGCCTGCAAAAGGGACATGAGCTGATGGGTATCGGTCACCTTCTGGGCCGGGCCGGCCGTGATTTTGAGGCCGATCTGAATGACAGGGATATCGGCGGAGCAGTCCACCTTGATGCGCGGATTGCCCGCGCTGCCCAGGGTGAGGCTACGGCCGTCACACATATAGTGCATGGAAATTTCTTCGCCGGACAGCAGGTTTAGCAGTTGGGTTTCCAGTCCGGTCAAAACCCCCACCATTTGTTGGCTGTTTAAAAGCGCGCTGCCCATGTATTCCACCTGGCTGTCCCCGTTGCGCGGCAGGGCGCCCGGGTAGGCGTCCATGGTTCGGCCGGCGGCCACCGGCCGGTTGCCCTGTCCGCTGTTCAGCGCGGCCAAGGTAACGGCGGTATCTCCGTAGAGGGAATTCATCTGAAAGTAAACGTCGGTTAAAGTGGTGGGGCGGCTGATTCCGAGCCAATCATAGTGATTCAATTCCTCGGTTATGGCCCGGGATAGCCGGGTGCCGATGGTGGGCTGCTGTTGTTCTATAAAATCCCGGGCGCTGCCGGTGCAGACGATGAGCTGGGCCGATTGAGAGAGTTGGATGCCGGTAATCATCTCGATCATATCCGTGATGATATCCGAAAAATAGGCGGATTGGGCCACGCCATCGGATACCACCACATTTTTGAGCTCCGAAAGATTGAGGGTTCTGGGCAAGGTGGCGTTTAACAGGGCCATGGCTTCGGAGAAGCTGCTGGCCGTGGCATCGGCCACCATGTAATCCGAGGCTTCGCCCGTGCTTTCACCAGAACTGGAACCGCTGAGTCTGGGCATTTTGACGGCCACCATAAACTCGCCGCTTTCGGTTTTATCCACCGAAAGGCTGATGCCATAGGCCTGTTGGCTGACCTGGAGCACATGGGTGCAACCGCTCAGCGGAAGTATCCCGAGCAGGAGCAAGACGAGCGGCAACAAGCGCTTAGCCATGGGCCATACGCCTCCTTTTTTGCTTTATCAGCGCCGCGCAGCACAGCACAATGGCCGGAAGCGCCAGAACAAAGTAGCGATAGGTATTCAGGAAGAGCGCGGCGTATTGCTCGGCCCACCCCATGAGCCCCAAGGTCAGACAGATCGCCCCGCTGACGGCCACACAGGCCCAACCCGGCAGCGGAGGAAGGGTCAGCTTTAGCAGATGGGCGCTCATCAGGAGATCGAAGGAGCAGGTCAGCAGCAGGTTGCTGTAGCTGATAATCATGGTAAACAGCTGAAGGGTCATGGGCGCGCGCCCATTGGCCAAAAGCCGTTCAATGGCCATCACCCGGGTAGTTTCCACATTGACCAGATGGGGCGACATCACCCGGGCCAGCAAAGCCACCAACGCGCACAGCAAGATGGAAAACACCAGTATTTTGGTGGTCATGAAGTCGTTTTTTTCTCCAGGGGGATTGGCGCTCAGACAGCACAGGCTGATCAGCGCGCAATGGCCGACCAAGGAAAAGCCGGTCATGAGCGAGTTGGGGAGCTCGCCGCCCAGCAATGGAAACAGCCAGCCGAATTGAGCGCGGGAGAACAGGGCAATGATGATCATGAGGAGCAGCAGCGGCACAAAGCGCAGCCAGACCTGGGCCACATCGCTGATGGTTTGCATGCCGCGCAGGCAGCCGACGGCCACCACGACCACCGTCAATCCGAACAGCACCACCAGGCTTCGGGCCGAGAGCGCGAAGTAGCTGGATATGCAGTTGAGCATACGCCCGTCGCAGGCCGCGTCCCAAACCATGAGCGCAAAGGCCGCGATATACCAGACGCGAGAGGTGACCGTGCCCAGGGCCTGCTCAAGCACCTGATGGGCAGGGGCGTTAAAGGAATGGCCGAGCCAATCCAGCAGCAGGCTGAGCGGAAGACAGAGGATCAACGCCACGCCCAGCGCGATCCAGATTCCGTTGCCCAGCTGGGGCATATCCACCAGCGCGCTGTATATCAGCCGCGAGGTCACGGCCACCATGCCCAGGGCAATCAAACTTTTGCGTTCCGCAATAAAACTCATTTTTTCTTCTCCCTCCAAAGGCGCATGGCCCCTTTGGTCTTGGACAACCAGTTGGGCCAGCGCACATAAAACATGGAGCGCTTTTGCAGCCAGAGCGGCAGTCGGAGCAGCAGATCCGGATTGTGGGGGCGCAGCGGCGCGATGGGCGATAAAAAGGGCTGGCCCAGCGACTTCATGGAACAGATGTAGCACATAATGAGGAACAGGGACATGGAAATGCCAAACAGGCCCATCAGGGCGGCGGCGATGATGATCATCAGCCGCAGGATTTCCAGTCCGATGCCAATGCTGTAGTTGGGCGTGGCGTAGTTGCCCAGACCGGTGATGGCCACCACGATAATCAAAATCGGACTGATGATGCTGGCGGAGACCGCGGCCTGGCCCAAAATCAGCGCGCCCACAATGCCCAGCGCAGGGCCGATCAGGCTGGGGATCCGGGTGCCTGCCTCGTTAATCAGGTAAAAGGAGCACTCCATAATCAGCACTTCCACGATCACTGGAAAGGGGACGTTGGAGCGGGTTTCCGCGATGGAGGTCAACAGGCTCATGGGGATCATATGCGCGTGATATTGGGTAAAGGCGATATACAGCCCGGGCAGAAGCAGCGAGATAAACAGCCCCAGCATGCGGATAAGGCGCAGAAAGCTTCCGTATTGCCAGCGCATAAAGGTGTCGTCCGAGGCATGCAGCAGATGGAACAGGGTAATCGGCGCCACCAACGCAAAGGGCGAACCGTCGCAGAGCAGCACGATTTGACCGTCGGAAAGCATGCTGGCCGCCCGGTCTGGCCGCTCGGTCTGCAAAATTTGGGGGAAGAGCGCGAAGGGCTGATCTTCGATCAGCTGTTGCAAATAGCCGCTTCCCGGCACGTTATTGACATTCAGGCCCTTGAGCCGCCTGCGCATCTCTTCCAATATCGCCGGATCCACCACGCCCTTCAGATAGAGCATGGAAATCTGAGTGGGCAGTTCCTTGCCCACCTTGATCATTTCGCTGACCAACATGGGTGAGCGCACGATGCGCCGCATGAGCGTGATGTTGGTGCGCAGATTTTCCACAAAACCCTCATGGGGGCCCAGCACCACGGATTCGTTGATGGTCTTGCCCACCGGCCGCTTTTCATAGCCCCTGGTCTCCAAGCCCAGGGCAAAGGGGGAGCCCTCGCATAATACCGCAGTCTTGCCGTTCAAAATATCTTCAACCGCCAGGTAGAAGAACTCGTTGACCTGCGCGTCACCCACGGCCAAGACCTCGTTTTTTAAACGTTCCAGGCGCTCGCTTTCGGGCCAGTCCGGGTGATCCTCCTCGCGCAGGCAGGGCTCCAGCACATAGTCGTTTATGGAGCGGGTGTCGGCCATGCCCTCCATGTAAAGCAGCGCGCAGTCAAACCCCGCGCATTTGAACTCGCGGATAATCAAATCTTTATTCAGAGCAGCGTTCATCAGGTTTTTCAGCGCGTCGAGATTTTCCGAAAGACTCGCTTTCAAAGGGGCGCGCATCAGCTCCTGATTGAGGCTGTCCGAGGGATTTTGTTCCATAGCAATTCCTCCCCATGCCAGCTTGCCCTTTCAGTATGGCAAAAAAGGGCTGAGTTTATTCGCTGGAAGAAAGATGGGATTTATGATACAATACCCTCAGTGTACAAGGGGCAATACGCCTGGCGGGGTTTGAAAACGGCGCGGACTGTGTGAATCGCCCGTCCAACGGCTTCGCCGTTCGCCGGGTACGGCGGTACAAATCTTCGATTTGCAACCGCCTAGTCGCGCTTTGCGCTCCCTGTGTGTCCTCGACTTGCCGCCAGCAAGCCTTCGTCCTGCGGCATTCGCCCCGGCCTCGGTTGAACCGGGCCGGGGTTCCGGGAAACGGATCAATCCGTTTCCCTCCAGGTTGGCGTTGCCAACCCT
>DVJW01000126.1 GCA_018716505.1 Candidatus Faecaligallichristensenella faecipullorum | reverse complement strand
CGAGGAGCGGCCCAAGTGGCCGCTTCCTCTATCATTTTCCGGCCGTCACCGAAGGTGACAGGAAAATGATGCAACTCGGAAAAATGAAAATTTCATTTTTCCGAAGGGTGTTGACTTTGTCAACACCCAGGGGACTTCGCGCCATGGGCGCGGAGTCCTTTTGATATTCTTATGAGACGATTATTTCCCATGCTTTCACAAGCCTTTGCTTGCAATTTGAGGGGAAAACTGTTAGAGTGAAAGACAATGATGAACCGGGAGGCGGCTTACACTTGAAGCTTTTTGATGAATCATTGCCTTGGTATAAGGGGAACTTGCACCTGCATACCCGGCGCAGCGACGGAAGGGTCGAGCCCGAACAGGCCATGGCGTTTTATGAACGGGCGGGCTATGATTTTCTGGCCGTAACCGACCATAGAAAATGCGCGCCCCAGCGGACCTTTGGAAGCCTGCTGGTGTTGTCGGGCTGCGAGCTGGATTATACCTTTGACGATCAGGTGGTGCATATCGTGGGTGTGGGCTTGAATGACGCGCCCAGCGAGCGGACTTTGGCTTGTTTGGATCCCAATCAGGGCATTTCGGGCATTCGAGAGGCCGGCGGGTTGGCCATTCTCGCCCATCCGCACTGGTCGCTGAACACCCTGGAAATGCTTAAAAGTCTAAAAGGGTTGAGCGCCATGGAGATCTACAATTCCGTGTCCAACACGCCCTGGAACGGCCGACGCGCCGATTCATCGGCCTTTGCGGATCTGGCCGCCACCCACGGCATGGCCTTGAACCTGGTGGCCAGCGATGATGCCCACTTTTACAACGGCGACGAGTGCAAATCCTTTATTCGGGTCAATGCGCCGGAATGCAGCCGCGAGGCCCTGCTCAGCGCCTTGGATCAAGGGCGTTTTTACGCCAGTCAAGGCCCGTCCTTCGAACAGATCGAGCTCACTGAAACGGAATTGGTGGTGCGGTGCAGCCCGGTGAACCACGTGATCTTTTATTCCAACCGGCCTTGGGTAAGCCAGCGCTGTGTAACCGGAAAGGGAATGACCCGTGCCGCCTATCCGCTGAATCCGGCCGACCGGTACCTCAGATGCGCCATCATTGATGAAAACGGCCGCGAGGCCTGGAGCAATCCCCTTGTCTTTTAATGCGGGCGCGGTATTTCTGATGTATCTGGCGCTCATGAGCCTAGTGGGCTTTGCCGTCTGCTTTGGCGACAAGCGCCGATCCATTAAGGGGCAATGGCGTTATTCGGAAAAGAGCCTGTTTATCATCGCCCTGCTGGGCGGCGCGCTGGGCTTTTTCGCGGGCATGCGCGCTTTCCGCCACAAGACGCGCCATTGGTATTTTGTGCTGTTCATGCCCTTGATTGCCCTGCTGCAATGGGGCGCCGGGGTGTATTGGCTGCTGATGCGGTGATGAAGGTGAAAGGTTGATTTTTTCAACATTTACGCTATAATGGAAAGGTATTAAAAAGGAGGGGGCTTCATGCAGCCTGAATGGAAAGGCCGTCTTGACCACTGGATTGAAACCCTAAAGAAGGAATTTTATGAGCCGCTGGGCGAGATTGAGTTCAAGGGATTTTTGACCTTTGACCAGCTCACGGCGGAGCAGGCCCAGGCGCGGGAGGACTTTGCGCCCATGCCTGAGGGAACCCGCTGGGGCGAGGAATGGCAGTATGCCTGGATGCGCGCCGAAATTGTGCTGCCCGAGGCCGCTCAGGGCCAGCGCATTGTGATGAACCTGGATCCGGGCGGAGAAAGCACGATATTTGTCAACGGGAAATCCTTTGGCGCCTGCCGCGCCGACTGGGTGGGCATTCCCCATCATCACTATGTGGATCAAACCTTAACCATGGAGGGCCAGCCGGGCGAGCGCTTTGACCTGCTGCTGGAAGCCTATGCCGGCCATTTCTATCCCCAATCCGCTTTGGGCGGATGCTCCACCGGTCCGGTGCGGCCGGGCGATTATCAGGCGCCCGATCCCAAAGCGCCCCGCAAAGTGGTGGGAAGCAATACCTTCGGCATCTGGCATGAGAGCGCCTATCAGCTCTGGCTGGATGTTCAAATGCTCAAGGAAATCATGGAAATGGGCGATCCCAATGCCCTGCGCACCGAGAAAATCGAGCAGGCGCTGTGTGATTTCACCTTGATGGTGGATTTTGAGCAGCCTCGGGCGGCCCGGCTTCAGGACTATGAGCGGGCCCGGGAGGCGCTGCGCCCGCTCATGGAGGCCCATAACGGCAGCACGGCCCCGGATATCTACGCCATTGGCAACGCCCATCTGGACGTGGCCTGGCTTTGGCCGCTTCAGGAGACCGAGCGCAAGACTTCGCGCACCTTTGCCCAGCAGTTGCGCCTGATGGACGAATATCCGGATTACAAATTCATCCAGAGCCAGCCTCACCTGTATTGGATGTGCAAACAGCGCTATCCCGAGCTGTATCAGCGCATCAAGCAGAAGATTCAGGAGGGACAATGGATTGCGGACGGCGCCATGTGGGTGGAACCGGACACCAACATGACCAGCGGCGAATCCCTGATCCGTCAGCTGGTGCACGGAAAGCGCTTTTATCAGGAGGAGTTTGGGGTGGATTGCCGGCTGCTGTGGCTGCCCGATACCTTTGGGTACACTGCCGCCCTGCCCCAGATTCTAAAGGGCTGCGGGGTGGACTACCTTACCACCCAGAAGATCTTCTGGACATACAACGGATCGGACCGGTTCCCCTACCATTACTTCACTTGGCAAGGCATGGACGGCAGCGAGATCAAGAGTTTCCTGCACATGGAGTACGAATCCAAGGTCAACGCGGCCACCATCATCGACAAATGGAACCACAGGGTGCAGCGCAAGCATCTGGACGCGTTTTTGCTGCCCTTTGGTTACGGCGACGGCGGCGGCGGCCCCACCCGGGACGACCTGGAGCAAATCGCCCGGGAAAAGGATATCGAAGGCGCGCCCAAGGTGCATTTTGACGCCCCGGTCACCTTCTTTGAGGACATGGAGCGCAAGCATCTGCCGGAAAACCGGTATGTGGGCGAGCTGTATTTCCAGTGCCATCGGGGCACCTATACCAGCCAGGCCGCGGTCAAGCGCGGCAACCGCAAGAGCGAGCTCTCCCTCAGGGAAACCGAATTCTGGGCGGCGGCGGCCATGGCCCTCAAGGGCGCGGAATATCCGTTGAAGGATTTGGACGCCCTGTGGAAGGATGTTTTGCTCAATCAGTTCCACGACATCCTGCCCGGCAGCTCCATCGGCCGGGTGTATGTGGAGGCGGCCAAGCTCTACGAGAAGGTGCTGGCCAAGTCAGACGAGTTGGGCCACGCGGCGCGCGGAGTGCTGCCCTATGCTCAAGATGGGGTGACGGTGTTCAACTCGCTGAGTTGGGATCGCCGGGCCCTGGTTCAGCTGCCCGAGGCCTTCCGCTCGGGCGCCCAGGACAGCGCGGGCAACCTGATTCCCGTTCAACCCAACGATCAGGGCGCCTTGGCCTTTGTGAGCGTGCCCAGCTGTGGATTTACCAGCTTAACCCCCTATGAGGTGGACGCGCCCCATGGCGGCGTGAGCATCGGATGGACGCAGGACGGCATCGTGATGGAAAACGCGCTGATTCGGGTGGAGATCGGCAGCGCCGGTGAAATTCGCTCGCTGCTGGACAAAGAAACCCAGCGCCAGCGCATCGGCGGGCCGGCCAATGTGTTTAAGATGTTCAAGGACGTGCCGCGCAAATTCGACGCCTGGGATATCGACAGCATGTATGAGCTGAGCCCGGTGGAGCTGGGCGGAGTGGTGGAGCAGGAAATCGCCATGGACGGCCCCTTCAGGTGCGCGGTGCGCATCAAGCGCAAGCTCAACGAGTCGACGCTGACCCAGATCATTTCCCTGGAGGCCGGTAGCCGCCGGGTGGATTTCGATACCGAAATCGAGTGGAACGAGCTGCATAAGCTGCTCAAGGTCAGCTTCCCCACCGGCATCCGCGCGGATCAGGGATACAACGAAATGCAGTTTGGCTATGTGGAGCGGCCCACCCATCGCTCCCGCCCCTATGACGCCGACCGGTTTGAGGTCTGCAACCATCGCTATACCGCGCTCTGTGACGCCAATCAGGGCGCTGCGGTGCTCAATGAGAGCAAGTACGGCGTGAGCATGATGGGCGACGAAATTCAGCTCACGCTGCTGCGGGCGGCGGCCTGTCCGGAAATGCGCGCGGACAACGGCGTGCACCGCTTCACCTACAGCTACTATGTCTACAACGGTAGCTTCCTGGACAGCGATGTGGTGAAAGAGGGCTATCAGCTCAATGTACCGGTGGCCATGGAGGAAGGCAATTGCGGCATGAGGTCGCTGTTTGCGCTGGACAAGGCCAACATCGTGTTGGAGACGGTCAAGGCCGCGGAGGACGGATCGGGCGATTTGATCGCGCGGCTATATGAGAGCAAGCGCGCGGACACCGACGCCGCCCTGACCATTAACCTGCCCTTTAAGCGCCTGGAGCTTTGCGACATGCTGGAAAATCCGATTTCGGAAATCAGCGGCGACGGCGGACAGGTTTCCCTCCACTTCCATACCTTTGAGGTAAAAACCCTGCGCATCAAGCGGTAAGAAACAAAACAGGCGCTCTGCCAAGAACGGCAGAGCGCCTGTTTTGTTATCAGCCTATTTTATCAATCGTCTATCCAGCGGTCAAACAGCGGGTTCGGTTCGCGCAAAGATTGGGAAACGCCGGGCTGAAGCAAGCGAGTCTTTCGAAGGCTGGTATACTCCGTGCCGCAGGCCACGATAAAATCCATCAGCTGAAGTTCCACGGCTTCCAGCACCCGAACCAGTTGGCGGGTTTTATTTAAATCTTCGGGGCTGGGCGTCGCGCCTCCGCGCGCATGGCCGCTGATATACAACAGCGAATAGCTTTTATGGCGGAGAGCGATTTCCACAACCTGTCGCGGGCTCATTTCCTGGGCGGTGGTGAGCGGCGTTCTATGCAGCAAGCTGCCCGATATGCTTAGGCAAACCAGGCAGGCGCAATCCAGTTTCAGGCCACGCATCAGTTGGACGGCGTATTGTCCCGCAGTCTTCCACGAGTCCATCACCACCGGCGCCTGTTCCGGCAAGTGTTCATACATATCCATCCATTCTCCCAATTTGTGAATGGATTCCGCCACCTTGGGAGATATCAACGTCTCTTCACTCAGCAACGGCGGGTCGGCTTTCAGCACATTTTGCAGGGAACCAAAGCGGTCGATCAACCGGTGCGCCAGGGGATTCACATCCTTGTACGGGATGACGAAACTCAGCAACAGCTCCATGACCTCGTGCGGCTGAAATGCCTCCAATCCCTCCGCGGCCAGACGCTGGCGCAGCCTCTCCCTATGCCCCTTATGGATGTGCTGCATACAAGCGCTCCTTTTTCTCGAGATATTATTTGCTTATCCGCATAAAACTCCATGCAAATTATACCATAATTCCCCGTTATTTTACATCCTTTTATATGGCACAGACTACTTTTTCATGGAATTTCATGGAAAAGGGGATCGCCCAATGAGCGGTCCCCGGTTGATTTCGACTTGATTGCCGAAGCGGTTATTTTGAAAAAGGCAGGCCCTCCAGGGGAACCCGGTCGCAGGCCGCAAAATGGCGCTCGCTGACTTCCCGAAGCTCGGGGCGATTTTGGGCGCAAGTCTCGCAAGCGAAGGGACAACGCGTGCGCAGCCGGCAACCCGTAATGCCCTGGCGCATTTGGCGCTTGCCCACATAGGTTTCCACCTGGCTGGCGATCTCGCCGGTAAGCTGAAATTTGCGCTGTCCACGCAGGCGCGGATTGGCGATGGGCGCGGAACAGAGCAAGCCGTAGGTATAAGGATGCGCGGTGCGCTCCATGAGATCATCCACCGGCGCGGCCTCCATCATCTGGCCCAGGTACATGACCCCGATCCGGTCGCTCACATATTTCACCACATCCAGATCGTGGGTAATAAAGAGATAGGTCAGCTTATCCTGCTCCTGAAGATCCAACAGCAAGTTGAGCACATGGGCCTGAACCGACAAATCCAACGCCGAGGTGGGTTCGTCCAGGATCAGACACTTGGGCTTCAACACAATGGCTCGAGCCACCGAAACACGCTGCTGCTGGCCGCCGCTGAGCTGATGCGGATAGCGGGACAGCAGATCCCGGTTGAGCTGAACCTTGTCCATGGCTTCTTCCACAGCCATGTCCATTTCTTTGGCCGAAAATCCATGCACCTCCAGCGGCCGCCTTAAGGTCTGGCCAATGGTGGCCCGGGGATTGAGCGAAGAGGCGGGATCCTGAAACACCACGCCCATGCGCTTGCGCAGCTCCTTCAAGCCCGAGCCCTTGAGGGAGGAGACATCCACCCCCTCCACCAGAACCCGGCCAGCGCTGGCCGATTCCAGCCCCAGGGCAATGCGCGCCACCGTGGTCTTTCCGCTTCCGCTCTCGCCCACCAGGCCAAAGGTCTCGCCCTCGGACACGCTAAAGGAGACGTTGTCCACCGCGCTCACCACGGTGTACTGGCGTTTGAACAGCCCGCTTACACTGACGAATTTCTTGGAAACCCCTTCAACTTTCAGCAATTCAGCCACGGGCAATTCCTCCTTCCAGATGGCAAGCCCAGCGATGCTCGCCCTCATACTGCCAAGGCGCCGGAACGTCCACGCATTTGTCCATGGCATAGGGGCAGCGGTTGGCAAAGCGGCAGCCCTTGGGCGGATTAATCAAACGCTCCACGTTGCCGGGAATGACCTGCAGCCTGCCCTGATGCTTGCGAATGGTGGGCAGGGCTTTCAGCAGCATGGCGGTATAGGGATGTTTAGGCGACTCAAACAGCGAGAACACATCCCCTTCTTCCACCAAGGTTCCGGCGTACATGACGCCGATCCTGTCCGCGATTTCAGCCACCACGCCAAAGTTATGCGTGATGAGCAACACCGACACGTTGTGCTGTTCTTTGAGTTTTTTGAGCAGCTCAAGGATCTGTGCCTGGATGGTCACATCCAGCGCGGTGGTGGGTTCATCGGCGATGATCAATTTGGGATTGCGGCTGATCATCATGCCGATCATGGCCCGTTGGCGCATGCCGCCGGACAGCTCAAAAGGATAGTTTTGCGCGCGCTTGGAGGCATCCGCGATCTGCATATTGGAGAGAATGCTGTCGGTCAGCTTGAGCGCCTCTTCCTTGGGCACCCGATCCAGCATGATGGCCTCGCTGATCTGATTGCCGATGCGCAAGACCGGATTCAAGGAATCCAACGGATTTTGGAAAATCATGCCGATTTCCTTGCCGCGATAGGCCACCATTTCGTTGTCACTGAGGGCGGTGAGATCCTTGCCCTCAAACAGGATTTTTCCGCCGGTCAACTTTCCGGGCGCCGCCAGCAGGCGCATGATGGACGAGGCCAGCGTGCTCTTGCCGCAGCCCGATTCGCCCACCAGCGCGTAAATTTCTCTGGGCGCGATGGACAGGGATACGTCCGATACCGCCGATACCTCGCCCTCATCGGTCTTATATCCGATGGATACATTTTGTATATCGATCAAATTGCTCATGCGCGCGCCCCCTTATACCTTCATCTTGGGATCCAGCATTTCCCTCAGACCCTCGCCCAACAGGTTAAAGCCCAGCACCGTTATCACCAACGCCACGCCTGGAGCAATGGTCAGGAAGGGCGATTGACGCATATAGTTGATGCCATCGGAAAGGATATTGCCCCAGTCGGGCAGGGGCTGTTGAGCGCCCAGACCCATGAAGCTCAAGGACGAGGTGGACAGGATCGCGGTGGGCAGAGCCAAAGTGGCGATAACCAACACCTGAGAGGTGACGTTGGGCAAAATATAGCGCACGATGATGGAAAAATCCGATTCGCCAATGGCCCGGGCCGCCTCGATAAAGGGGGTGTTTTTGAGAGCCTGGGTTTTTGACCGCACGATCCGGGTAAACTGAGCCCAGCTGACCACGGCTATGGAAATGACCACATTCATCAAACTCGAACCGATGGCGGTCACAATGGCCAACGCCAGCACCACCGGCGGAATGGACCAGGTCAGGTCGGTCACAAACATGATGGCATTGCCCAGCTTCCCGCCGTAATAGCCGCTGAGCAGGCCCAGGATTACACCGATTACGGTCTCAATGGCCACCGCCACCAGGCCCACCTGCAGCGCAATACGCGAGCCATGGATGATGCGGGCCAGCAAATCGCGGCCCACATGGTCGGTGCCCAGCGGATAGGGCGAAGTCGGGTCAATAAAGCTGGGCTGCTTGAGTTTGTCCATGATATTGACTGCGTCATATCCCTGCGGACACAGCACATCGGCAAAAATTGCGCAAAATATGACCAACAGCAACAGGATCGCGCCGATCACAAAAGAGGGATTGCGCAGCGCCCGGAACCAGAACCTATTTTTCTTTTTTTGTTTCACGGATGCTCCTCCTCCCTTACGCCGCCGGTCCACGCAGTTCATTGCGGATGCGCGGATCCAACCAGCCGGTCAACAAATCGCCAATGGTATTGGATATAACGGTGAGCAACGCGATGATGATCACGATGCCCTGCACCATGGGATAATCTTGCTTGGTAATTGAACTCCAAAGGAGTTGACCCATGCCAGGCCAGGCGAAAATTTTCTCAATGACCACCGAACCGCCCACCACCCAGGGCAAGGACAGAAAGAACATGATGGTGGTGGGGATCATGGCGTTGCGCAGCACATGCCCCAACAGCACCCGGCGGTTATTCAAGCCCTTGGCGTAAGCGGTAACCACCATCTTTTCATACAGCACATCCATGGCGTCGGCACGGGCCATCCGAATGACCGAAGCCAATCCAGGGATCACCAGCGCGCACAGGGGCAACACCAACGAGGCCGGCCCGCTGAATCCGGATACCGGCAGCACGCCCAAGGTAACGCTGAAAACCAGAACCAGGATTACGCCCAACCAGAAGCTGGGAACCGACCAAAGCATGGTAGACACCCAGACCACCGCCCGGTCGAACAAGCTGCCGTGTTTATAGGCCGCCAACAGCCCGATGGGCACGCCAATCAAATATTGGAGCAGCAACGCCAATCCGCTCAGCAAAAGCGTATAGGGCAACCGGCTTTGAATCAGCGTCCAGGCATCCTGACCCGTTATGATGGACTGGCCGAAATCTCCGCGCAATGCATGACTAAGCCAGTTCAAGTATTGCACCACGACCGGCTGATCCAACCCCCATTCCGCGCGCACCTGCGCCTGTATTTCCGGAGAAACGCGATCGCCGCATATCAGCAAAATGGGGTCGCCGGGCATCATCTGCATGATGGCAAACAGGATAATGGACACTGCCAGCACCACCAGAATTCCCTGCAGCAGCCGTTTTATGATGTAATCCGCCATGGTGGCAAAACCTCACTCTCCGCATGACAAGGAGAAGACCGCTCCTGTCAAGATGGAAGCGGTCTATCCCCTCTTCAACTCGCCTTATTTAATTCGCT
>DVJW01000125.1 GCA_018716505.1 Candidatus Faecaligallichristensenella faecipullorum | reverse complement strand
GGGCCGCGTTTCACTTGCCCGGGGTTCCGGCCCTGCGGAGCGCTAAGGCGCTGTCCTCGGGCCTCCAGCCGCGTAAACGCGGCCTCCGACCGGCCGTCACCGAAGGTGACAAAAGGAGGGAGGGCATTAGCCCGACTAGCGACGGCGAATAATGAGGGAGCGCTTTAGCGCGACTAGGGGCGCTAAAATCGAAGATTTGCGCCCCGTACCCGCGACGGCCTTCTGGCCGGGACGGGCGATTCAATAATTCGCCGAGCGTACCCGTCGAAGGGCAAAGCCCTTTGACGGGCGACAAAAGAAAATGATGCAACTCAGGAAAATGAAGCATTCATTTTCCTGACAGCGTGTCGACTTTTTCGACACGCTGCGGAGCTATCCTAAAGACGGCTCCGTTCTTCATGTTTTACAAGGTATGGTTTTTGTGGATAGAGGAGGATTCCCTTCAAACGACCGGACGCCGCCCGGCCAGCCGTCACCCGGCCAGCCGTCACCCGGCCAGCCGTCACCCGGGGCCCGCTGGGCTGCCGCCCAAACCCGCATAGCTCGGTTCATTAAGGGAAATTATTTTCCACCTTTATCAGACCGGTTCTTTCTCCGGGGGAGCCGGTTGCGGCGGGGGCCGTGAGGCCCCCAGTCAGGGTGAGCGAAGCGAACCTGGAGGGGAGCAAAATTTATTTTGCTCCCCGGAACCCCGGCCCGGCGAAGCCGAGGCCGGGGCGGCGAATGAGCAGCCCGTTTGAGGGGGAGAGGTTGGAAGCCCTTTGGGCTTCCAAGTCGCCGAAGGCGACCGCGACGGCAAAATCGAAGATTTTGACGCCGCGCCTTCTGGGTGGTTTGGAGGGCCCTAAGGGACGAGGGAGCGCAAAGCGCGACTAGCGGTTGCCGGTTCCGAAGGATACCGGCCCGCGTACCCGGCGAATGGCGAAGCCATTTGACGGGCGAAGAAGGGATTCGGAATCCCCCCTGGGCCCTCCAAGAAAAAAGCCTCCCCGCCAGGGGAAATTTTGCTTCCCTTTGCAAAAGGGATTCATCCCCCCTGGCCCCTCATAAAACATTTCCCCTTCCCAAGGGGATCACAGGGGGGCGTGCCCCATCCCAAACCTTTTCCGCCAAAAAAGAAACCCGCCCTCCCGGGCCGGTTTCTTTTTTTATGCTAAATTTCCAGATACCTGCCCCTTCTCAAGAGGCAAAGCACCTTTTGTTTGACCTTTTTTCCGGTAATCTCATACAGCGCCCGGGCATAAAGGGCCAATTGGGGCCGGTAATGCTCAAGCAGCGCATCCTCGTCCCGGGCCCGGTCGGTCTTGTAGTCGCAAAGCACCCATTCTTCCCCTTCCAGGAAGCACAGATCCACCACGCCCTGCACCAAAAGCCGCTCCTGGCTGTCAAGGCCCAGGGCCTCCTGAACGCTCATCCTCAGGTTAAAGGGCCATTCCCGGCGCACCACCGGGGAGGACAGCATGCGCCCGCCCAGCGGGGATTCATAGAACCCGGCCAACAGGCGCGCGTCCACCGCCCTGGCCATGACCGGGGTCAGGATGCCCGAGCGCTCCATGTCCGCCAGCTGCCCCGCGATTTCCGCCCGCAGCGCGGCCCCGGAAAGCCCCCTGAGCGGATCCAGGGCCATGGCCTGCAGCGCGGCATGGATGGCGGTGCCGGCCTCGGCCCCGGTCAGCGCCTCCTCTTCCATGAACGACGGCCGGGCCACCGGTTCGGGCATCTCGTCCGGGCCCTGAATTTCCCGGTTCAGGCCCGAGGCCGTGAGCTTGAGGGGGCTGGACACGGCCTGGGCATAGGGATAGCGCCAAAACAGCCGCCTTTCCGCCTGCTCCGGGTTCAGCCCGTCCCGTTCCCCGGAGAGCAGCGCCTGAACCACGTCCTGAATATCGACCTCCTGCGCCGCCTGCTCCTGGGGCGCGGGCGCAACTCTGGCCCCGGCAAATTGGACACTCACCAGATCCCCGGCCCTGGGCGGCCTGGGGGTTATCAGGCTGTCGCCCCCGGGCATATCAAGCACCGCGGGCAGGATCACATCCAAAAAGCAGTTGTATTCCCCGGGGCCCAGGCTCCGCGCCCGGTCAAGCGCCCATGGCCGGCCGGGCACGCTGCCCATGAGCACCAGGCGGTTCATGGCCCGGGTGCAGGCCACATACAGCACCCGCAGCTCCTCGCTCATGGATTCCCGGGCCAGCCGGGTCAAAATGGCCCGGCGGGAGAGCGGCTCCCGGCGGCTGGACAGGCGGGCGTCGTGGTGCATGAGGGCCATGCCCAGATCCCGGTGCAGGCTGAGCGCCCCCTTCCCGGAGGGGGCCCGGAATTTGCGGCCCATCATCAGCGCGATCACCACCGGAAACTCCAGGCCCTTGCTCTTGTGGATGCTCATGATGCGCACCACGTCGTCCCCGGCGCCCAGGGTGTGGGCCGTGCCCGCGTCCTGGCCCACGGTGGTGAGCTCCCGGATATAGCGCACAAACCCGCTCAGGCCAAAGCTGTTTTGGCTGTCCATGGCCTGGGCCCGGCTGCTGAGCAAAGCCAGATTGGCCTGGCGCTTGCCGCCCCCGGGCAGCGCGCCCACAAAGCTCAAATATCCGCTCTCCTGAAGCAGCACATCCACCAAACGGCCCAGGGGCAGGGCCCGGGCCAGCAGCCGCCAGCGCGCCATTTTCTCAAAAAAGCCGCGCAGTTTCAGGGCGGTTTCGTCCCCCTTCTCCCGGGCATAGCTGGCGGCCGCGTCGCAAAAGGGGGTCTTGGGGGCATGGGCCCGGATGGCGGCCAGTTCCGGGCTGTCGAGGCCCACGATGGGCGAGCGCAGAACCGAGAGCAGCGGAAGATCCCTGCGCCCGTTGTCCAGAAGCTCCAACAGGCTCAGCATTACCTGAACCTCCAACACCTCGAAATACCCGGAGTCCGCCTCGGCGTAGGCCGGAATGCCCTCCTTGAGCAGGGTTTCCAGCACGATGGGCAAGACCCCGCTGCCCACCCGGCTCAAAATGCAGAAATCCCGGGGTTTCAGGGGGCGCGTTTCGCCGCGTTTGAGGTCGTAAAAGGGCTGGTCCAGGTGTTCCCGGATGTATTGGGCGGCCAGCTGGGCCTCCCTTTGGGCGTCGGTCATATCCAAAATGGCCTGCGCCGCCTCATCCATGGGGCCGTTGCCCTCCGGGATTTCGCCTTCCTTGGGCATCAGGCAAAGTTCCACCGGATGGACGCCCTCGGGATACCCGGCGCCGGGGCGCAGATAGGCGTTTTCATCGTAGTCGATTTCGGCCAGCCCGGCCGTCATGCACCGGGCAAAGACGCCGTTGGTGAACTCCAGAATTTCCCTTCGGGAGCGGAAGTTCTGGCTCAGGGCGATCAGCCTGCCCCGGGATTGGCCGGCCTGATAGGCCGCGTATTTTTCCAGGAACAGCCCGGGCTCGGCCAGCCGGAAGCGGTAGATGCTCTGCTTCACGTCGCCCACCATGAACCGGTTGTCCTCCCGGCAGATGAGGGACAAAATGCTCTCCTGAAGGTCGCTGGTGTCCTGATATTCGTCCACAAAGATGTGGTCGAACTTTTCCCGCACCGCCTGGGCCGTGGCCCCGTCCCTCAGCGCCTTCAGGGCCAGGTGTTCCAAATCGTTGAAGTCCAGCGCGCCCCGGGCGGCCTTGCGATGGGCCATGCGCCCCTGCAGGTCCCGATACAATTCGCCCAGCGCCCTGAGCTCGGGCACGCTCTCTTTGGCGTCCAAAAGCCCCCGCTCCGGATCCGGAAGCAGCTTTTTGAGCCCGTCCTTCAAGCGCTTGATGGTTTGATTGCGCGCCGCATGGGCCGCCTCATGGGCCTCGGTCTTTTCCTTGACCCGGGGAATGCGGGCAAAATCCAAGGTCGCGGCCCGGGCGCTCAATTCCCCATAGGGCAGCGCGCCCAGCGGCTCCATCTTCGCCAGATCCTGATTCAGCACCCCCAGATATTCCCCGGGCGCGGTGTCCAAAAGCGCCTGGGTATGGGCAATGGCCTGGAAAATCAGCCGCCGGGCTTCCCTCAGCAGCTCGTCCGTCCAAATTTCGCCGCCGCCCTCCGAGAGCGACAGGGCGCGCTCCAGCCAGGCCTCGGGATCGGGCCGGGCCGACAGAAAGCCGCTCAATTGGCGCACCATATCCGAAATCTGGGCCGGGGTGCGGCCGAAACTCAGGGCCTCCAGGTCGTCGCTGGGCGCCTCATAGGCCGCCTCCAGGGTCTCGCTCAGGCATTGGGTCAAGAGGTTAACCCGCTCGCCGTCGTCCAGCAGCCGGAAGCCCGGATCCACCCCGGCGGCCTGGAAGTGCTCCTTGATGAGCTCGGCGCAAAAGGCGTGCAGGGTGCTGATCTGGGCGCGCTCCAGCCGGGTCAGCTGCTCCCGGAAGCGCGGGTTTTCCTGGGCGGCCTGGCGCAGCCGCTTGAAGAGCTTTTGGCGCATATCCGCGGCCGCGGCCCGGGTAAAGGTCACAATCAGCATCCGGTCCACATCCGCGCCCTCTTCCAGCAGCCGTATCACCCGCTCCACCAGCACCGCGGTCTTGCCCGAGCCCGCGGCCGCGGACAAGAGCAGGTTTTCCCCCCGGGACAGAATGGCGCTTTGTTGATCCTTCGTCCAGTTCATCGGGGCGATTCCTCCTCCTTCAGCCGGCTCATCACCTGTTCCCGGCTCAGTTTTTCATGCCGGCAGTAGTCCGCCCCGGGCAGGCCTTCGTCGAATTGACAGATGGGCTTTAAGTCGCAGGTCTTGCAGGCCGTGTAGTCGGAAAGCATGGCCGGGGCGATGCGGGTGTCCCCCGAGCGTATGGCGTCCATGGCCCGCTCGGCCGCCCTCAGCGCGTGGTTCATGAGCAGGGAAAACTCCTCCCGGCTGAGCGCCGGGGCGTCCGAAGCCAGGCCGCCGTCCTTCTTGAAGCGCGCCCCCCGCACCACGGCCCCCGGCTCCTGGCCCATGGCCCGGATGACCTTTTCCTCATTCAACATCAGCCCGCGCAGCCGCGTCTCCTGGGTGCGCGTTCGTTCCACGGTTTCGGGGTTCATGCTGCTCTCCTCCACCAGCGGCTCGTCCACCACAAAGTAAAACACCCCGCCCGGCTCGCCCGGATGGGCCATGAGCGCGGCGGCCAGATACAGCAGAAGCTGCAGCTGAAGCCCGGCATACACCCGCTCCAGGCTCAGCTCGGCCTGGCCCCGCTTGTAGTCGATGATGCGCAGGTAGTCCACCCCGCCGTCCTGGAACACGTCCACCCGGTCGATGATGCCCGCAAGGGCCACCGGCCCGCTTTCGGGGCGCAGGGTCACTTTGGGCTGGGCAGAGCCGAAGTTCATCTCCACCGCGCAGGGCTTGAACCCGGCGCCCTTGAGCTGGCGGGTGAGCGCCCAGGCCGCGCCCCGGGCCTTGCGGCGCATTTGGGCGGCCTGGGCCCGGTTGATGGAGCTGTCCTTTAAAAGCGAATCCATGGTGCTGGAAAAAAGCTGATCCACCAATTGATCCATGCGGGCCCGGGCCTCGTTTTCCCCGGGCAGCTCGCTTAAATCCATCAGCTCGCGCAAATAGCCCTCCAGGGCCGAATGGAAGAAGCTGCCCTCGTCCGGCGGGCTGATCTCAAAGGGCTTGATCTCCACCGGCTCCAGGCCATAGCGCACATAGTGGGCAAAGGGGCATCGCTCGTACTGCTCCAACCGGGAAACGCTGACCTTGTGAATCTCCCCGTACACCGCCCGGGCCAGCTCTTTGCTCAGGGGCGGGGAGGCCACCTGGTGCCGTAAGGCCGCGGCCAGGCGCGCAACCCCGGGGGCGGTTTCCGGGTTTTGGGCCAGGGCGCACAGGGCGTTCAGCTCGGCCTTGGTGAGCCGTTCCCCCTTTCGGGCCGCGCTCAGGCGCGCCGGCAGGGTTTCCAGGGCGGCCTGGGGGGCCGAAAGCAGGTTTTCGCTGGTCATGTTCAGGGCGCTCTGTTCCTTTAACTCCGGAAACAGGTTCAGGACGCGGCTCACAAACTCGCCCATGGAGCGGGCCTCGCCCTCCCGGTTGCCCCGGGGATAGCTGATATACAGCGACTGCTGGGCCAGGGCGATCAGGTTTTTCAGGCTCAGCTTTTGAAGGGCGCTCATCTCCATGAAATCCATGCCCAAAAACAGGCGCCGCTGCTCCTCCAGGCGCTTTTTTTCCTCGGGCTGCAAAAGCTCATTTTCCGCCATGGGCGGCGCGTCGTCCATGCCCAGCAGGAACACCGCCTGGAGCGGACGGCTGCGGAAGCGCTGGATGCTGCCCCCGGTCACCGCGTCCCCGGATTGGGGCAGGGCCTTGACCAGAGAGGCGGAGAGCGCCTGCTCCATGAGGGAGGCCACCTCGCCCAGGGTCAGGGGTTCTTCCCCCATGAGGGCGGCCATCTGATCCAGGGCCCCCATGATCCGGTTCCACACCTGCACCCCTTCGGCCGCCTCGGCCCGCATGCCCATCTGGATGAGCTGGTCCGCCTGCTCGTTCAGGCGCTGCGCGCACCCGCTCTCCTCCAAAAAGGCAAACACCGCCTCCAGCACCGCTTTCAGGGTTTTCGCGTCCCTGGCCCGCGATTCCAGGGCCGCGAGCGGGGCCGCGAAGGCCGCGCGAAGGGGCTCCAAAAGCTGGGCCTCCTCGGGCAGGCCATATTGAAGCGGCTTTTTCCAGGCCCCGCCCCGAAGGTTGTGCTCCAGGGCGTAGTTTTCCAGCCGGTCGGCCCCGTCCTGATCCAGGGGCGCATAGCCGCTCTTGAGCACCGAAAGGGCCTGGCCCGCCGGCCAGCCCTGGGACACCAGTTTCAGCGCGCCCAGCAGGTAGCGGGCCAGCGGATGGCTCATGGCCGGACGGCTGCTCTCCAAAAACAGCGGCACCTCGAACAATTGGAAGGCCCGCTCCAGGGCGTCTCGATAGCCCTCCAAATCCCGCACCGCCAGCGCCATATCCCGATAGCGCCATCCCTTTTCCTGGGCCAGCAGCCGGATTCTGGCCGCCACCCGCATGCACTCCTCCTCGGGATTGCCCAGGGCGGCCAGGGCGATATGGCGCGGCTTATGGGGCCATTCGGCCGCGTCGAAGGAAAAGGCGTTTTCCTCAAAAAAGGCCAGCTCCCGGGGCCGGCTTTGGGCGCGCCCGGGGGCGACGCGGGTCCGGCTCACCGAAAAGCCCTTCTCCACCGCCCTTCGGCCCAGCCGGGCCAGGCTGTTTTGCACCGGCAGATACAGGGCCAGATCGCTTTCGGTCTGGTCTTCCAACACCATCAGCACATCCACCGGTTGAGCGGTTTCTTCCAGGGCCAGGAGCAATGTGGCCAGGTTGGGGGAAATCAGGTCAAAGCCGTACACAAACACCCGGGCGCCCCTTAAAAAGCCCGCTTTTGGGGCGCGCTGGGCCGCCCAGGCCGCCTGATCCTCGCCGTCGGAAAACCGGCCGCTCATGGCCTGCTCATAGGCCTCAAACAGGATGGCCAGGTCATTAAGCTTCATGCCCAGCGCCCCGGGGCCCTGGGCCCCGGCCAGTTCCCGCAAATCCTCAGCGTTCAGCCCGGCCTGCTTAAACCGGGAAATTTCCCTGACCGCCATCTGGCTGAAGCCCTTGCGGCGCTCGGCTCCCCGATACCAGGAAAGCTCCTTGTTCAGCTTTTTCAGGGCCGCGTACATCAGCATGGAGCGGCCCATATCGTCCACCTTCACCGGTTGGGGCCGGCCCGCGGCCTCAAAGATGCGCTCGGTAAGCCGCGCCGGGCTCAGCACCTGCAGCCTGAACGAGCCCTTGAGGTCCAGCGCGTCCACCACGTCCAGCTCGGCCTGGAGGGTATACTGCTCGGGCACCATGAGGATCAGGGCCGAATCGCCCCCGTCCTTTAAGGCCTGGGCGATCCGCTCCATCAAATGGGCCTTCAATTCCGCGCTCTGTCCGGTGATGTATCGCATGGGGTTGGTTCCTTTCTTTATTTTATTGGGGTGGGGAGGGTCTTGTCCCTGGGGATTTCAAAGGGGTTTTAGGGGAACGCCCCTTTACCCGCCGTTTTTCGGCATCTTCCGGCTGTAGACCCCGGTTTTGAGTTCGTTCATATAGGCCTGGGCGCCGGGCAGGCCCCCGGCCCCGAGGGCGTCCGCCAAAGCGGCCTCCACATCATAGTCCAAATGGATCAGGCTCAGGGCAAAGGGCGCGCGGGATGGGCCCATCTCGCCCTCGATCAGGGCGTAATGCACCCCGGTGCGCCCGATGGCGTTACCCACGCTGCCGGTGTTGAAGATGTACCCCCGCCTCAGGCTCCGCTCAAACTGGCCGTGGCAATCGGCAAAGCCCACCAGCTCGAATTGCTCCCCGTCCCGCTCAAACAATTGTTCAAACTCGGCCCGTTCGCTCTCGGGATGCACCAAATCCGGGGTCACCGGCCGGCCGTGCAAAAGCCGGACATGCAGGCCGCTGAAGTCAAAATGATGCTCCAGGGGCAGGGCGGCCAGCTTTTGAAGCCTTGCGTTCCCCAATTGGTTCCAATAGAATTCATCCTTGGGAAAGGCGCGCTGGGCCACCCCCAGATCCCAATTTCCGCCCAGGATCACCGAGCAGTTCGCAAAGGCCCAATCACAGGTCTTGTCTGACGAGGGGCCCTTGCCCACCAGGTCGCCCAGGCAGTAGATTTCCTCCGCGCCCCGGCGGGCGATATCCCGCTCCATGGCCTGAACCGCGGGCCAATTTCCGTGCAAATCGGCCACCAGTGCGATGCGCATAGACGCCTTCCTCCTTTATCCGCTGTCATGAATATCTTCAGTATACCATATCCTGAGGAAGGAGCCAAATGGTTTTGCCGGCCGCCCGTCTGCCGGACATTGAATTTCGGCGTTTCGGGGCGCGAGATTCGTATTGTAAAATTTAAATTATATGGTATAATGTGCGTAGTTGACGCGATGTGTCCCGCTTAAGGGCGGTACGAACCGCCGTCCCCCTTTTTTCGGAAGCGTTCGGGAACTTTTATTCGATCCAATGGGCAACCAGTATCCTACGAATTTTATGGAGGAATCAAGTATGGGCAAGTATACGCTTAAGCTGGATAAGGACCGGCTTGCGGAATCCCGCAAACGCGTATCCGATTACTACAACGGCCGGCCTGTGGACAGGATCCCCTTTAGCTTTCACATTCAGACCAGCGGCCTGCCCCATTACAATTACCGGCAGTGCAACGAAGACTTCAGCAAGTTCATAGAACAGACCATCGCCGGGGTGAACGCGCAATTTGAAGGGTTTCCCGATACCGACTATCTGCCCATGTTCTACCTTGACTTTCTGGGCGAGGGCCTGATCGCCTCGATGTTCGGCGCGGAGCAGCTGGTGGTAGACGAAAACCCGCCCTTTACCCGGGGCCGGGTGCTGAACGATATCGACGGTCTGGATAAGCTGCCCGCCAAGGTGGACCCGGAAAACGACGGCTGGGGCAAGCGGCTGATGCAGGTCTGCGATATGTGCATGGACGCGGCGGGCGGAGAGATCCCCATTTGCGTGTGCGACCATCAATCGCCCTACGGCATCGCCACCAAGATCATGGACAACGAGAGCCTGATGCTGGCCATGTACGACGCGCCCGAGGAAATGATGCGCTTTATGGAGATCGTGACCGGGGCCATCGACGGCACCATCGCCGCCATGGAGCGCCGGGTGGGCAAGGAAAACCTTGTAAAGAACGCTTCCGCGCCGGTGCCGGGCGGCGAAACCGGCCTGATCCTGTGGGACGACTATGTATCGGTGCTCAGCCCGGAGATGCACGAAAAATTCTGCCGTCCCTTCAACATGAAGCTGTATGACAAGTACGGCTACGGCCATTTGCACACCTGCGGGCCGTATTTCCCCGGATATCTGGAGGCCTGCCTGGCCTGCAAGCCCAAGTCCCTGGATCTGAGCATCATGCGCGGCATGTCCCGCTCCCGCGAGGACTTCCTGCGCTTCCGGGAACGCACCCGCGAGGCCGGCGTCATCCTCTGCGGCACCCCGGTGGTGTCCGAGGGCAGCATATTCGAAAACAAATTCATTGAGCCCGACGAGGAATTCCTGACCGAAATGGCGCGCGGCGGCATACTGCCGGGCGGCGGCGGTTCCTACGAGGACGGTGTGCGCATGACGGAGATGTGGAAGCGCATATCGAAGCGCGTGCTGTAACCCCTTCGTTTGAAGCAGACAAACCCACCTCATGGCCACGGGCCACAGGCGGGTTTGTCTGTTTCAGGAATCCAACAGGGACGGGAAAATTCATCAAGGAAAAGAGGCATTCGCCATCGGGAAACGGATTGTTTAACAACCACTAGCGCTTTGATACAATCTGTGTTATAATAGAATTGTCTATTTATATCGCGTTCGAAAGAACGTATGAATCTAAAGGGGGAATCATCTTGTCACCTGACCCTATATGGAGTCAACTGTTGCTTCAGGTGGTGCTGATCGCCATTAACGCCTTCTTCGCAGCCACCGAAATCGCCGTCATCTCTCTTAATGAGAACAAACTGCGCAAGCAGGCCGAAGAGGGCGACGGCAAGGCCGCTCAAATGCTCAAAATGGTGGAGCAGCCCGCGGGCTTCCTGTCCACCATTCAGATCGGCATCACCTTGGCCGGTTTCCTGGGCAGCGCCTTTGCGGCCGACAACTTCGCCAGCAAAATCGTGCGCTACCTGGTGGATGAGGTACAGTTGACCGCCATACCGGAACACGTGTTGAACACCTTGGCAGTGGTCTTGATCACCATAATTTTGTCCTACTTTACGCTCATTTTCGGCGAGCTGGTGCCCAAGCGGGTGGCCATGCAAAAGTCCGACCAGGTGGCCCGGGCGGTTTGCGGGATCATCAACGGCATCTCCAAGGTGGTAAAGCCGGTGGTCTGGCTGCTCAGCGTTTCCACCAACGGCGTGCTGCGCCTGATGCGCATTGACCCCAACGCCGAGGAAGAACAGGTTACCGAGGAAGAAATCCGCATGATGGTGGATATCGGCGAGGAAAAGGGCACCATTGAGGCCAACGAAAAGGAAATGATCGACAACGTCTTTGAGTTTAACAACATGACCGCCGAGGATTGCATGGTTCACCGCACCGATGTGACCGCCATCTGGGTGGAGGACACCCCGGACGAGATTGTAAAAACCATAGAGGAGACCGGGCTTTCCCGCTTCCCGGTCTATAACGAGGATCTGGACGACGTGCTGGGCATCCTGTTTACCCGGGATTATCTCTTAAACCTGCGCGCCGAGAATCCCAAGCCCCTGCGGGAGCTGTTGCGCCCGGCCTACTTTGTGCCCGAGTCGGTGCAGGCCGACGTGCTCTTCCGGGAAATGCAAACCCAGAAGGTGCATATGGCCATCGTGGTGGACGAATACGGCGGGACCAGCGGCATCGTGACCCTGGAAGACCTGCTGGAGGAAATCGTGGGCAATATTTACGACGAGTTTGACCCCCAGGCCGAACAGGATATCGCCCTGGTGGCTGAGAACACCTGGCGGGTGGCCGGCGGGGTGGATTTGGAAACCCTGAACGAGGCGCTGAAAATTGAGCTGCCCACCGATGAGGAATACGACACTTTGGGCGGGCTGATCTTCAGCCAGCTGACCTCGATTCCCAAGGACGGGGCCACCCCGGAAATGGATTGTTTCGGCCTGCACATCAAGGTGGAGGAGATCAAGGAGCGCCGGGTGGAATGGGCTCTGGTGAGCAAGCTGCAACAGAGCGATCCCAAGGAACAGGAAATTCAGGAAGAGGAGCGCGGCTAAAGCGCGGTCTTGGGCGGAAGGCGGATCCCATCTGCCTTCCGTCTTTTTCAAAGTCAATTCAAAAAGGGAGGAGAGGCCAATGGCGGTTAAAATTCATGAATCCAGGGAAAATTATCTGGAGGCCATTTTGGTCCTCGGGCGGAAAAACGGCTATGTGCGCTCGGTGGATATCGCAAACTATCTGGAATTTTCCAAGCCCAGCGTGAGCGTGGCCATGGCCAACCTGCGCGCCGCCCAGCTGATCGAAGTCGATCCCCTGGGCGGAATCCATCTGACCCAGGCCGGCCAGGCCCTGGCCGAACAGGTCTATGAGCGCCATACCGTGCTCAGCAACCTGCTGATGCACCTGGGGGTGGATGAACAGACCGCCGGGGAGGACGCTTGCCGGGTGGAACATGTGCTCAGCGAGCAGAGCTTTGAGGCCATCAAGCATCTGGCCCGGCGGGTGGAGGAAAAGGGCATAGAGGGCGTGTAATGCGCTGTCAGGAAAATGAACCCCGGCCGGGCGAACAGGAAAATGAATACTTCGTTTTCCTGTTCGCCTGGCCGGGGTTCTATGCTTTACGCGCTGGCCGCCTGGGCCGCTCTTATGACCAAAATCCCGTCGATGGGCACGCACAGTATGGCCGAAAGGGCCACCAGATTGTCCACCGTGGGCAGCGATTGGCCGCGCTGCCATTTGTAAATGGCCTGGGGCGTGGAAAACCCCATCATGCGCTGAAGCGCCCTCACCGTAATGCCCCGCCGCTGTAAGAGGCGGGCGATGTTCCGGCCGGTTTGCTGCATATCAATCACGGGAAGATCCATTTTCAATCATCCTTTCCCGCGCCCGGCCGGATTTTGAGCTAGCCGGACGCCTTAAAATTATAAACGGGCTTCATAATATCCAACACGTCCACCGAATCCCGGATCACCTCCAGGATGTCCTCCAGGGATTTATAGGCCATGGGCGCCTCGTCCAGGGTGGAGGCGTCCACCGAGGTGGTGTAGATGCCCTCCATGGCCGCCCGGTATTCCTCCAGGCTCAGCGCCGCTTTGGCCGCGCCCCGGGACATCAGCCGGCCCGCGCCGTGGGGCGCCGAGCAGTTCCATTCCGGATTGCCCCGGCCCATGGCCAGCACGCTCCCGTCGCGCATGTTGATGGGGATCAACACCTTTTCCCCCTTGTGGGCCGCGATGGCCCCCTTGCGCAGGATCATCTCATCGGTGTCGATGTAGTTGTGCACCGTGTGAAAGGCGCTTCCCCCGGTGAGATGGGCCCGCTCCATCAAAATTTGGGCGATCAGCTCCCGGCTGCGCCGGGCGAAGCGCTGGCAAAGCGCCACGTCGTGCAGATAGTCGTCCAGATAGCTTCCGTATACATAGCACAGATCCTCGGGGATCGTGAGCGGCTTATCCTCCCATTTCAGGGCCTTCAGCGCGTCCTGAATTTCCTTGCGGCGGCCCGCGGCCTTGTATTCGGCGATCAGGGCGTCCCGCTGGCGGAAATACGCCTCGCGCCCCTTGTTGAGCTCCACCGCCAGACGCTGATACCGCTCGGCCACCTGCTTGCCCAAATTGCGGCTTCCGGTGTGGATCACCAGATACAGCGTTCCGTCCGAGGCCCGGTCGATCTCGATAAAGTGATTGCCCCCGCCCAGGGTGCCCAGGCTGCGCTGCAGCCGGCGGGTATCCTTCAGATCCCGATAGCATTTCAGGGCCTCCAGGTCAAAGCTTTCCTTTCGCCCCTCCCAAACGCTCATGCCGGACGGGATGTAGTGCGCGGCCGCGTCGATTTCCGAAAAATCCACCGTGCGCTGGTCCAGCCGCACCGTGTACATGCCGCAGCCGATATCCACCCCCACCACGTTGGGCACCGCCTTGCCGGTTATGGTCATGGTGGTGCCGATGGTGCATCCCTTGCCCGCGTGCACGTCGGGCATGATACGGATTTTGCTGCCCGCGGTAAAATCATAATCGCACATTCTGCGAATCTGCTCGATGGCCTCCTCCTCAATCACATTGGCATACGCAATGGCCGTGGCCACCTTTCCCCGAATCTCCATGTTTCCACCTCCCAAATAAAAAAATCCACCCGCCGCGCCTGGACGGGTGGAAGAAGGGCAAAATTTTGCCCCTTTTTAGCGCCTTGAGGGCGTAAGGGCTTCCATCGGCGCCGGACGCGCGCGCACAAAGACAGGATACCGCGATTCAAGCAGTACCACGCTATGTTCTTGACGCAAATCCGACCGTTTCAACGTGCAAGCCATCTGAAGAACGCCCTTTCCTTTCAGTTTCTATCCCCAGTATAACACAGAATCCGGCCCTTGTCATTCTACCGGCGGTATAAATTTTTCCGATTTTCAGATATTGCTGTGGGCGAAGTACAGGGTGGAGGTTTCCAAATTAAGCGCCCGCCCCTATTCGGGACGGGCGTGTGGGTGTTGACAAAGTCAACACCCTTCGAAAAAATGAAATTTTCATTTTTTCGAGTTGCATCATTTTCCTGTCACCTTCGGTGACGGCCGGAAAATGATAGAGGAAGCGGCCACTTGGGCCGCTCCTCGCG
>DVJW01000010.1 GCA_018716505.1 Candidatus Faecaligallichristensenella faecipullorum | reverse complement strand
GGGTGGTGTCCGAAAGCTCCACCATCTGTTGAGCCATAGCCCTCACCCGCTTTTTCAATACCAACAGGCAGTCGATCTCATTGGCCTCGCCTTTTACGATATCCTCGGCCAAAGCTTGACAGGTGGGCGATCCGCACGAACCGCAATCCAATCCGGGCAAACGCCGTTTGATTTCCTCAATTTGGTTGATTTTTTGCAGGGCCTGGCCGATATCGCTGTCCAGCCGCATCACCTGAATGGGCTTTATGGGCTTGTCAAACCGAATTTCGGGCATCACTTCGTTGAGATGCCCCTCATCCACCCGCTGTTGGGGCAGCACCTTGGGCAGCCGGTCCATAAGCCGCCTGATGCGCGTCTTGGCCACATAGCCGTTTTCAAACACCAGCGGCCCGCCCACACAGCCACCGTTGCAGGCCAATCCCTCGAAAAAGACCAGATCGGTCAGCCGGTCGTTTTCAATCTCCTCCAAGACCCGGCTCACGTTTTCGATGCCGTCCACGGCCAACGCGTTGTCAATGGCCATGGCCGAGGCCTCGCCCCCGGAGCGGGCCCAACCGATGCCATAGCGGGTGGCATGATAGTCTTCCTCATCGTTTGTCTCTCCGGAATCGTCGTGGCGAATCTGACCGGAAAGCAGGCCGTAAATTTCCAATATGGAAATCGCGCCGTCCACCGCCGATTCTTTTTGGCCCAAGGGCTCGCGAATGGCGGTCATCTTGGCCGCGCAGGGAGTAATAAAGAAACAGCCCACGTCCTTGGGGGCCACCCCATGCTTGTTGCAGAAATCCCTCCTGGCCTCCATGGCCGCCACCTCCATGGGCGAGCGAATATCCACAATATTGTCGATGAGCTCAGGAAAGCGCGCCTGAATCAACCGGACCACCGCCGGACAGGAGGATGAAATCAAGGGTTTGGGGCAATCCGGCTCCTTGATGCGCGCCTTAACCGCGCAAGATACGATATCCGCGCCCCGCGCCACCTCGTAAACCTCGTCAAATCCCATTCGCTTGAGCCCCCTGGGCACGCTTCCGATGCTGGCCAGCTCTTTAAACTGGCCATACAGCGCGGGCGCGGGCAAGGCAATCTTGTAGGGAAAGCGGTTTATGGTGGCCAATGGATTGGTCACCGCCACCTTGGCATGATAAGGACAGGTTCTTATACACTCCCCGCAGTCAATGCACAGCTCGTCGATGATATGCGCGCGGCCTCCGCGAATGCGAATGGCCTCGGTGGGACAGCGCTTCAGACAGTTTGTGCAGCCCATGCACTTGGATTCGTCCAAAGTTACCGAATGATAATATCTGTTTGGCATACAATATCGCCTCTCCCGTATCCGCGGTTTCGCCCAAAGCATGCTCTGAACGCGCTCTCCTCAACCGGAAAAACGCCTGAATGGGTATCTATATTCTAATTCAGGGCAAACCGCATATTGATGCGCGTACCCACCCCGACCTCGGATTCAATATGAAAGTCGGTGGCGTTGCGCTTCATATTGGGCAGGCCCATGCCCGCCCCAAACCCCATCATGCGCACATCGTCCGGCGCGGTGGAATATCCCTCGCTCATGGCCAGTTCGATATCCGGTATGCCCGGGCCCACGTCGGTCACATTGAGGTATATGGAGGTGGGATCCACGCTCAGCTCCATTTCTCCCCCCAGCGAATGAATGACCAAATTGAGCTCCACTTCATAGGCCGCCACCGAAATATGGCGCACCACCGAGCTGTCCACCCCCAAACGCTTCAAAATCCGCTTAATCCGTCCGGAAACCTCGCCCGCCGTGGCAAAATCCCGAGCTTTAACCGGGAATACCTCGTGCAAAGTCGCTTCTTCACTCATTTCAGTTCCCCCTACTCTTCCCGGTTGACCCCGGGAATTCCTTTTGCATACAACTTACCGCAGCTCACATACAGGGTATGCTTGGTGGCCATGAGCGCGATATCCCGCTCCTTGGCCATCTCCAACATTTCTGGACTGGGCCGCTTCCCCCTTACAAAGACCACGCACTTTACATCCAGCATATCCGCGGTGCGCAGCACATGGGCATTGGTCAGCCCGGTAAGCAAGACTGTTTTTTCCCGCACAAAAGCCAATACGTCGCTCATTAAATCTGAGCCAAAGGCAGACTCGATTTCCTCATCCAAAAGATCCTCGCCCCAAAGCAATTCGGCCTCCAGCAGCTCCTGTATCTGGCGTAGCTTCACATCCGTTCTTCCTTTCCCTGTAGCGTTACACACTGAGCGATTCAAGGTATCCGCGATGCTGTTCTAAAATTTCAATATAATTATACTTGATTTTACTTGACAAATCCAGTCTTGTTTGTTCTTGAAATGAAGAAAGTTTTGACAGATTCTCCTCCGCTTTTTCCATCATATCCATTAGATCCTGGGCTACCTGATTGACCTTTTCCCCGGCCACCTCCAACAGGGATTGGCGCGCCAGGGTTATGGCCTGAACACATCGGGAGATTTCTATGCAGGCCTGCGCCTCGTCTATCTCGCCGCTGTCCAGTTGATAGGCCAAATTTCCAAAGGCCAGGCTTTGCTCCCTGAGCGCGTTCTCAGCGTTCACCAGCGCGTCAATCTGTTCGGGCGCGGCGGTTACCCGAAGTTTCACCGCCCCGGCGCCGGTCTCGTACACATAACATTCTATTCCCTCCTCTTCTTTTAGCCGTCCGGCCACGCTGTCCGCCTCTTCCCGGCTTTCATAGGCCGCGCCGATGACCCGGTATCTTCCATCGTAAAGCAAATAGCCCGCCGCTCCGCGCTCCACATAGCGCGCGGCCTCCACCCGGGCGTTGTCCAGCGAATCATACACGCCGAATTGAATCAAAAACCGCTCAAGGGCGGGGAATTCGATTTCCTGGGTCACGCGCTGCTCGCTCTCGGGCGGCATGGTGGTAACCGCACTGGCCGGGGATAGCGTCTCCTCCCGAACCGGATCCGAAACCTTGGGTACCCACAAATGCAAAGCCAGCGCCGTCAGCAACATCAGCGCACTCATTACCCATAGCAGACGCCCCGAACGCCGCCTGCGCACCCGAACCCGTCTTGTCCGCATGGTTGTCCCTCCCCAATTGCTCTATGAGCCCATACTATGCGCCCGAAACCCGGACTATACATTTGCCAATCCACGCAATATCTGTTATCATTAGGAAAAGGCACCGTTATAGTTCGGCAAGTGGAGGGATATCCATGAGACAACATATCGACACCATTCCCCTTTGGGACGCCTATAAGACCGACTGTGAATGTCCCCTTTGCAAAATCCGCTCGCAAAACGAAGCCATGTATGTGGAAAACTTTCTGGGCGCCTCGGTCATGGAGCCCGATACCCGGGTGGAAGTCAATCAAAAGGGCTATTGTCCCCATCACTTTCAGATGATGTTCGACGCCGGAAACCGGCTGGGCCTGGCGCTGATGACCCATACCTATCTAAAGGAAACCATGCAAAAGGTGGAGGTCCTCTCAAAAGAAGCGTTATCCGCGGCCGGCGAACAGGCTTCCAAGCCCCTTCCCGCCCGGCTGATTTCCAAAATCGGCGCAAAAAAAGAGGACGGCCTGACTGCGGCCGCCATAAAGATCGAAGAGACCACCCAAACCTGCATCCTGTGCGAGCGGCTAAACGCCACCATGGAGCGCTATCTGTACACACTCTTATACCTCTGGCGGAAAGAGAGCGAATTCCGCAAGGCCTTCGCAAGCTCCAAGGGCCTTTGCCTGCCCCATTATGCCCAGCTGCTGAAAATGGCCCCGGAGGAGCTGTCCGGCCAGGAGCTAAGCGAGTTCGTCAAGACGCTGACCACCTTGATGCACGACAACCTGGCGCGAATCGAAAAGGAGCTGGAATGGTTTACCCTGAAATTCGATTACCGCAATCAGGACAAGCCCTGGGGCAATTCCCAGGACGCTGTGGAGCGGTCCATCAACAAACTGCGCGGCCACACGGTGGAAGGCTGAATTCCATAGCAAAAGCGCCCCGGAATCTCCGGAGCGCTCAGACCATTGACAAACCTATTTTCCCCGTTTGGGGATGCATGAAGGGGCCGCAGCCCCTTCATATTTAATCCGCAGCGGCGGCATGTACGCCGCGAGGAGCGGCCCAAGTGGCCGCCTCCGATATCATTTTCTGGCCGCTGCCGAAGGCAGCAAATGAGGGAGGGCTTTAGCCCGACTAGCGATGGCGAATTGAAAATTCGCCGAGCGTACCCGGCGAAAGGCAAAGCCTTTTGACGGGCGACAAAGGAAAATGATGCAACTCAGGAAAATGAAGTATTCATTTTCCTGACAGCGTGTCGACTTTTTCGACACGCTGAAGCGCCCCGGAATCTCCGGAGCGCTTTTTTATCCGCTTACTTACTGAATCGATTCTTCCCGAACCGCTTCCTCTTGGAGCAACAGCTCCTGACCCAATCCATTCTGGCCAAGCATTTCCTGCTCCGCCAGCCCTTGCGGCGCCATTTCCCCCGCTTCCCCTGAAATCAGGGCTTCCTCCGCGGGCTGTTCCTTGACCAAATTGTGAATCCATCTTCCGCTCTTGAGCCGCCAGAAGCCCAATGCGGCCTTGGCCAGATTCTCGGTCTGGGACAGGAGGTACACATAATAGATGGGCAGTTTCAGCACGATGCCGCCCAGGTAGACCAGCGGCGCCCCGATCAGCCAGACCGTGCCCGGGTCCACCCACATGGAAAAATGCACGTCGCCGCCCGCGCGCAGCACGCCCACAATCAAAATATTGTTGGCGGCCATCAGCCAAAGCAGCATGCTCATCTCCCGCACCAGAATCTCCACACTCTGGGCGGTTTCCGCGGAAATATTAAACAAATGCGCGATTTGGCTTCCAAACAGGGCCACCACCATGCCAGTGAGCTGAGCCACAATCATGCCGCCCACCAGCATGCGCATGGCATTGAGCTGGGCCCTGTCCTCCCGTCCGGCGCCGATTTCCATGCCCACCAGCACCGCGCAGGCATGGGTCATGCCCCGGAGCACCACCATGGTCAGCTGTTCCACATTGCTGAACACGCTCATGGCCGCCACCGCGCTGTTGCTCATATGGCCGTACACCACCGAATAGATGGTCACCCCCAGCGACCACAGGCTTTCGTTGATCATGATGGGCAGGGCCACCTTCAGATAGCGCCTCACAAAATCCGGGGTCTTGATGCGCAGCTGCTCCCAGGTGAAACGGGTCATCATCTTTTTACAGTTGCCGATCACCACCACCAACAGCATTTCCAGCGCCCAGCCCGTCACCGTGGCAATGGCCGCGCCCTGAACCCCCAGTTTGGGCGCGCCCAGGCTGCCGAAAATCAGCAGCGCATTCAAACAGGTGTTGGTGACGATGGCCGCTATGCCAGCGCCCATGGGCAAAATCACCTGCTGGGTGGACTTTTGCACCGCGCCGTAAATCTGGCTTACGCTCTGAAACAAGTAGCCGATGCCCACAATGCGCAGATAGCTGGCCCCGATGCGCACCGCCTGGGCGTCGGCCAACAACAGGCCCAGGATTTTTTCCGGAATCAGCACCGCGGGCAGGGCGAACACCAGGCTCAGCCCCATGGCCAGCCGAAGCGCCAACCCATGCACCTGATGGATGCCGTCCAAATCGTTCTTGCCCCAAAATTGGGCGGTAAAGGTGGAACAGCCACCCACCAGGCCGAACATGGTCAGCTGAAACCAAAAGGTGAGCCGGTTGGCCTGGGTTACGGCGGCCATCTCCAATTCGCCCAATTGGCCAATCATCAGGTTATCCACAATGCTCATCATTGCGGTCATGAAACTTTGCAGTATAATCGGTATAGCCAGCCGCACGACCGTACCGGCAAAGTCCTTTTCCCATTTAAAGATGCGCCCATCCACCCGCATAGACACCCTCCAAACCCAAATTGATCCCACATTCCAAAGGCTTCTTAAATATGGCGCGGCCCAACAAACTATTCCGCAGCCACCGGGAACTGGCCGATGCGCAGGCCGGTATCCCCATAGGGCACCAAGGTGATTTCCTGAACCGTCCCTTCATCCACCTTGGGCGCAATGGGCGTTTGACCGCAGCTGGCGCCTTCCATGCCCCAGTCCGGCACCCGGGCGGCCTTGACCTTTAATTTCACCGCCTCGCCCCATCCAAAGGGCGCGGCCTTGCCGGGATCCATCTCGAGGCTCATGGGCTGGTTTAAATACAGCGCCCAATTCCACGGACTTTCGGCATACACCGCCCAATCCGGGGCCACCGGATGCTCCTTGACCTTTTCCCAGCGCTCCTTGGGCTGAAACGCCATGAGCAGCGGGCCCACATGGACGGCCGCGGAGTGATGGTGCCAACGGCTGACTTTGGGCTTCATGGGCAGGCTGAGCACCAAGGTCTCCCCACCCTGCCATTCCCGCTGAACCACCGCGTACTTTCCGGGCTCCACGCTCATGATGCTCCCATCGGGCAAGGTCAGGGCGGCCTCGTCCGCCCAGGTGGGAATGCGCAGCTTGACGGGGAATTCCACCGGGCGCTTGACCGAAACCGTGATGCGCACCGCCTGCTCAAAGGGATAGGCGGTGTCCACCGAAACGCGCACCGGCACATCCTTCACCGCGTATCTCACCGTGCAGGGCGCGTAGCTCACCGCGGCCAATCCGCCGTCCCGGGTGGCATACCATAGCGAGGCCGCGTATTTGGGCCATCCCTGGTGCATGTTGGCGGTGCAGCAACCAAAATGCGGCTCCAGGCCATAGAGGTTGGCGGTATCGTCGTTGTTGTACCATGCCCGGCGATCCACCGAAACCCGAACCTGATTGACCTGCTGGTCATACTGGTGGGCCATGAGATCCTTGGTCAGTGTGGCGGGCAGGGCGTTAAAGGCCATTTTTTCCAGGATATCCCCCACCTCATCGCCGAAATCCCCGGTACCCAAAAGAGTTTCCAGGGTGTGCATCAGCTCCACCACCGCGCAGCATTCGGTGCCCTGGGTGGGGCTGTTGCCCGAAAGATGCTCGTCGCCCGTGAAGATGCCGCTGGCCACCCCATGATAGCGCATGAGTTTTTGGTAGCCCACCTCAAAGGCCTGCTGTTCCTTGACGCCGCTCTTGAACTGATGCACAATGGCCGGATATTTCAGGCCCATGGCCACGTTCACCACATGGGAAAAATGGTACTGGCTGGCCAGATAGGGATGATCCGCCCCCAACAGGGGTTCGCGTTCATGCTGCTCCTTCTCGTTCCAGGGCATGAGCTGCTTCATGCTGCGCACATTGGGGAAGGTATGGAAATAGCCCGTCCAGTCCAGGGCCTGCCCGTTCAGCTTCTTGCACAGCTCGATCAGGAACTTCGCGCCGGTCAGATTGTACAGCCAGAGCGCCACCTGCATGTTTTCCGCGGCCCGGGCCACGGCCCATTCCTTGAGGGGATGCCCGTCGATATGCCGGTACTGATATTTAAAATACTCGCCCATGAACGAAAGCACCCGCTTGTCCATGGTGGCGGTGTAATACTGCTGAAGCACCTTGAGCATGACCATGCGCGGCCACCAATCGTCGTTGGTGTCCGGGCCAAACCATCCGTCCTGACGCTGGCTGCCCAGGGTCCATTCGATATAGCGCTGGCAGACCGCCTTTAAATGCTCATCTTCCAGGATATAGGCCAGGGGCAAAAGCCCATCCAAATAATAGGGGGCGCGCTCCCAGCCGTCCCCGCTTCCGCCCAGCCAACCACAGTTTTCCGACACGTCGGGCCAGAACTCATACAACTTTCCGGTCAATCCCCGGGCGGCCAGCTCCAACTGTTTTCTGAGCCAGCCCTCGGGGCGTATGGCGGTCAGGGGAAGCGGCGCGCGCTCATTGGCGGGCAGGGGGGCTCGATTAAAGATGGGCTTGCTAATCATGGGTACTTCCACTCCCTTCGTATGTCAGAAAATCGCATTCCAGCCGCCCGTTGTACAGCCTGTGTCTGGCCTTGGCGCGGCGTCCATAGGTTTTCTCAAAACCGGCGTCCGAGCTGATGGCGCAAAGGGCCCAGCCCGGGCTTCTGTCCTGCAAAGCCCTGAGCGCCCTGCATACGGCCTGGGCCGCCTTTTTGTCCCCCAGCCGCTCGCCGTATGGCGGATTCGTCAGGATGACTCCGGGCCCGCCCGAAAGCTCAACCTGGCGCACATCCCTTTGCTCCAGCCGGATCCGGCCTTCCAGCCCGGCCTGGGCGATATGCCGCCTGGCCAGCTTTAAGGCCTCCGGGTCGATGTCCGATCCGGAAACCCAAAGGGGGCGGCGCGCGCCCATCTCATAGGCCTTTTCCGCCTCCCGCCGGATCTCCTCCATGCGCGCCTTGGGCATAAAGCCCCATTGCTCGCAATCAAAGGCCCGAGTCAACCCGGGCGCGCGGTTCAGGGCGATATAGGCGGCCTCGATCAAGATCGTTCCGGTGCCGCAACAGGGGTCGTACAGCGGCATCCTGGCCCGCCAGGGCGAAATCAAAAGCAGCGCCGCGGCCATGGTCTCCCGCAGGGGCGCCTCGCCGTTAAAGGTGCGGTAACCCCGCTTGTTGAGGGCCGGGCCCGAGCTGTCCAGACAGATGGTGGCCACATCCCGCTGAATCGAAAGGTCGATCTGATAATTTTCTCCGCTTTCAGGAAACCAATCCCGCTTATGGGCCGATTTGAGCCGCTCCACAATGGCCTTTTTGGCAATGCTTTGGCAATCCGACGGGCTCATCAGGCGCGATCGGGCACAATGGGCGCGCACCGGAAAGCGGCCGTTTTGAGGAATCCACTTTTCCCATGGCAGGGCCTTAACGCCCTGAAACAACGCCTCAAAGGACAGGGCCTCAAAGCGGCCGCACACCATGAGCACCCGGTCCGCGGTGCGCAGCCACAAATTGGCCGCAAAAGCCTGGGCAAAGTCCGCCTCAAAGCGTACCCCGCCGGTGGGCTGGGGGGCCGGCTTTTCAATGCCCAGCCGCTTTAAGTCCCGGGCCACCAAGCCCTCCAGTCCAAAGGCCGCGCTGGCAATCCATTCCATTCATTTATCTCCTGTATGTATAGTTGAAAACCTCCATAAGTTTACACCGAAAGCGCGCGTTTGTCGAGGGGCGTGGGGTTAGAAATCTTTTTTCATCAAATAGTTGGTCAGGCGCACGCCATTTCGCTCCACTTGATTGGGCTTTACGGTTTGATAGCCCCGCTTCTCAAAAAAAGGCCGGGCGGTAATGGAGGCATAAGTGGCAATGCTTTGCGCCCCCACCGACCGCTCCAGCCGGTCGCACAGGGCGGTGGCTATGCCCTGGCCCTGATGGTCTTTGTGCACATACAGCCTGTCCAAATATCCGTCTTCCGCGATGTCCCCAAAGCCCAGAATCGCACCATCCTCTTCGGCCACCACAGTATAATGATCGCTCAGGGTGCGGTTCCATTGAACCAGATCCACCTGACCCGTGGCCCAGGCGTCCAGCTGCTCGGGGGTATAGTCCTTTTGATTGACCGAATGCACCGTCTGGTAGAACAATTCGGCGATCTTCTCACAGTCCGAAGGCCGGTATTTTCTGTAAACCATCCGCTTTCTCCTTTGTTGCCCGCGAAGCATCCGCTAAATTCAGAGCATTGACAGACCTATTTTTATCGTTTGGGGATGCATGAAGGGGCCGCAGCCCCTTCATATCTTCGCCCCGGCCTTACTTTTCGCCCGTGTCCGTCCTTTGGACGGCCTCGGGTACGGGGTGGAGAATCTTCGATTCTCACACCCCTAGTCGCGCTGAAGCGCTCCCTCAATCCGCCGGGCCGGGGTTTCGGTTCGCAAACGTTGTTTGCGAACCTCCAGCCGCGCAAAGCGCGGCCTTCGAAATCCGCAGGGCCGGCTTTGCCGGACCGAGGAGCGGCCCAAGTGGCCGCTTCCGATATCATTTTCTGGCCGCTGCCAAAGGCAGCAAGAAAATGATGCAGCTCAGGAAAATGAAGCATTCATTTTCCTGACAGCGTGTCGACTTTTTCGACACGCTGTAAATTCTATACCACTTCATCCTGGGCCGCGCCGCTTTCGGCCGCGTCATCCTGGGCGGCGCTGTCCTCGTTCGTTTCATCCTGGGCCGCGTCGGTGGGCTCGGCTACGGTCTCCTCCGGTTCATCCACAAATTCACCGGCCGGAAGCCCCTGGCTGGCCTGCACAATTTGCCGCACGTTTTCCAACATGGTGGTCTGATAATCATCCTCCGGGGCGGCCGCCGAGTGGGTGGAGAAGGTGTCAATGAGCGCCAGATGGAAACCCGCTTCCTCCAGCGCCCGCTTGAAAGCGGTGGGAATCTGCTTTTCCACCAGCAATAGCTTTGCCCCACTCTCGTTGATCTTCTCAATGAGGTCGGTGAGGTCGTCGCCCTCCGTCTGTTCGCCCGGTTCCCGCTCTATGGTCAGCACCGAGTTGAGCCCGAGCTCCTGGGCCATATACTCCAATCCCTCGTGCATCAACACCACCTCCTGGTATTGATACCCGCTCATCACCTCGTCCATCTGTTCGACCAGCGCATCCAACTCCTGCGAAAAAGCGGAAAAATTCTCCTCATACATCTGGGCGTAATCCGGATCCAGCTCGCTCAACATGCCGGCGATGGATTCCGCCATGGTTCTCGCCCCATCCACCGACAACCAGGCCCAGGGATTAAGCCCCTCGAAATGGTTGATCTCCTCATCGCTCACGTCCGCATCCACCCGTTCGCCCAACAGCTCCACCCCGTCATACACCCGCATCACCGCCGGTCCGCTCTCCCCCAGGGCCAGGGCCCAGCTTTCAAAGCTCTCCAGCCCCTCTCCGGCCAGGATCAGCCCGTCCGCGCCCGCCGCCAACCGGGCGTCCCAATCCGAAAGGCTATAGCTTCTCAGGCATCCATCCTGGGGTTGAACCAGGCAATTTAATTCGAGCCCGGGCACATCCTTCAAAATAGGCCGCGCCATCATATAAACCGGATAAAAGCTGGCGTATATCTGACTGGTGTAGGTCTGTTCCTGCGCTTCTTCCGAAGATTGCTCTCCGGAAGGCTGCGGCGCGCATCCGCTGACCAACGCCATCATCAAAATCATCATCCATAGGGTGATCCATCGTTTTTTATTCATAATGCCTCCTCTGTTTTTATCCCGTATTCGGCGTTTGATTTCATCCAGCAGATTATATCACAAATTTCCGCCGTGCAAAAGCCGCGGCATATTACGCCTTTTTAACGCATTTGCGGCAAAAGTTGTTTCTTTGACGGATCTTTACGTCCGCCTGTTCAAATGAAAAGCGGAGCGGCCCATTGAACCGCTCCGCCCGCGCTCATGTCCAGAGCGAGACGATATCCACGTTTTTGAAGTAGTGCTGCACGATTTGATCCGCGCTCTTGCCCTCCTCGGCCATGGCATAGGCGCCCCATTGGGACATGCCCACCCCGTGGCCGTAGCCGCTTCCGCTAAAGGTGACCTCGTCCCCCGAGATGGATACATCCTCAATCATGGTGGACTTGAGCTTCTTGCCGTCCAGCTGAATGCGCAGCGCCGGGGCGGATACCGGTTGGCCGTCGATGATGATCTGAATGACGCGGCCGGATTCCGTCCTGTCGCCGAGCTCCACGCTGTCGGCGTTTTTGACGCTCACACCGGCCTGGCGCGCGGCTTCAACCAATTTGTCCTTGGTAAAGGTTGCGGTCCAATTCTTGACGCTGGTGGGTGCCTTGTCGGAATCCGGGGATTCCACAATCTGGGTGTATCCGGGCTCCTCGCCCTTGAATTCCAGCCCGGCCTGGCTGAGCTCGGTCTTGCCGCCCGCGTGGGCATGGAACCAGGCATAGGGCAGCTCGCCCTCATAGCTCAAGACCTGGCCTCTGGTCTCCTCCACCGCCTGCTTGATCCGGTCGTTGACGCTGGAAGCGTCGTAGGCTTGGGCCTCGGTGATGTCGGTGGAAATATCCGCGCCGTCATAGCGGGAATTCTTTTCCGCTATGAACTTCAGCACAAAGGTGCGCGCCAGAATGGCCTGGGCCTTGAGGGCCTCCATGGGCCAATCGTTGCGCATCTCGCCGGCCAGGACGCCCTGGACATAGGTCTCAATGTCCATATCTTCCACCTTTTCATCCGCCACCACATACACCTGAACCCAAGGCGTGCCGTCCTTCATGGTCAGCTTTTCGGGCAGCGCGGGCTTTTTCACATCCGCGGCCTCGGCCTCCCCGGGGGTCTGGCTCCCTTCAGGCGCGGGCGTGGCCTGCTCATTTCCGGAAAACCAGCTGCATCCGGCCAGTACGCCCATCGTCAGCGAAAGGCACAAAACCAGGCAAAGGCTTCTAAAAAGTTCTTTCCTCTTCCTCATAAAAACAACCTCCCGTTCTTTAACCCTATTTTGAACGAACGGGCGATTGTCTATGCGCGTCAAAGCGCGTTTTCAATTCAATTTTGGGATCGGGAAAATGATTCCGGGCCAGGCTTTACGCCATCCTGGCGAAAATCATCCGGCCAGCCGCGGTTTGAAGGCTTTTGGTCACCACCGCCTCCACCCGGCGGCCCACCATCTCGCGGCCATCCTCCACCACCACCATGGCGCCGTCCGGCAGGTAGCCCACCCCTTGCCTGGGATCCTTGCCCTCTTTGACGATGAGGATATTGAGCCTCTCCCCGGGCAGCATCTCTTCGCGAATGGCCGAGGCCAGTTCGTTCACATTGAGCACCTTAACCCCCACCAGACTGGCCGCCTTATTGAGGTTATAATCGCAACTCACCAGCGTGGCGCCCCTCTGTTGGGCCAGCCGTACCAGGCGAATATCCACATCCTCGTCGCTGGGCGGAGCCTCCCGGGTTTCAACCTTTTCGCCATCCCGGCCCCGGGCCTTTTGAAGCATTTCCAACCCGCGCCGGCCCAGGGCCCGCTTTCGGCCGTCCGCCGAATCCGAAAGCCTCTGAAGCTCCTGAATCACAAAATCCGGCGCCAACAGCGTGCCCTCCAAAAAGCCGGTTGCCCATACCCCAAAGATCCGCCCGTCGATGACCGCGCTGGTATCCAAAATTTTCTCTTCAAATTCCCCGCGCTCAGGCTGAGCCTGCCCGGAAAACCGGCGGCTCATCCATTTGACAAACAAATTGAGGATGGTCTCATCGGTGCGCTTGGCCAAAATGACGATGCCCAAATAGCCAAAGATCAGATACAGCAGGCCGTTCACCGCCACCTGGGCGCTTCCGGGCAGCACTCCGGCGTAGGAAGTGGACAAAAGAAACGCCACCAACAAGCCCAACAGCAGCCCCAAGCTGCCCAACAGCACCTGCTCCGCGGGCAATCCCTGGAGCTTCAATTCCATTTTTTTGAGCCAACCCAATACCCGTTCGGCTATCGGGAGCGCACGGCAATACCCGGCCACGCCCCCGGCGATACAGGGCAACACCACAATCAGTGCATACACGCCCCCGGGGAGCGCCGATGAAAGTTTCTGCGCAATCAATTGTTCCACCAAATAGATCGCAAGCGAAATCACGCCCAGGGCCACCAACACGCCGGCCGCCGCCACGATCAGTCGGGTTAATTTCTTGGACACCGCTTATCCCCCTTCTTCGGGCCTTTTCAGGACGATATTGCCCTTTTCGATTCCGCCATGTCAATGCTCTTTTTCCTCTTGTCCGCGCGAGGCGGCCGAATCCGCCGTGCGGCCAACGCCCAACAGCAGGGTCAGCGCCTGAACCAAGGTTTCCACCCCAAAGGCCCTAATCCCCTCCGGAACCTGAATGCCCTTTAGATTGCCCTTGGGCAAGACCACATGGGTGAAGCCCATGCGCATACATTCGGCCAGCCTGCGCTCGGCCTGGCTCACATTGCGCACCTCGCCCGCCAATCCCACTTCGCCCATGACCGCCCATTTGGAATCCAGCGCCACATCCCGGTGGGAGGAGGCCACCGCCGCGCACAGAGCCAGATCGGCCGCGGGCTCGTCCAGACTCAGGCCGCCCGCGATATTCATATAGACATCCCGGTTATACAGCTGAAGCCCGGCGCGCTTTTCCAGAACCGCCAACAGCAGCGCCAGCCTGCCCTGATCCACCCCGCTGGCCATGCGCCTGGGGTTTCCAAAGGGATTGGTGGCCACCAGCGCCTGAACGTCCACCAGCACCGGCCGGCTTCCCTCCATGGCGCAGAGCACCACCGAGCCGCTGGAGCCATGAGCCCGGGCCGAAAGCAGCACCTCCGAGGCGTTGGGCACCTCGCGCATGCCGTCCTGGCGCATTTCAAAGATGCCCAGCTCATTGACCGAGCCAAAACGGTTCTTAACCGCCCTCAAAATCCGATATTGATGTTGGCGGTCTCCCTCAAAATATAGCACCGCGTCCACCATGTGCTCCAACACCCTGGGCCCGGCGATGGCCCCCTCTTTGGTCACATGGCCCACCAAAAAGATGGCGCAGCCTGTGGTCTTGGCCATACGCATCAATTGGGAGGCGGCTTCGCGCACCTGGGACACGCTGCCCGGAGCCGAGGCCATATCGGGCCGGTACATGGTCTGGATGGAATCCACCACCATAAATTCGGGCTGTATGCGCCCCATCTGCTTTTCCACCGCGCTCATGTCGTTTTCCGAAAGGATGTACAGCCCCTTGCCCGAGGCGCCCAGGCGGTTGGCTCTGAGTTTGATCTGGCGCGCGGATTCCTCCCCGGAAACATAGAGCACCCGGTGGCCCTGGGCCGCGAAATTGGCCGACACCTGGGTGAGCAAGGTGGATTTTCCGATGCCCGGATCCCCGCCCACCAAGAGCAGCGATCCTTCCACCACCCCGCCGCCCAGAACCCGGTCCAACTCTCCAATCTGGGTCAGATGGCGCAACATGGTATCCTCGGGAATCTCATCCAATTCCAAAGGCTCGTTGCCGGTGCCGGGCTGGCGCTTGAGTTTTTTTTCCTCAACCGCGATTCCGGCGCTCCGCTTCATTTCTTCCAAAGTGTTCCAGCTTCCGCAGTCCGGACATTTTCCCATCCAACGCCCGGTTTCATAGCCGCATTGGCTGCAAACATAGACTGTCTTTTCCTTGGCCATGTTTCTCCTCCAGAAAATCCTCATTTTTTTCATTATACCACAGAAACCCGCGCTTGCCGAATCCGGATACAGCCTTTATAATAGAAATATTCCCATAAAACCGCCCTGGGCTCCAGGCACGTCCCTTTTCAGCGCGCCGCCTGGTTCTGCCTTCGGCATTGGAAAGGCGCTGAATCATGAGCGAACAAAAGACACCCAAAAAGAAACAAAAGCCGGCCGCTCAGAAAAAACAAAAGAAAACCAAGCGCAAGCCGCTGATTGTGCTGATTGTGCGCTCGGCCTTTAAAAAGCTTTCCCGCGCCACCCGGCATGCCCCGGATAAACTCAAGGATATCGACGAATACATGCAGGGCGTCAATCGGGGCGAACGCCCGATCCTGGCCAAATGGCACAATCCCAAGCGCCTTCGCCTGACCTTTCCCGGCTTTGTGCTGCTGACCGTAATTATCCTTTGCCTGGCCCTTTTGCTGATGGATAATTCCTCCATTTCGGTGGAAGAAATCACGGTCTCGGTGGTGGGCCTGAATAAGGACTTGGAGGGCTATACCATCTTGCAGCTTTCCGACCTGCACGGACGGCGGTTTGGCTCGGAACAGAGCGCGCTCTTAAAATCCATCAACGCCCAGGACTACGACCTGTTGTTGATGTCCGGCGATATGGTGGGCAAAAATGGCGATCCCGAGCCCTTATATGAAATCCTGGACGGCCTTACCTCCAACAGCCCGGTATATTTTATCGCCGGGGATTCCGACCCCAATCCGTTGCTCAGCGAAATCCGGGACACCCCTGGGACTTTGGAGGAGCGGGTGCTCAGCGACTGGGTCCTGGGCGCTCAGGAGCGGGGCGCGGTCTATCTGGATGCCCCGGAGCGCATCGAGGTGGGCAGCGGCGTCCTTTACCTGACCCCGGAATATCAGCTGAGTCTGAATATTTCCGACCATCTGCGCATCTTGACCGAGCAAAAATCCTTCGAAGAGCAGTCCGTTATCTCCGGGGAAGAAGATGGAACGACCACATTGCCCTTTACCGAATACCGGTTGAGCCTGATGACTCAGCTTCAGGAGGCGGCCAATGCCATGACCTCGGAGGATGTGCACATTGCCTTGGCCCACTATCCACCCACCGTGGATTACATCAACACCACCCAGCAGCTCAATGCCTCGGGCAATCAGTCCTATCTGCGTCCGGTGGATCTGGTTCTGGCCGGACATTACTGCGGCGGGGTATGGCGGCTGCCCTTTGTGGGCGCGCTGTACATCCCGGCGGATCAAGCCCCGCGCCATGGCTGGTTCCCCGATCAGAGCTCGGTCATGGGCTTAACCACCGTGGGCGGAACCAGCGTGTACGTCAGCCCCGGCCTGGGGGCCACCGACGATATCTGGCTGCCCAAATTCCGGCTGTTCAACAGTCCGACCATTACGGTGATCACCCTGACCTCGGCACTCAGCACCGGTTCTTTAAACGAATAGCCCATAAAAAACGCGCTTTGAAGTTCAGCCTCCAAAGCGCGTTTTTTAAATTTGATTCATGATGTCGTAAACCGAATACCCCTTGCCGGGTTCCAGGCAAAACCGCTTTTCCCCATCCGGCGCAAACACCTCGCCGCCCATCATCAGAAAGTCCGCTTGAAGCGCCTTGGCGCTCTCCGCCTCAGCTTGAACGTTGAACGTCAAAATGGCCTTCAGTTTTCCCATTTGAATCAGCGCGCTCCTGGCCAAACCGCCCAAATAAATGAGCCGGCAACCGCCCAGCTCCACGCAGTCTCCCGGATGCAGCGCCTTAACCTGGCCTTGAAGGCGGACCGTTCCCTCTTTCAGGTCCACCCCCTCCAGCCCTTCTTCCACCGTGCAAAGTCCAAACTTCCGGCCATCCAACTCAAGTTGCAGGCCCTTTTCTTCCACAAATTTTAAAATACAGCGCATATTCAATCCCTCGCCTCGCATCTCCGGCCAGAATAGAATGGTCTATTGCTATTATACCACACTTTTTGTTGCAGAAACAGGCTATTCTTTTTCGAGAAAATGTCATATAATATAAAATCTCCATACCAATCGACGGCCGGCACCGACGCCGGCCCACGCCAACCGTTCAAAGGAGGGAACTGAATGGAGCAACAGGAGCTCGCCCGGGAGCGGGCCTATGTGGCCCAGGTTCAACAGCTGCTTTACGAGGTTATCCGGCGCGCGGAGGGCAGCGTCTCGCTTCAGGATGAGACCATACGCATGATGATCTCGGATGCTTGGGATGAACTTCGGCTCAAGCCCACCGCCCTGTCGCCCTGGGATCTCGAGCAGCTTTCCGCGGAGATCGACCGCTATCAGGCGCGGGCGGATTTTTCCCGGGAACGAATGGCGCGCGGAGAACAAATGCTGTTAAAACCCTTTTTCGCCCGGGTGGATTTTCAGGAAAACGGGGCGAATCAAAGCGAAAAAATCGTCATTGGGCTGTACAGCCTTTCCGCGCCCGGAGGGGAATTGCTGGTTCATGATTGGCGGGCCCCGGTGTCGTCTCTCTATTATGACGCCATGCCCGGCCCCGCGGAATACGACTGTCCCCAGGGCAAAATTGTGGGGACAATGACCCTGAAACGGCAATACCGCTTTGAGAACGGACGGCTGCAATATTATGTGGATACCGATGTGAGCATTGACGACCAGATGCTGTTGGATCTGCTCAGCGCCTCCTCCACCGGCCCCATGCAGCAAATCGTCTCCACCATTCAAAAGGAACAAAACGCGGCCATCCGCCATGAAAACGTCCACCTTCTTTCAGTGTGCGGCGGGGCGGGCTGCGGCAAGACTTCAGTGGCCATGCACCGGGCAGCCTATCTCATGTACCGCTACCGGGAATCCCTGGACGCCCGGCGCATCGTCATCCTTTCGCCCAGCGATGCCTTCAGCGAATACATTTCCTCCGTCCTGCCCTCGCTGGGCGAAGAAAACGCCAAGACCCTAACCCTGTACCGGATCGTGCGAAAGCTGCTGGCCCGAAAGATGGAAACCCCTTTTGCCCAACAGGAAAAATTGCTCCGGGATCGCGATGCGCTGCGCATGGAGAGCATCGAATACAAGAGCCGCCCGGAATTTATCGCGTTTTTGGACGGTTTCGCGGCCCGCTATACCCAAATGGGCCCGGCCTTCGAGGATCTGGCCGACAAACACGGCGTGCTGGCCAGCCGGGAAGAGCTCATCCGGCTCTATACCCAGGAGTTTACCTTGCTCAACCCGGCCTACCGCTTGATGCGCATGCGCAAAACTATGGAGAGCAGGTTGGACGACCGGGCTAAATCGCTGTCGGACCGCTATGAGCAAAAACTCATGGACCGCTACCGGGGAAAAGAATTGGAGGCCGCCACCCGCATGGCCGCGGTACAGCATCTCCATCCCCTGCGCAGTCAGGTCAATCGGGCGTTGAAAATCGATCCTTTGCGCCTGTATGCCGAATGTATGAAGGACGCTCCGGACGCATTGGCCCGGGCGGCCCGGGAAAACGCCGAAGCCGGGCTTTTGTGGTGGGAAGACGCGGTTCCGGCGAGCTATCTGTGGCTGAAGCTGGGGTTCGTGGGCCCGGACGAAACCATCCGGCATTTGCTCATAGACGAGGCCCAGGACTATACCCCGCTGGAAATGCGTTTTTTGCACCGGCTCTATCCCCAGGCTCATGCCACCCTGCTGGGAGACCCGCGCCAGCGCACCGCCGTGGCCCTCAAAGATTGCGCTCCCGAACGATGGGGCGAATGGTTCGATGAGCCCGCCGCGCCCATGGTGCGTCTGAATCGCTGCTATCGCTCCACCCGCCAGATCACCTTGTTCTGCAACGGCCTGATCCAAAGCGATGAAATCGAGCCTTTGGGCCGGGATGGCGAAGCGGTTTATTCCGGGCCCTTCAGTGAAGACGCCCTGAAGGATTTCCTATCCGCCCATGCCCATGGTTCTCTGGCCGTTGTAACCCCATCCCACCGGATGGCCCAGCTGCTGAGCAAGCGCCTGGCCGGATCCATTCTTTTGGAGCCCGATGAGGATGCCGTGCCCCACGAGCGGGGCAAAGTGGTGGTGAGCTGCCTGCAGCTCATGAAGGGCCTGGAGTTTGACGCGGTGGCTGTCGTCTGGGATAAGCCCACAGACGCCCCCTCTGAAAGGCGCAGGCTGTATACCGCCTGCTCCCGAGCGCTGCATGCCCTGGCGCTGTTTATCTCGCCCGCCTCCCTTTCATAATTTCTTTTGGGGCGTCCGAATCGCTTTTCGTTTCGGACGCCCCTTTTTTGCCCAAATCTTCCTGATTGAATGTCAAGACAATTCCACCAGTTTATGCTATAATGGGATATCCATTTCAGTATATAGGAGATTTGGGTATGAAAATGCTTAAAAAATTGCTGTGCGCGCTGCTCACGGTCTGTTTGATGCCCCTCTGCGCGCAGGCCGAATCGGAATCCACCACCCTTACCGCCCCCTTGCTGGAGGGGGAAAGCGCCGACCCGTTTTTATACGAGCCGCTGTTCGATGTGTTGCAGTTTCCGGAGCCCAGCTATCAACCGAGGCTGGCCCAAAGCTACGCATTAAACGATAACGAACTGACCATTACCCTCAAACCCGAACTTTGCTGGGCCGATGGAAGCCCGCTGACCGCCCAGGACGTCAAGGCCAGCCTATATCTGGATATGCTGGAGGACGCTACGATGCTGGAGCATATTACGGCCGTGGAAACGCCCTCCGACGACCAGGTGGTCATCCGCTTTGAGACCCCGGCCGAGCCGCTTTTGGCCGCATGTCTGGATCAAAGGATCAAGGCGCGCGCCGCGGATTGGCAAGAGGGTATGGCCGAGATGGACGCGCTCTTGGCCCAACGCAGCTTTGACCCGGTGGAAGGCGTCTATCCTCTGGATGAGAACTTTTTAGCCGGCATAAAGGCCATTCAACCGCCCGCAGCGGCGCCTGCCAATTCGGGCTATCAGATTTCAGAAGAGACGGAAGAACATCTGCTGCTCGCCAAGAACCCGCGGTATATTTTTGCGGAACAATGCCAGTTCGATACCATTCGCCTGATCAAATGTGACGCGGAGTCGGCCTATGCTCTGGCTTGCGAAGGCGCGTTTGACGTGGAATGGCTGAGCCTGAGCGCGGATCAGCTGTCCAGCCTCAAGGAAAGCAACGAAGAGATCGTGACCCTCTGGTCGCCCAATGAAGTTCAACCGCTTTTGTATTTCGACAGCAGCGTGAATCAGCAGGCGCGCCAGGCGATTTGGTGCGCCCTGGACCGGGAAGCCATGTTGCTGGAATGCCCCGTTGGGGTAAGCGGCGGCGATCTGTATTGCACCGGCCTTCCGGCGGGCTGGTTTTCTTCTTTAAGCGACGAGGATTTTTTAGCCGAACTCACCTCATGGGGTTACGACCTGGTGAATGCCGAAGATATCCTGGCCGAAGCGGGCTATGCCAAAAATGACGAGGGATTTTACGCGGACGCGACGGGCAATGTACTTGAAGTGCGCCTGTTTGTGGACGAAAGCGCGCAGGATCTGTCGGCCTGCGCCCAGGTGATGCTGCGCTCCCTCCATCAGGCGGGCATCAGCGCCGTTTGGGCCGACAGCGAGGAGCAGGCCAATCTATTTCTGAAAATGCTGCCATGCAACCGCAGCCGGGGCCCGCTCTCGGTATACCTTCACCTGCGTGAGAGCGGCTTGCTCACTTCCGGCGAGCGTCAACTGCTGCACCACCTGCTCACCTCCAGCTCGGCGGATTCCCGGCGTGCGCTGACCCAAAGCCTGATGGCCTCGCTCAACAAGGAAGCCCGGCTTTCGCTGATCGCCGAATGCTACCTGCCCTTTCGGCTGCACAACGGTCAACTGACCGGTTATCCGATGGATCCCGAGCAGCCCCTCCGCCAACTTAGCGGCATGAACCTGCTGGCCCGGCTGGTCACCACCGGACAACTCTATTTGGATACGGGAGCAGAAAATGAAACCAATTGATATCGCGGTGGTGGGCGGCGGAGCTTCGGGCCTGATGGCCGCGCTTTCGGCCGGAAAACGGCTGGGTCCAGGAAAAGTCGTGGTGTTGGAGAAACAGAATCGGGTGGGGAAAAAACTGGCCGCCACCGGAAATGGCCGGTGCAATTTGACCAACATGAACCCGGAACCTTGGCGCTATCACGGGGCGGACGTGGTCTTTATGCGCCCGGCCATGTCGGCCTTCCCCCCTGAAACGGTGCGGAAAATTTTTGAAGGCCTGGGCCTGATGACCAAGGAAGAGGCCCAGGGCAAGGTCTACCCCACCAGCGATCAGGCCTCATCGGTGTTGGATGTGTTGCGCCTGGAACTGGAGGCGTTGGGCGTGCAGGAAAAATGCGAGGCCGGCGTGCAGGGATTAAATCCCATCCGGCACGGATTTGAACTGCGCTTGCAGGGGGGCGAAAAGGTTTTTGCCCAGCGGGTCATCTGGGCTCCGGGCGGCCAGACCGCGCCCAATCTGGGCGGCGATGTCTCCGGGCTTTCCATTTTAAAGGCGCTGGGCCATCCGGTCGCCAAATGCTTTCCCGCCCTGGTTCAACTCAAGACCCCGCCCGAGGCGGTGCGCGCCCTCAAGGGCATCAAGTACGAGGGCGAAATCTCCATTTGGGTGGACGGCGAAAACCGGCGCACCGAAATGGGCGAGGTGCTGTTTACCGACTACGGGCTGTCCGGTCCCCCGGTTTTGCAGCTCTCCCGATGGGCCAGTCTGGCCTTTCAGCAAAAGCGTCCGCCCATGGTGGAGGTCTCTTTGGGCATCTGGCCGGAGGATTTTCATACCACCTACCAGCGGCTTAAGGCCCGGGCCCGGACGTTGGGTCAGCGGACGCTTCAGGATTTTCTCACCGGTTGGCTCAACAAACGCCTGGGGCAAACCTTGGTCAAGTTCAGCGGGGGCCAGCCCTTCAGCCGCCCTTGCTCCAGTTTGAGCGATAAAGAGCTGCGCGCCCTGGCGCATCTGATGACCGATTGGCGGATACCCGTCGTGGGGGTGCAGGGCTTTGCCCAGGCTCAGGTGACCGCGGGCGGCCTGGATGTGCGGGCCTTTGATGCCAAAACTTTGGAATCCAGGCTGCTGCCCGGCCTGTACTGCGCGGGCGAAGTGCTGGATATCGACGGCGATTGTGGGGGCTTTAACCTGCAATGGGCCTGGGCTTCCGGGCTCTTGGCCGCCCAAAGCGCGTGTGATTCATTATAAAGACAGGAGCTTTTCATGATTCGATTGAGCAATTTAAAGGTGCCGCTGGGGGCCGATGAGGCCGCTTTAAGGCTTTTGGCCGCCTCAAAACTCAAAATTCCCGCCGGGCGGATTGACCAAATGCGGGTGGTCAAAAAATCCGTGGACGCCCGGGACAAGGGGGACGTCCACTTTGTCATGGCCATGGAGCTTTCCCTGAATGGTTCGGAGGATCAGGTGCTGAAGCGCCTGCCCAAGGGCGTCCAGGCCGCGCTTTCCGCCCCTGAAGCGCCCTGCCAGCCGCCGCTTCCCAAACATCTGCCCCCCAATGCCCCGCTGGTGGTGGGCTTGGGGCCGGCCGGCTTATTCGCGGCGCTGACCTTGGCCCAAGCCGGACTCAACCCCATCGTGCTGGAGCGCGGCAAGGATGTGGACAGCCGAAGCCGGGACGTGGAGACCTACTGGTCCGGCGGGCAATTGGATCCGGATTCCAACGTTCAATTTGGCGAGGGCGGGGCGGGCGCGTTTTCGGACGGCAAGCTGACCACCGGCATCGGGGACAAGCGCTGCGCCCGGGTGTTGAACGTGCTCCATCAGCACGGCGCGCCTGAGGAGATCTTATATCTGGCCAAGCCCCACATCGGAACCGACCGTCTGCCGGGGGTGGTGCGCTCCATCCGCGAACAGATCGAATCCCTGGGCGGAAGGGTGCTCTTTCGCCACCGTCTGGAAAAAATCCTTGCCGAGGACGGCCGGGTTCAGGGCGCGATCGTCCAAAATGAGTCCGGTGGGCAAATGGAAATCTGTACCGGGCAAATTCTGCTGGCCATCGGCCACAGCGCCCGGGATACCTTTGAAATGCTGTATGACTTGCGGGTACCCATGATTCAGAAGGCGTTCTCCATCGGCGCGCGCATCGAGCACCGCCAGCGCATGATCGACCATAGCCAATACGGCGCGGCGGCGGGCCATCCGGCCCTGGGCGCGGCGGACTACAAGTTGTCCTGCCATCTGCCCACCGGCCGGTCGGTGTACACCTTCTGCATGTGCCCGGGCGGTTCGGTGGTGGCCTCGGCTTCGGAGCCGGGCAGCGTGGTGACCAACGGCATGAGCGCCTTTGCCCGGGATGGGGAAAATGCCAACAGCGCGCTGCTGGTGGGCGTTGGGCCCGGGGACTTCGGCGGAGACGACCCGCTGGCCGGGGTTCGGTTCCAACAGCACTGGGAGCGGGCGGCCTTTCTGTTGGGCGGCGGGGACAACCGCGCGCCCGCCCAACGGGCCGAAGATTTCTTAAAAAACCGCGCCTCCCAGGGGCCCGGGGATATCGCGCCCAGCTACCGGCCCGGGGTGCGCTATGCCAACCTTTCGGACTGCCTGCCCGGCCATGTGGTGGAGTCCATGCGCAGCGCGTTGGACATCTTTGACCGGCGGCTCAAGGGCTTCGCCCATCCGGACGCCCTGTTGACCGGGGTGGAAACCCGCTCTTCCTCTCCCCTGCGCATTTTGCGGGACGATGGATGTCAATCCCAACTGCGCGGGCTCTTCCCCTGCGGCGAGGGCGCGGGTTACGCGGGGGGCATCCTGTCCGCGGCCGTGGACGGCATCCGGGTGGCCGAGGCGTTGATCGATTCCCTTTAGAAAAAATATTGGGCGCCAAACCGTCCCTTCAAGGAGGTATGACTATGTTCTCAATGACAGCCCTGCAGCTCGCGGCGGAAATTCGCCAACGGCGCTTGGGGGTGGAGGAAGTGGCCCGGGCTTTTTTGGCGCGAATTGAAAAATACGGCGGTAAAGGCGGCCTGAATGCGGTGGCCGAGCTGAACGAAGCTGTTTTGGACCAGGCCCGCGCGATGGACAACCTGAAGTCCGGCCGGGACGGCGCGATGTTTGGGCTTCCGGTGCTCATCAAGGACAACATTGACGTGGCCGGGCTGCACACCACCGCCGGAAGCCTGGCTTTGGCCGATAACCTAGCCTGGAAAGACGCGCCCATCGTGGCCAACTTGCGCCGAAGCGGCGCCTTGATTCTGGGCAAGACCAACATGACTGAGTTCGCCAACTACACGGGCGCGCGTACCCCCAACGGATACAGCGCCCGCGGGGGACAGGTAATCAACGCCTATGATCCCCAAAAGGATCCCAGCGGATCCAGCACCGGCTCGGCGGTGGCCATGTCGGCGGGCCTATGCGCCGCGGCCATCGGCACCGACACCTCCTTCTCCATCGTGGGCTGCGCCACGGACAACGGGGTGACCGGATTGAAGCCGCCCCATGGAGCGCTGTCTTCCCAGGGCATCCTGCCCATCGCCCGAACGCTGGACAGCGCCGGGCCCATCACCCGCGACCTGCGCGACGCGCTGCTCGTCTATTCCTGCATGCGAGACCGGCCGCTACGGCCCATTGAGCCGGCGCCGCCGGAGAAAATCCGCTTGGCCGTAAACCTTTACAACCAGGAACAGGTTTCCGCGGCCCAGATGGAACGCTATGACCGGCTGCTCAGCGCGCTCAGGGCCGATGGAGCTCAAATCGAGACCGTGCAGCACCCCTATTGTCCGCAGCAAAGGGACATCATGCGCTATGAATTCCGGCATGACCTGGAGGCGTATCTATCCGAATCCAGGGCCCGGCGCCGGACGCTCGAGGAAATCGTTCGCTATTACGAGGAACATCCCACCATGATGCGGTACGGAATCGAATATCTGCGCGGGGCGCTGGACGGCCCCTCCGGAAAACTGGACGACGAAATTTATCTTCGGGCCCTGGCCGAGCGCCAAAAGCTTGGCGCGCAGCTCGCCGAAGACCTGAAAAAATACGACGCCTGCCTGATGACCGGCCCCACCAATGTCATGCACTTTTTGGGCTTTCCCTCTCTGGCCCTGCGGTTGTGCATGGCGAAGGACGGCACCCCGCGGGGCATGATCCTGTACGGCGCGGACGAGGAAAAGCTGTACGCGGCCGCGCTGACGATGGAAAAATACACCTCGCCCATCCCTCTGCCGCCCCTTTAAATTCCCATAAAAATGGTGCTGTTGCCTATTCATTCGCAACAGCACCATTGATTTTTATTCCGCCTTCACATTGCCCGAGGCCACCAAATTGACCCCGGTGCCCGCGATGTTGGGAAGCACCACGTCCCCGATTTTCACGGGCGCCTGTACGCGCACCTGGCGTACCGCCTCCAGCACCCGGTCAATTTCGGCCTTGGGCACCGACTGAGCGGTCTTTACCGGACACATGGGATGCCGTCCCCCGCGCACCCGAACCGTGGAAGTCACCACCCGCATGGGACAGCGCATTTCCTGTTCCCCATAAACCGCGCCGCGCTTGCAGGTATTGCCCGAAACGCTGACCTGCCCGTCCTGCATGGTGACCTTTAACCGGCATCCCATGGGGCAAACGATGCAAACCATTTCCCTCTGTTCCATGTTTACGCCTCCCCCGCGATGCTCAAAACCAAATCGCCCTTCACTTTATCCATATCCAGCGTCACCTTTTCCATTTCGCCCGGGGTCATGACCGCCTTTTTGCGGCTGGCGATCAGGCTGTCCCCGCTGTAAATATTGAGCTGCGCCGGCTTATAGGCCGCGCCCACCCGGAAATACAGATCAACCTTGCCGGTCTTGTCCTTATGAATCCGCTGGGGCACCACATAGCGAACCCCATTTTGGCCCCGGACATTGTAGTATTCCCCGGCTTCCTTTCGGGGATTCAGGGCATAAGCCCCGGCGGCCCTGCCGGCCAAAATGGCCTCGGCGCTCACATTATCCACCAGGTCATGCACATGCAGCACATTGCCGCAGGCAAACACCCCGGGAATCGAGGTCTCGCGATCCTCATTCACCGTGGCCCCGCTGGTCACCGGGTCCATTTCCACCCCGGCCGCCCGGGAAAGCTCATTCTCCGGAATCAGGCCCACGGACAAGAGCAAGGTATCGCATTCCACCTTTTGCTCGGTGCCCGGAATGGGCTTTCGGGTGGCCGGATCCACCTCGGCCACGGTGACGGCTTCCACCCGCTCCTTGCCATGGATTCGGGTTACGGTATGATTGAACTTGAGGGGAATGTTGTTATCCTCCAGGCACTGGACGATATTGCGGTTGAGGCCGCTGGAATAGGGCATCAGCTCGCACACCATCTCCACCTTGGCCCCCTCCCAGGTCATGCGCCGGGCCATGATCAGCCCGATGTCGCCCGAACCCAAAATCACCGCGCGCTTACCCGGCAGATAGCCCTCCATGTTCACCAGCCGTTGGGCGCAGCCCGCGGTATACACCCCGGCGGGCCGGGTGCCCGGAATGTTCAGCGCGCCCCGGGTGCGCTCGCGGCAGCCCATGGCCAAGACCACCGCGCCCGCCTCAATGGTCGTGAGGCCATGCTGGGCGCTCACGGCCAAAATTTTTCGATCCGCGCTGAGCTCCAAGGCCATGCAATCGCTCCAGATTTCTATTCCGGTATCCTTTAACTGGTCGATAAAGCGCGCCGCGTATTCCGGGCCGGTGAGCTCCTCGCCGAAAAAATGCAGCCCAAAGCCGTTGTGAATACATTGCTGCAAAATCCCGCCCAGCTCATGATCGCGCTCCAGCACCAGCACCTTGATCTCTTTGGACGCCTTGGCCGCTTCGATGGCCGCCGCCAATCCGGCCGGACCGCCGCCAATGACCGCCACGTCGCATTTCATCATGGGTTTTCCCTCCATGCTCATTTGTCCTCCTTTAGCTTGCCCACCAAAAGGTTCGAGCCGCCGCCGAATTTGGTCAGGCGCTCCATGGGAACCTTGAGCTCCCGGCTGAGCAGTTCCATTACCCTGGGCCCGCAGAAGCCGCCCTGACAGCGGCCCATACCCGCGCGGGTGCGCCGCTTGACCCCGTCCAGCGAACGGGCGCCCCGGTGAATGGCCTCCACGATTTCCGCCTCGGTAATGGTCTCGCACCGGCAGATGATCCGTCCATAGGCCGGATTGGCCTTGATCGCCTGAATGCGCTCCTCATTGCTCATATGCCGGAAGGCCGGGATGGGCAGGCGCACCGGGTCAAATTCCGGATTTTCCGGCAGCTCAAGCCCCTGACCGGCCAGAAGATCCGCCACCCGCTGGGCAATGGCCGGAGCGCTGGTCAATCCGGGCGAACAGATGCCCGCGGCGTGTATGAAATGGGCATGTTTTTCCGAGGGACGGATGATGAAATCCCCAGTGGAAGGCTGGGCGCGCACCCCGGCAAAGGAGGTGATGACCGCGCGCAGGTTGATGGAAGGCACCGACTTTCTGGAAAGCCCGGTGAGCTGGGCGATGCCCTCATCGGTGACCTGGTTGTCGGCCTTGTCCTGGATATCCACCGCGGTGGGCCCGGCGAAGGCGTTGCCGTCCACGGTGGGCGAAACCAATACCCCCTTGCCCAGCTTGGAGGGGGTCTGGAAGATGACTTTCTTAAACCCGCCCGCACTCTTGTCCAACAGCATATACTCGCCCTTGCGCGGGAAAACCGAATAGGAATGATCGCCAATCAGGCGCGAAACATCGTCCGCATATACCCCTGCGGCATTAATCACATACCGGGCGCGCAGATCGCTTTCGCCCGCCCGGATTAAAAAGCCGTCTGCCTCGGGCTTAATAGCCCGTACCGGGGCGTTCATGATAAACTGTACCCCGTTTTGCCGGGCGTTTTCCGCACAGGCGATGGTCATCTCATAGGGACAGGTAATGGCCCCGGTTCCGGCATGCAGCGCGCAGATCACCTTTTCATTCAGCCGGGGCTCCATTGCCCGCGCCTCATCCCCCGAGATGATGCGCATGTCCGGCACGCCGTTTTTGAGTCCGCGCTGATAGAGCTTTTCAATTTCCAGCTTGTCTTCCTCGTTAAAACCGATCACCAGCGAACCGATGCGCTGCAGCGGCACATGCAGCTGCCCGCACCATTCATCGTACATCGCGTTTCCCTTGACGTTTAATTCGGCCATCAAGGTGCCCGGTTCGGCATCGTAACCCGCGTGCACAATGGCGCTGTTGGCCCGGGATGCGCCCATGGCCACATCCTCGGCCGCCTCCACAAGGGCGATCTTCAGCCGGTACCGGGACAGCTCCCTGGCAATGGCGCAACCGGTTACGCCGCCGCCGATAATGACCACGTCCCAACGTTCAACCATCCTGTTTTCATCCTTCCTCAGCAGATGCGTTTATGGAAAAAGCCATGGCAAACAATCCTTCCATCAAAAAAGGATTCTTTGCCATGGCTTCTCTCAATCTCTGCCTTGACGCAGAATATTATACGGGGTTTCCCGCCCGGCGTCAAGGCCGGAGGCTTAATTTTGCCCGCTTTTTACCGGCCCGGACGCCTTGGCATGGGGTCTGAACCCTTCGCCCAGGGCCTCGCGCACATCGGTGGCAATGACGAACGCCCGGTCATCCTCCTCGGCCACAATATTGCGCAGCCGGACGGATTCCATCCGGCTGATGACGCAGAGCAGCACATGCTTGTCCGCCCCGGAGTACATGCCCCGGCCATCCAGGGCCGTGACCCCGCGCTCCAGCTCGTCCATAATCCGCCGGGCGATCACCTCGGACTTTTCCGAGATGATAAAATAGGCCTTGGCCGCGTTCATGCCTTCCAGCACCACATCCACCATTTTGCTCATCAAAAAGCTGGCAATCAGGGCAAACATGGCGGCCGTGGCGTCAAACACCAACGCTGAAGCCAGGATCACCAGCGCATCCACCGCGAACAGCACCACGCTGACCTTAACCATAGGGAAGCGGTCATGCACCAGCTTGGCCAACATATCGGTGCCGCCGGTGGTGGCGTTGCCCCTGAGGATGAGTCCAAACCCCACCCCGCCCAACACCCCGCCGAATACCGCGGCCAGCATCCGGTCATCGGTGGCCGCGGGCAAGGGCAGATAATCCAAAAGCAGCGAAAGCCCAATCGTAGCCACCAATGAACGGACGCCAAAATCCAGGCCCAGCGAACGCGCGCTCAACAAAAACAGAGGAATATTCAGCGCCAGCGTGACCCAGCCCACCGACCAACCCAAAAGGCTGTTCAGCAGCTGGCCCACGCCGGTAAATCCGCCGGGCGCAACCTCGTTGGGAATCAGAAACAGCCTGTAGGCCAGGCCACAGGCCAATAGTCCTATCATCATCAGCGCATACTGTCGAATTTCCTTTCCCAAACGCTTTTTCATTGCATTCATACGCCTCCTCCGCTTTAGTATGCGCCCAGCGCGCGCGGCTTCATGCCTTTATCTGAGTTCCAGCGACATTTTTATCGCGGTATCCACCCGCTTCATAACCTCTTCGGACAGGCAACCCAGATATTCCCGCAATCTGCGCTTATCCAAGGTACGAATTTGCTCGGCGAGCGCCACCGAGTCCTTGTTGAGCCCATGGCCCTGGGCCGGAATTTCCACATGGGTGGGCAGACGCGCCTTACCCAGCTGCGACGTTATGGCCAGCACGATTACCGTGGGGCTGAATCGGTTGCCCACGTTGTTTTGAATAATTAAAACCGGCCTCACGCCGCCCTGTTCGGAGCCCACCACCGGATCCAGCGCCGCCAGATAGATTTCTCCTCTCGCAATCATCGTTCTTCACGCTCCGCCTGTGTGGTTGAAAGCGCCGTGCGCCCCAATCCATCCTATGCGGAAAGCGGCTTTTGGGTTAGCGGAAGAACGCCGGATAAACTACCCCCTGTTCTGAAATACCTGACTCAGATTCTCTATTTGATCCAGGGCCGTCATGGAGACCTGACCCCATTGGGCTTCGGCATATTCGCCCGCCCGTCCATGAATGGCGCTGGCCAGAAACGCCGCGCGCTCGGGCTCCATCCCTCCGGCCAGCAGCGCGCCGGTGATGCCGGTGAGCACATCCCCGCTGCCTCCGGAAGCCATGCCCACGCTGCCCTGGGCGGAAAGGGTAATCTTGTCTCCGCAAATTAAGCTGGACGCGCCCTTGAGCAACGCCACCGGCCCCAGATTCCTCAGGGCCCGAACGTCCGCCACCGGATCCCCCATGACCCGGCCCAAGAGCCGCGCGGCCTCGCCCGGATGGGGCGTAATCACATGATGCGGCCTGAGCAGGGCCTTCAGATCAAGATTTTGGCTGATCAGGTTGAGGGCGTCGGCATCCAGCACCGCGGGCAGGCCGGTTTTCAAGGCCCATTCCACCACCTGGGGCGCGGCGCGGGTGGACAATCCAGGCCCTATGGCCAGGGCGTCCTTTCCCTTTAGGGCCTGCTCCAATTCGGGAATGGCTTCCCGGGAAACCGCGCCCCGCTCTTCCTTCAGCGGCAGGCAGGTGGCGCAGGGCGCGGCCTGCTGAACGATGGGCACGATGGAGGCCGGGCAGGCCACCGAAATCAGCCCCACCCCGCTTCTCATGGCCGCGCCCGCCGCCAATATGCAGGCCCCGGCCATGCCCACCGAACCCGCGATCAGCAAAAGATTTCCATAAATCCCCTTGTGGCTGTTGCGCCTGCGCCGGGGAAGAAAGGCCTCGAAATCCTGGTTTTCAAACTCGCGCAGGGCGTCCACGGGCAACATATGATGGGGGATGCCAATGGGATACACCCTTAAATCCCCGCACATATCCAAACCATCGTTTAAAAGATGTCCCCATTTCGCGCACTCAAAGCTCACCGTGACATCCGCACGCACCGCGGTTCCCAGCACTCGCCCGCTCTTTCCATCCAGACCCGAGGGGATATCCACCGCGAGCACCAGGGATCCTTGCCGGCGATCCCGCTCCATGCGCTCCATCAGCGCGGCAAATTCTCCCTCCACCGGCCGGGAAAGGCCGATGCCAAAGAGGGCGTCCACCCAGGCGTCCGGCCGCTCCTCCTTCATGACCCGCTCAAAATCCGTAAACTCCACCCCGGGATAGGCTTGTATGCGCTTAAGGTTTTTTAACGCGTCGCCCTTTTGCCGCTCCGGGTCGCCCATGGTCAAAACCAGCGCCCTGCCGCCTCTGTCCGCGAACAGCCGGGCCGCCGCGTAACCGTCTCCCCCATTGTTGCCCGGACCGCAGGCAAACAGCGCCCGCCTGCCCTTGGCTCCGTGAAGCCGCTGGTTCAGCGCCTCCACCACGCCCTGGGCCGCCCGCTCCATCAGGGTCTCCGAGGCCACGCCCGTCTCCTCAAAATAGCGCGCCTCCAGCGAGCGCATCTCGTCCGGGGAAAGAATGATCCTCATGCCGTCCCTCCTTCCGCCACGGCCACGGCCATGGCAAAGCCGCCCGAATGGCTTATGCTGACCCAGACGCGCAGGCCGCCCATGGCCTGAAGCCGTTCCAAAGCCCCGCCCGTTAAACCGCACACTGGTCTGCCCATTGCGTCCGGGATCACTTCGATGTCCTGAAAGCCAAAGCCCCGAAACCCGGTGCCCAGTGCCTTGCTCACCGCCTCCTTGGCCGCAAACAGACCGGCGGCGGTTTCGCTTCCCCGCCGGGCAATGCGCGCCCGCTCGGCCGGGGTATAGACGCGCTCCAGGAACCTGGGGTTCTCCAAAGCCCGCTCAATGCGCGCCACATCGCACAGGTCGCAGCCCAAGCCCAGCATCATGCCTTGGCGGCCTCCACCGCGTTGGCAATGGCCCGGGCCATCACCTCGGCCGCCAGAGCGCACAGCAGCATGTACTCGCCCTGGCGCCTTCCGGTGGACAGGGCAAACACCGTATCCCCATCCACCGGCATGTGCACCGGGCGGATGGTGCGTCCATAGCCATCGTGGGCCAACAGCGCCAGACGGTTGGTCTGTTCCCGGGTAAGGGCGGCGTCGGTGGCAATGACCCCGATGGTGGTGTTGCCGTTGAAATCGCTGGTCTTGCCCGTCTGGGCCAGCATTTTGACCGCCGGAACCGGGGTGCCGTCCGGCAAATGCCCTCCGGCCATCCATTCCCCGGTCTCGGGGTGATACACATCCCCGGCCGCATTGACCGCCACCAGCGCGCCGATATGGCTTCCATCGGGCAAGGTCAAAGAGGCGGTGCCCAAACCGGCCTTACCGGCTATCACATTGGGCACCGCCTGGCCCGCCATCTTGCCCACCGTGGCCCCGCAGCCCGCGCCCACATTGCCCTGGGGCACCGTCTTGCCCGCCACCAGGCAGGCCACGGCCCCCATATCCTCATCCGGGCGCACATCGCTCTTGCCATAGCCCAGATCGAACAGCACCGCCTGACCCACGATGGGCACCTTGCCCACCCCCACGTCATAGCCTTCGCCCCGCCCTTCCAGCACCCGCATGGCCCCGGCGGCCGCGTTAAGGCCAAAGGCGCTGCCCCCGCTGAGCAGAATCGCGTTGACTTTATCCACCAGCCTGCCGGGCTGCATGCTGTCGGTTTCCCGGGTGCCTGGGCCGCCGCCCAAAACCTGAACGCCCGCCACCGCGCCGCCCTGGGCCAAAATGGCCGTCACTCCGGTCTTGGCCTCCTGATCCGTGCAATGGCCCACCAAAATTCCTTCCACATCGGTTATCGCGCCGCTATACATAGCCCATCACTCCTCTCACCGATACATCGCCCACCCGCAGCCGAATCCGTTCGCCGTCCTGGGTTTCCAAAATCAACGTTCCATCCTCGTCGATATCCTGGGCCACGCCCAGATATTCGCCGTCCGGGCAGATGGCCCGCACCTGCCGCCCCAGAGTAATCGAGCGGTTTCGATACAGGGTATAGATTGCGCTCATGCCGCCCAGGCAATACTGGTTATACAGCCGTTCAAACTGGCACAGAAATTCGCGCGCCAGCGCTGCGCGTTCGATTTCCCGGCCCGCTATGCCGGCCAGATCGCCCGCTTTGTCCTGAAGCTCCTCCGGGAAATCATTTCCTTTTATATTGATGCCAATTCCGATGACCGCCCATTCCACCCCGTCCATGCCCGCGCCCATCTCCAACAGCATGCCGCAGATCTTTTTCCCCTGGGCCACCAAGTCGTTGGGCCACTTAATCATGACTTCTACCCCGGAAACCCGTTCGCAGGCCATGGCCGTAGCCACCGCGGCCAGGAGCACCAGGGCGGGCGCCCGTTCGGGCATCATGCCCCGGGGCCTGACCAAAAGGGTCATCCAGATTCCCCTTCCAGGCCGCGAAATCCAACCCCGGTTCAATCTCCCCCGACCCATGGTCTGTTCTTCCGAAATGACCAGCGTGCCGTGGACCCCGCCTTCCCGGGCCAGATCTTTGCAACGGGTATTGGTGGATTCCAATTGATCGTGATACTCAATTTCCACGCCGCACCATTGGGTATTCAATCCCTTGCGGATGCAAGCGGGCCAGAGTGCATCCTGAGGCGGTTCCAGATGATACCCGCGCTTTTTAACCGAGCGTATATCATGGCCTTCTTTTCTGAGCGCGTCCACCGCCTTCCATATGGCGGCCCGGGTGACGCCCAACTTTTCGCTCATCCATTCCCCGGATACATATTCTTCATTTTTTAAAAGCTGCAATATTCGGTCTTTGTTCATCTCGTCCTCCCCGGCAGCGCGCTGCCATCTATCCGTCAATCCATCCGGGCATCCTGGGGACCCAATGATGATTATACCACAATTTCATTCGCTTTACTATGTGCCGATTCCCGCCAAAACCGGACTTCAAAGCAAAGATTTCTGCTATATTTGTGTATATTTTGTGGCTAAGCTTGTAAAAGGATGGGCGATTCGGTATACTAAAAACTGAAGGTGCCGGATGTAAATATGCCCAAGAAACTTTTTCGCGGACTTTCCGGTCTAAAAAATGAATTTCGCCGTAAGGCGCGCCGTTTTCGGCGGATAGGAGCGAATATGCAACCGACGCAACGTATGGCCCAGCTGCTCAAACAAAATATTGGAAGAGTGGTGGTGGGCAAAGGCAATGTCATCGACCTTCTACTGATTTCCATGCTGTGCAGGGGGCATGTGCTTATTGAGGATGTGCCCGGGGTGGGCAAGACCACCTTGGTCTCGGCTCTGGCCCGCTCGCTGGATTGCAGCTTTAAACGGATTCAGTTCACCCCGGATATCACCCCTTCGGATATCACCGGCTTTTCCATTGTAAATTTCAAAACCGGAGAGCTGGAATATCGAAGCGGCCTGATTATGAGCCAGATTGTGCTGGCCGATGAAATCAACCGAACCTCGCCCAAGACGCAGTCCAGCCTGCTGGAGGTCATGGAAGAGGGCCAGGTCACGGTGGACGGGGTGACCTACCGCATGCCTCAACCCTTTATCGTCATGGCCACCCAAAACCCTGTGGATTTTGTGGGCACCTATCCGCTGCCCGAGGCCCAGCTGGACCGGTTTTTTATGCGCATCTCCATGGGCTATCCCTCCCAGGATGAGGAAACCGCCATTTTGGAGCGCTTTACCGTCGGCGCAAGGCCCATGGAGGATCTCAGGCCCATCTGTTCGGCCCAGGATATACTGAACCTCCAGGTTCAGGTGGACGACGTATACTCCTCCAAGGAAGTTCGCGCCTATATTTCGGCCATTGCCGCGGCTTCGCGCAAGCATTCGGCCCTGCAGTTGGGCATCTCCACCCGTGGCGCCATCTTCCTTTTGCGCGCGGCCCAGGCCTGCGCCCTGTTGGAAGGGCGGGATTATGTAATCCCCGAGGATGTTCAGCGCATGGCGGTTCCGGTGTTGGCCCACCGCATTGTGCCCTCTCCCGAGGCGCGCATGCGCAACATGAGCGCTGAACGGGTGCTGCAAAGCGTGATTGGCTCGGTTCAGGTGCCGGTGAAGCTATCATGAGCGGACGTTTGGCGGCGTTTTTGCTGGCTGCGGTTACGCTGCTGGTGGTGGCGCTTTCCACGGGTGGAGCCATCTATTACCTGATCCTGGGCATGATGTTCTTCATGTTCCTGTTTGCCCTGCTCTCCTCGCTGGTGGCTTTGTACAGTTTTCAATTTAAGATGGATTCGCTTCAGAGCCGGGTAACCCGGGGCGACAGCGTGACGCTGCGCTTCAGCGTGCGCCATCTGTGCCCGATTCCCCTGGGCTGCATCAGGCTTCAGCTATCCCAGCCGGACAATCAGTCTCCGGTGGGCGAAATCGAATTAAGCGTTCCGCCCTTTAAACCCAGGACCTTTGAGCGCAGTCTGAACTGTCCCCATCGCGGCCAATATCTGGTGGGGATCAATCGCCTGGAGGTCAACGATGTCTTCGGCCTTCTCTGTGTAAGCCGAAAGCTGAACCGCCAGCTGCTCACGTTGGAAGTATTGCCCAAGGTAAAACGCCTTTCCAGGATGGATCTGGCTTCCGGGGATTCGGGCCCGGAAATTTTTGCGCGCAAAACCGAGGATACCGCCTCGCCTTCGGATATAAGGAATTACCAAGACGGGGATATGCTCAAACGGGTGCATTGGAAATTGACCATGCGCCGCCGGGAATTGATGGTGCGCACCTACGAGGAAGCCCCCCGGCCGGATACCCTGATCCTTTTGGATTGTTCGCCGGTGAACGCCAGCGGCGATCAGGCGCTGTGCATGGAGGACGCGCTGTGCGAAACCGCCTGTTCAGTGGCGCTGAGCCAATTGCGGGCCGGATACCCGGTGCGCATGCCGCTTTTGAGCGCCCAGCCCACCGAAATATCCGGACAATCTTCCGCCGAATTCGGCCGGTTTTTAAATGCGCTGACCGCCCTCAGCTTTGACGGAGAGTATCCCTTTGAGCAGGTTATCACCCTTGAAATGCGGCGCTTGCAGCGCACCGGCGGCATCGTATTGATCACCGCCCGGTTGACCATGCGCATTGCGGATATGGCGCTTCAGCTTCACCGCAGCGGCGCCCAGGTGTGCGTATGCTGGATCACTGAAACCAGGCGCGCCCAGGCCTTGGAGCTTTTAACCCGTTTGGAGCTTCAGGGCATACAAATCCGGCGCGTCAATCCCTGGATTGCTCCCGCTGCCACGCCAGAAAGGAACCCCATCTCATGAACAACAAACAAAAACTGTTCGATCTGGCCGGGTCCTTTATCATTTCCTGGCTGCTCGGCTGTTCATTAACTTTAATCCTGTGCGATACCCTGATGCTGGGTGTCTCGCCCGGTCCGGTCATTTTGATCTCCGGTTTGGTGGCGCTGTTGTGTACCCTGATGAACTATGGACGCCTTTCGGCCATGGTGGGCATCATCTGCGCTGGGGGCGTTTTGGTGCTGGCGCACTTCCTGGGCGTTCGGCCGCTGGATGCGGTTTTAGACCTCCTGAGAGAGGTGGTCGCCCTCTTTACCGGGGGCGAAGTCATGCTCACCGAGCACGCGCTGACCATCGCCTGCCTGTTGGCGGTCATCCTGTGCGTGATTATGTACCTGGTCAGCCGACTGAGCGGGGGCATTTATCCAGGCCTTATGATTACCGCGGCCATTGTGTTGGGCTGCTGGTTCTTCGAACACCGCCTCAATACGGTGTATCTGCTGCCCGCCATGGCTGCCCTGGCCGCCATGTTTGCCCGATCCCACAGCGACGAAATTCCCTATTTGCGCGCGCTGCCCGTGGCCGCCCTGGCCGCGGTGCTGGCCCTGATGCTGGTGCCAGCGGGGCATGTCACCTATGCGCCGCTGGAGCAGGTGGCCGAAAAGGTCCGGCAAATGTTCTATGACTATTTCATGTTCACCGAGCCCCGAACCTCCTATTCGGTAAGCACCGACGGATTTCAGCCCCAATCGGACGTTTTGGGTGGGCCGGCCCAGCCCAGGCAGGACGATATCATGCTGGTGGAAAGCGATGAAGCGCTGCTTTTGCGCGGCACCATCAAGCGAACCTACACCGGAAGCGCCTGGACGGACAGCACCCTCAACAACCGTTATCTGTATATCGATCCCACCAGGGTTTCGGTGCGCAACCGCGTATTTGGCCTCAGCCTGCCCAGCGAGTCAACCATCGAGGCACTGAGCGCCCAGGGCCTTTGGAACATGGAAAGCCACGATGTCAACGTCACCATGCTGAATTCAGGCACCAGCACGCTGTTTATTTCCGAACGCATGCAGGACTTTGAGGCGGCGCTGGATCTGGTGGCCTATTATAACAACACCGGCGAGCTTTTCATCACCCGCGGCGTCCAAAGCGGGGACAGCTATCACTTTACCGCCCAGTTGCCCACGGGCAGCGAGAGCCAAACCGACGCCATGTTGGCCTATTGCGAAACCCAGGACGACGATCAATACGAGAACGTGCGGGCCAATTATATGAATCTGCCCCAGGGGATTGAACAGGGCGTAATCGACCTTGCCCACCGCATCGCGGACAGCGGAGAGACCCCTTATCAAAAGGTCATGCTGCTCATGGACGAGCTCAGAGGCGGCCGGTACAACTATGAAATCAACGTGGACTACCCGCCCGCCAACCGGGATTTCGTTTCCTATTTCTTACTGGACAGCCGGGAAGGATATTGCACCTATTTTGCCTCGGCCATGGCGGTCATGGCGCGCATACTGGATTTGCCTTCCCGATATGTGGAGGGTTATCTGGTTCAACCCGGCGCGGATGGAAGCCAGGTGGTCACCGGGAAAAACGCCCACGCCTGGGTGGAAATCTATTTCAAGGGCTATGGATGGATGAGCTTTAACCCCACCCCGGGCAATGAATTGGGCGGAGATCCCCAGTCCGGCGAGCCGGACTCGAACACCCCGCCCGCGTCCCCCACTCCGGAACCGGAATGGAGCGATCCTGAGCTCACCACCCCAGAGCCTGAGGAACCGGAGGCCACCTCGGAACCCGAGGAAACCCCTGAGCCCGAGGATGCGGAAGAAAATATAGATGAAACCGACCCCACCGAAGAGCCCATGGAGGATCCCGGCGAATCCGAGGAGCCCTCTCAGGAGGAAGAAGATTCCCCATCGTCCAACGACCACGCGGGTCTTGGAACGCTGCTTCTCATTTTGCTAATTCTGGCGGTGGCCGGCGGCATAACCTACTTCTGCCTGCGGCGCATTCGCCTGAGCGATCCCAAGCGCATCAGCGCCAGCGCTCAGGACGACGCACTTCGGCTCATGATTTGGTATCGTGCGCTGCTCCTATTGCTCAGCCAGCAGGGTCAACAGCCCTCGCCCGGTGAGACCCCCGTGGCCTTCGCCCAGCGGCTGGCCGACGCCAAGGCCGTACCGGCGGCCTTTGTGGAAGTATCCGCACAGGTTGCCGAATGCAGCTACGCGGGCATGGAGCCTGATAAACAGGTCTTCAGGATGGCCCAGACGGTTTACGATACCCTGGTCCGCCAGCTTCGCCCTGCGGAACGGTTGAAGTGGATTTTGCACCGGGTGCGCAGCGGCTTGGGCCGTGTGGATCAAATTCCGTAAATTTGGACGCTGTTAAAAGGAAACCGGCCTCCCTTGGCCGGCTTCAGACCGTTGACAAACCTATTTTTCTCGTTTGGGGATGCATGAAGGGGCCGCAGCCCCTTCATATTCAATCCGCAGCGGCGGCATGTACGCCGCGAGGAGCGGCCCAAGTGGCCGCTTCCGATATCAT
>DVJW01000124.1 GCA_018716505.1 Candidatus Faecaligallichristensenella faecipullorum | reverse complement strand
CGATTTTGCCGTCCGCGGTCGGCGAAGCCGACTTGGAAGCCCAAAGGGCTTCCAACCTTGCTGCGTACATGCCGCCGCTGCGGATTTCGAAGGCCGCGCTCTGCGCGGCTGGAGGTTCGCAAACAGAGTTTACGAACCGGAACCCCGGCCTGGCGAACGCCGAGGCCGGGGCGAAGATGTGAAGGAGCCGCGGCCCCTTCATGCATCCCCGGGGTAATAAATTAGGTTTTTTGACAGTCTAATTCTTTTCATGTTTTCGATATTCTGATTCTACTGCCCGCCGGGCTTGGAATCCTCCTCCCCGCTATAGGTCGCGAAACGGCTGTCAAAGCCATATCGCGCCTTGGCCGACACCCCAAACATCAGCCAGTCCATATCAACCTTCAGCGCGTAACAAAATTGCATGAAGGCTTCCAGGCCCATTTCGCGCGCGCCCTCCTCGAATTGCCTGATCTGTTCCGGGGTATAGCTTTCAACCAACTGGGCCAAGGCCTCCGCCGACAATCCCCGGTGCTTGCGCGCCTCTTGTAAGCGCCGTCCCACGACGATCAGCTGTCTTGAATCCATACCGGATCCCTCCTCGCTTTTGTGCTGGGTATATACTACATATATGCGGGAACAGGACAAGTATGAATACATTTCACGATTCCTTTTCAACCGCGGTTATACAATCCCAAAAATACAAAAACTGGGACTGCCTCCCTGGAGACAGTCCCGCCCATCCAAAATCTGATGATTACTCTGGGGATGTATGATGAGCGCCTCCCCCTTTCCCCCTCTCCAAAACAGTTCTCTTGACTTAACGCCCCGGGGCTTCCCCCCTATCCCTCTGCCCTGTGCGCGTGGCCGGCTACGGCTTAAAAAAAACCGCGCAAAAAGCGATTGGCCTCTTCGATGGAAGTCCGCCAATCCGGCTCGCCATGATACCAGCATTCGGCCACAAAATAGTTGACCCCTTGTGCGCGCGCCCGAGCGACGCCGCCCGCGAAATCCACCTTTCCCTGGCCAAAGCGCATATCCCGATACTGGCCTTCCCGGGTTTCTTTAAGGTGCATGGCCACGATGTGTCCACGGCCCAAATCGATTTCATCGTCCACCGAAAGGCCGTACAGGCGCGCCGCATTGGTCAGGTTGCCCAGATCCGGATACACCCCCAGATAGGGCGACCGCACCTTGCGCACATAGTCCATGGCTTTCCCAATGGTATCCATAAAGGGGGTTTCCATGGTCTCAAAGCCCATCAACACCCCGGCTGCAGAGGCCATTTGCGCGCATTTTTTCAGATTCTCCAGAAAATAAGCGCGGGTCTCCTCAGCCCCTTGTTCGTAGTAAACGTCATAGCCGGCCAACTGAATGACGCGGATGCCCAGATCGCAGGCCAGTCCAATGGCCTTTTCCATGAGCTCCATGCCCTTTTCCCGGACGGCGGGATCACGGCTGCCCAACGGATATTTGCGGTGGCCGCTCAGGCACAAGGTGCGGATGGGCATGCGGGCGACCTGGACGGTGCTCAGCAGCATCATGCGCTGATCCATCGTCCAATCCAAACGCGCCTGGCGCTCGTTGGTCTCATCGATGCTCAATTCCACGAAATCAAACCCGGCCTGTTTGGCCGCCATCAGCCGTTCCAGCCAACCGATATCCGGGGGCATGGCCTTTTCATACAGGCCCAACTGATAATCTTTCACCGGCCTTCCCCCTCCGTAAACAAACCGCACACCGTCCGCTCCATGCGCAGGTATTGTTGGAATTTGCGATCATAGGCCGCGGCGTTTTGAGGATCGGGCAGATATACCTTGCCCTCACGCACCATGGCCGCGGCAGCCCGTCCAAGATCTTCATACGCCCCCGCGGCCACGGCCGCAGTCATGGCCGCGCCCAGCGCCCCCAGCTCGTCCGCATCGATGGTTTCCACCGGGAGCTTGAAGATATCCGCAAACATCTGCACCCAATGGGGAGAACGCACCACCCCGCCCGCCAACCGGACGGCCTGGGCCGGAAGCGCGCGGCTGCGCTGCAGGCGTTCCACCTGTTTGCGGTGGCTGTACACAATGCCCTCGCATACCGCGCGCAGCAGATGGGCGCGGCTATGCCAGGCTTCCATGCCCAGCAGCACCGCCTTGGCGCGGGCGTCGTCGCAGCCTCCAAACAGATAGGGCATGAACAGCATCTGCTGTTCCTCCGGCCCCACGGCCTGCACCTGGGCGTTGGCCCAGTCGTAGCGGGCCTTGCCCTCCATCTCCGGACAAAGGAGATTCAAAAACCAGTCGTAATTGGAGGCCGAGGTGGGCGAGCATTCCTCGGCCAGGTAATAACCCGGCAGGCAATAGAGGGAATTCATCTTCACCGATTCCCCGGCCACAGGCTGCCGGGCGATGTACTCGTTGATGGCCCAGGTGCCGGCGATGACCGCAATGCGGCTGTCGTCCACGATATTCATGCCAATGGCGCAGGCATCGATATCAAACAGGCCGGCCGCCACCGGGGTGCCCGCCCGCAGGCCGGTGAGGGCTGCGCACTCCTGGGTAACGCTGCCGCACAGCTCAGAGGAATACGCCAGGGGCGGCAACTTGTCCCGGACGCATTCCAGGCCAAACAGCTTCAGCAGCTCGCCGTCATAATCCGCGGTTTGCAAATTCACCAGATTGGAACCGGACAGGTCGGTGATCTCGCCCCGGGCCACGCCGGTCATGCGATAGCGGATATAATCCTTGACCCCAAAGATGTATTGGGTCTGCTCAAGGGCCTGGGGTTCGTTTTCCATGAGCCAGCGCAGCAGCGCCACCGGCTGGCTGGCCAACACGCTTTGAAAGGTGCGCGCATAGGCGCGCCGGGCCGTGCCGCCGGCCTTCCACCTTTCCACCACCGCATGGGCGCGGCTGTCGGTGGAAACAATGCCCGGACGCACCGGGCGTTGATCCTTGCCCCACAGATACAGGCCCTTTCCATGGCCGGAAAAGGATACCCCGATAATGTCCCCGGGATCCACCCCGGATTCTTCGATGGCCGAGCGGATGACCCGGCAATTCATCCCCCAAAGCGCCTCCATATCGCGCTCGGTATGGCCGGGCGCGGGGGTCAAAAGCGGGGTGGCCTGATGGGCCGAGGCCACGGCATGGCCCTGCAAATCAAACAGCACGGCCTTGGTGCTGGTGCCCCCATGATCCACGCCCATTACATATTTCGTCATACGTTCCTCCGTTACTTAACAATCCCTTTTTTGAGGATGACATTGGCGTACTGCGCGGGCTCCGAGGTGGCCGCCACGCAAAACGCGTGGCGGGCGCGCTCGTAAAAGGCAAAGCGCTCCACCTTTTCGGGCTCGGTATCGCAGCCGGCATTCCTCAGGATTTCGCGGTATTCTTCCCAGATGGTGGGCACGATGGGGTCGCCGGGGATGACCTCCATCAGCGCCACCGGGCGCTCCACATAGGCGTCCAACGGGAAGAGCTGCAAAACAGCCTTCAGTACCTCCGGCACCCCATGGCCATCCAGATGCACCACCGGAACGCCCATGGACGCGGCCGGAAAGTTGCCGTCCCCGATGACCAGTTCATCCCCATGGCCCATATCCATCATGAGCCTGAGCAGCTCAGCGGGCAGGATCTTGGGAATTCCATTCAGCATTTGGGGCTCCTCCCTTACAGCACCAGCACAGCCGAGCGGGGCGGGATGCAGATTCCACCGGCAGAGGGATGCCAGGTATCCTCATCCACCGTGCGGTAGCGGCTCAGGCAGCCCTTTTCCAATTCAGCGGTAACGCAAATGGGCGCATCCTCATAGTTGCAGATCACCAGCGCGCTTTCGCCATCCTGGGCCTCAAAGCGGGCATAGGGATGGTGTACCTTCCCGGACAGGGTGATGACCTTTGCGCCGCAGGTATCGCGGTATTCGCCATCCCAGAGGTACTTGCGGTATTCGGTTCTCAGGGCGTCCATCCTGGCGCCATAGGCCACGGTATCCGGATAATCGTGCAGCCAGCCCTTGAAATTATAGGGTTCATAGCTGATGACATAGCGGTACATCAGGCACTGATTGATCATATTGCGGTCGTTGAATCCGGAAACTGCGGTCATCAGCTGGGCATGGGGGCGCATATAGCGGGAGCACGGGATGTGCGCCTTGTTTCTGGAGCGGAAATAGGACAGCTCATATTCCTCCATCTCCCAGTCATAGCAGGCCTCGCCCGCGAACAGGAAGTCCTTGGAAAGCCCTTCGGTTTTGCGCAGCATCTTGATGAACTCGCGGTCGTTCTTGTAGACCGGCCAGCCGTATTTATGGCCGTGGCTGGTGTCAAAGCAGACATGGGCCGGAGAATGGTGCAGGCATTCGTCGAACAGCATGCCATCGGCGCCCAGATCCACCAGCTTTTTGAATTCCTTCCGGCAGACCTCCATATACTTTTCGCTTCCAAAGCACATGGGAATCAGGCGCTTGGTGTTGATATCCAACAGTTGGGCGGGCGTTTGATATTCGTAACCCGGATGTTGATAGTAATCGCCGTAGGGATCCTTGATGGCGCAGTCGATGAGCTCCTTGCGGAACCATTCCAGCGCGCGGTCCGCCCAGGTGAACTTGGCAAACAGGATCACCTTTACGCCCAGCTTCTGGCATTCGGCGATGGCGTTCTTGAGCTCCTCAAAGGTGCCCAGGCGTGGATCCGGATCGTGGGAAGGATTGCCCTGATCCTGTCCGCCGTCGTTCCAGCCCACCAGCTGAATGGCCTTTACCCCATACCGGGCACACTCGGCGGCCACCTTGGGCAGCTCGGTAAAGCGCAGGCGCAGTTCGTCCTCCGGGGAGTTGATATGCAGCTGCAGCCAGGAATGGGGATCGCGGATCCAGTCCGGGCCGTCGGAGGAATAGGTCCAGGTATCGCGCCACGCCTTATAAATGTCAATGCCCTTCTGCCAATCGCCCACATAGGCCTGCAGGGCGATGGGGGTCAGATCCTGGCTTTCTCCGGGCTGCAGATAGCACATATGCACCGGCGCAAAGCGGATATGCACGGGCTTGCCCGCAATCTCATCCTGATTGGGCACCCGGGCGTCAATGGCCGAATCATAGCCGGGGCGCAGCTCCAAATGCCACACCACCAGATCCGCGGTATGGGCCTTGGCGCCCACATACAGGCCCTGGGCCCGATCGTGCATCAGGAAATAGGGAGAGCAGGGCGCGCCGGCCTCCGCCGAGCCCTGGGGAAACTTGGTGGGGAAATCGGTGGAATGGTCGCCCTCATGGGTGGAAAAGGTGGGGTAAATATCCCATTCCCGGGCAGTGGCGTAGCTGTAGATAAATCCTTTAAACCAATCGCAGCCTTCGGGATGGGTCAAATCCCCCACATAGGGGCTGTACACGCTCTCCACGATATAGGGGCTCTGGTTTTCCACCCGGGTATACCAGACGGCCTGTTCCCCCTCAACCCGCACTTCCACCACAATCTTGATGGACAGGCGGCCGGCGCGTTCGGATTCCACCCCATCCCACACAAACCGGAGGCCATCCTCCGTCCGCTCCCAGGAAGACAGCGTCTGCTTTTCGCCGTAGACCGGATTGTCGCGCAATTCCTCGCTCACCGGCACCAAAAGCCGCCAGGACAGGCCCAGTTCTTCCCGGCGATGGATGACCCAGCCGGTTTCTCCGGCCTCCATGCCCACCAGCGCGCCATTCTCCTTCGAAAAGGTCAACTTCAGGCTCTTCGCGTCCAAAATGATGGTTTCCATGTTCAATCCCCTTCCTTATATCTATTTTGGGTTTCCAAGAACAGCCATCTTTTATGCCTTGGTCCTGGGCATATCCGGATGATTGGGGCCAAAATGCTTGAGCATCACCAAGGGTTCCACCTTGCTGGTATTGCGGATGCGCACCCCGTTTCGGGCCGCGGTTTCGGTTACAAAGAATTCGTCCTGGCTCAACTGGCCAAAGCGCAACAAGGTGGGCGTTTCGCAGTCATGCACCCCCAAGGCGCCGTGGCCCTGGGTCAATATCAGCCCGTAGGCCGCGCCGTCCCGAATCACCACTTCCTGGCCGGGCAGCACCGTAAGCTCCTTGGCCCCCACATAATCGTTGGCATACACCACCCACTTTTCCACGCAGCCATCCGGCGCGGAATCCACATTCACCGGCGGGCGGAAATAGTGCTTGCGGTAATCGGGATCAATGTTCTTTTCCCAATCCAGCAGCGAAAAGATATAGTCGATATCGTCCTTCTTGTCCTCCGGGCAATGTTCATTGAGGAAATCCTTGGAGTACACCTCGCCCGAGGCCACGTTTTCATAAACCGAGTTGACGTCGCTGTTCCATTGGGGTTCATAGGTCAGATAGGAACCCGGCGCATGGATGACCCCGGCCGGGGTATACCAACCGGTGCCCAGCTCGATGCGGAAGGCCCGGGAGAGCTCGGTGATCCGGATATCCCGCTTTTCATAGTCCCGCAGGCGCTCCTTCACTTCCTCGGGGGTGACTTCCGGCGAAAATCCGAAATAGGTGGCCGGCATGGAGCCCTCATAATTGTTGAGCTGGGGCGGATAATAATAGCACTCGGGCTTGCCCAGGCGGTTCACCAACGCGGCCTTGTCAAAGGTCAGATGCACATGGTGAAACAGCGGCACGCTGTAATCGAAAAACTTGGAGTACATGGGCCAGGTGCCGTATTTTTGGAGCAGCTCTTCCCCTATGGCCTGAGCGCCCAGCTCCTCAACGGCATCGCGCAAGGTAAACCGGTCCGCCGGATCATCGGTGGGCGCCACATAGCTCATGCCCTCGTCGGGCGCGGCCAGCGGGCCGTTGTTGGCCGCGATCACCGACGAAAACCAGCGCTCCTTAATCGCGCCGCGCCGGGTGCCCAGGGCAAAGTAGTCGTCCGGATGCAGCTTCAGGCGATGGCCGGGTTGGGAAAAGGGGCGCGGCACAAACACCGGCGCCAGCCGCAGAATGCCTTCCCCTTGTTCATATGCCCGGCGGATCTTCTTCTCCAGCATGATAAACGCCTCCCATAAGTAATGAATTATTCCTTTACCGAACCCGCGGTAATGCCACTGATAAACAGATTCTGGAACATCAGGAAAATAACGATAATCGGGATGCTGACGGTACACAGGGCCGCAAACAGATAATGGTAGTCCGTGCCCGCATAAGGACCGCTGCAAAAATTCTTAAGTCCCTGAGTGACGGTATGCTTGGCTGGCGTGACCAGATAGATCAAGGGGGTGAAATAGTCGTTCCAGATCTGCATGAACTGGAAGATAATCACCGTGGCAAAGCCGGGCAGGCTAAGCGGGAAGATAATCTGGAAGGTAATGCGCAAGCGGGACGCGCCGTCGATATAGGCGGCCTCATCCAAGGCTATGGGAATCCGGCTGATAAAACTGGTGAGCAGAAAAACCGAGAACGGTATGCCGCCATTGATGTACAACAAAATGACGCCCAAATGGCTGTCGTTCAGACCCAGGGTCTTGATCAGCCGGTACTGGGGAATCATAACCACCTGGCCCAGGGGCACCAGCATCAGGGTGACGAAAACCGTCATCAACAGACTGCGCCCGGCAAACTGAATACGCACCAGCGCATAGGAGGCCAGATAGGCCAACAGCATCATGCAGGCCAGGCTGATGCCCGTGATCTTTACGCTGTTTAACAGGGAATCGCCAATGCCGGCCTTTTCCCAGGCATAGGCATAATTGTCAAAGCGAATTTCCTCGATGGGAAAAAGGATCGAATACATATCCCTATGGATGACCGCCTCGGACTTCAGGGAGCAACTGACCATCCAGACCAAGGGATAGATAATCACAATGGCCCCCACAACAAGAAGAACGGTCCTGATCAGATAATAAGGCCACTGATGGCGCAGGTGAGCCCCGCCCAACCTCGGGGCGCGGTCTCTTGTGGCGATGTTCATAAAAAACGCGCCTCCCCTCAGGTATTATTTTTCGCATGGTCCATCAGTTTCATCATGAACGTGGTAATCAACAGGATGATGACAAACAAAAAGATATTGATGGCCGTGGCATAGCCCGTGCGCGCGTTGGTGCCAAAGGCCTGTTCGTAGACATACAGCGCGATGACCTTGGTGCTGTTATAAGGCCCGCCCGTGGTCATGGTAAAGACGAGATCAAACACCGAAATCGCGCCGGTCATGCAGAAGATCATATTGGTCAGGGTAATGACCCTCATCTGCGGAATGGTAATGTGAATGATCTGCTGCCAGTCGTTTGCGCCGTCCACCATGGCGGCCTCATACATATCGTCAGGAATGGATTTAAGCCCGGCCAGGAAAATAACAACATGATAGCCGGTCCATCTCCAAATATCGGCCATTATAATGCAGCCCATGGCCATATTGGGATCCCCCAGCCAACCCGGGGCGTTGTTCATCTGAAACAGGCCCAATTTCATGCCAATGGAGTTGATCAGCCCCGAGGTGGGGTTCAGGATAAATTTCCAAAGCATGCCAATGGCCACGAAGGACATCATAACCGGCAGGAAGAAGGTGGCGGTGAAAAAGGTAACTCCCTTAAACTTTTCCCGAAGGAACAGCGCGATGATAAAGGCTAAAACGGTTTTGCCCAGCACGGTCCAAAATCCAAAAACCAAATTATGACCCAGGTATTCGAAAACCCGCTTATCCTGAAACAGCCGTTTAAAGTTGGCCAGGCCGATGAACTGGATATCCGTCAATCCATCCCATTGACACAGGGCGATATAAAAGGCATTAAAGAAAGGATAGATCGTAAACGCGCAAAACAGGATCAGGGTTGGCAGCAGAAAAAGATAGGCGTTGAAATTGTCGCGCACGCGCTTGGTAAGCCTGAACCGTCTTTTCCCGGGCGCCTTGGCAAGATGCATGAAGTTCACCCCCCAGATTGAGAATCCATGGACGCGGGGGAGGTTTCCCCCGCGCCCATGTCCTGCAGAAATCAGCTAAAGGTATAGCCGTCCAGCACACAATTGTCAAAGGTCTCCTGAACCATCTCCAGCGCGGTGGCCGCGTCCATCTGGCCGCCCACAACCGCCTGAATGACCTCTTTAAAGGTATTGGTCACATCGGTGGGCCAGTACCAGTCCAGCCAGACCTCCAGATTCGCGTTGGCTTCGGTCAATTCATCGATCAGCGGATCAGCGGTCACATCCTCGGGCCGCACAAAATCCACCTGCGGGGGCAGATAGGTGGCAATAACCGATTGATCGTCGGTGTAGTCGTGCAGCCATTTCACCACATTATCCGTGTCGGACATCCACTCAATGAGCTTCAGGCTCAACTCAAGATTCTGGGTGCCGGAATAGATCGCCAGCGGGCAGCCCGAGGCCGAACCCGTGGTGTACACCTTGCCCTCCTGGGCGGCCTCGCAGAACAGCGGGCCCTTGGTGATTTTCAACTCGTCGCCCATGCCGCCCTCCCGGGTATCGGCGAAAGCTACATTATAATAGAAGAGCGATTCTCCGTTGATAAAGGACTGCAGGGCGCCCTGACGGTCCAGGGCGTTGACGCCGTTGATGAAATAGCCCTCCTTGCCCAGCTTTTCCAGCACGGACATGGCCTCCATATAGGGCTCGTCGGTGAATTTCATTTCCCCCTTCAGGGTGGCGAAAGTGGTATCCACGGCCTTGCCGTCGGTGGCCTGACCCAGCAGCATGAAAAACCAGCTGGGCCACATGTAGGTAACGCCGCCCTCATGGGTAAACATGGCGATGCCCGCCTGGTCAAGCACCTCTTTGGCGGCCTCCAACTCCTCCCAGGTATTGGGCAATTCCAGGCCGTATTCGTCCAAAATTTTCTGGTTATAGGTCATGACCATTCCGCCGCCTCCGCCATAGGGCACCGCATAGATATGACCATCGATGGTAAAAGGCGCAAGAGGAGCTTCATAGAAGCGATCCCAGTAATCCACCCGGTCGGTCAGATCCACCAGAAGCCCTTTTTGGACATAGGAGCGGACATCCTGTCCGTTCATATAAAAGACATCCAACTGGGTGCCGTCATTCATGGCCACGGACATATAGGCCGCCCAATCTTCGGACAGCACGGTCACGGGCACAATCTTGCAATTGTTGGCTTCTTCGAATTCAGCAAACATCTCTTCGGGATGATCAAAAGCGCCAATGGTATAAATATAGAGTTCGGTGGGTTCCTCAGCGCCGGCCATAGGCGCTATGGCCAGCAGCATCATCGCGACAAGCGCCAGAGACAGGAATTTCTTCATGACATTTCCTCCTTTGCGATCGAGTTTTCTACTATCGAGGCTTGATAAAAACGTTTTACAATAATCCAGTCAGCGCAAACTCCCCTCCTTTTTAAAGTAAAATTTCAAGCCATCGAATTGCACATGTTGCAATAAAAATACTCATAAAGTATGTTAAATATATCATTTTTGATTTGTGGTTTAATAATATCATCTTAAAATTCATTTGTAAAGGGCCTGGCCCGCATTTTATATATATTAAAACGTTTTATGAAAAATTTGCATGATTTTTTTCGATACCCACCTCCTTCCGCTTGGGTTTATTCCAGAAAAATCAAGAATTGTGTTGAACTTCCGGTTTGTCTCATGATATGATGATAGAAGAGACCCATTGTTCTTAAAACGATTTTAGATCATGTAATTATGGGGTGCGTTCACATGGGCAGGAATACAATTTCCATTCGAGATGTGGCACAACGTTCCGGCGTGTCCATTGCTACGGTATCCAATGTGTTGAATAACCGGTGCAATGTCAGCGATGAGTTGCGCGCAAAGGTGCTCCAGGCCGTAAAGGATCTGGATTATGTCGCCAATCCCATCGCGCGCAGCATGCGCAACAGCAAAACCTTTATCATAGGGGTTATTGTTGTCGATCTGAACTGCATTTTCTTTGCGCCCATGCTGAAGGGTATTCAAAACGTAACCTCCAAAGCCGGATACAGCATCATCACCTATGACTCCAACTATAACGGAGAATTGGAAAAGCAGTATGTGCGCATGATGAAGAATAATCTGGCGGACGGGCTCATCATCGCGGGCCTTTCGGATGCGGAAAATAAATCCTTCTATGAGCGCATTATGCGCGAGGACACCGGCCGGCCCTTCCCCATTGTCAGCCTGGAAAACAACCTGTGCGACATCGGCATTGATTCGGTATATATCGACAACGAGGACGCCGCGCTGACCGCCACCAGCCATTTGATCGAGTTGGGATGTCGAAGAATTCTCCACATCAAAGCGCCTCGGGCCACCAGCTCCCACAATTTGCGCTGCATGGGATATCGCAAGGCATTAAACCAAGCGGGCATCCCCTACGATCCTTCCCTGGAAGTGAACGGCGATTTCTCCGCCGCCAGCGGCTACAACGTCGTACAGGCGATGTTGAGAACAGGCGTTTCCTTCGACGGCATCTTCGCGGCCAACGACCAAATGGCGGTGGGCGCGATTCGCGCCCTGTGCAACGCCAAAATTCCGATTCCCGAGAAGGTAAAAATTGTGGGCTTTGACAATACCTTCATTTCCTCCATCGTCAATCCATCGTTGACCACCATCAATGTGCCCATCTACAAAATGGGGATGGCCGCGGCGACCCAATTGCTGGAACGCCTGGAAAGGACCGGCAATAACGCCGTCTCCATCCGCATGGACTATGAGCTCATCATTCGCCGGTCCACCATGGCCTCGGCGCAGACCAATTGGGATATGGTTTACTGGTAATGTGAAAAGGAGGGCCGCTTATGCCGCTTAAAACCTTCAGCACCTGGCTATTGGCCATACTGATGGCCGTTACCTTAACTTTGGGACGGGATGGCCAAGCCGCAGGACAACGAATTCCCTCCACCGACACCATAACCGTCTACAAGTTCGATCTGGCACTGCTCAACGGGGAATACTGGGTCATCCAAACCGGCGCTTGGGACGACCAGGCGCGGCCGTTGAGCCTTGTGCGCCGGTATGCCGGCGGAACCGAAGAGCGGATTGCGCTGGACCCCATTGGAAGCGGGCGCGCAAAGCGCATCTGCCTGGAAGAAGATATAAAAGAAGCCGGCCAGGCGCATGGCGGCCAACAGGACGTTCAATACAGCCTGGAGTATCCGGACGGCGACGCCTGGCAGCAAGTTGCGGTGGATTATCCCCTGTTGGATACAGTCTATCCGCTAACCGCCTCTGTTCACCAGCTTTATCTGGCGGACGGGGCGCTATGGTATCGTTCAAACTATGAAAACGCCGCGGCGGTCTCCCTTGAACGCACATTCAGCAACGGGCAGATGGAACAAACGACCCTGCCGTCGGATCTAAAGGCGCAAGAGGCGGTCCGGGTGCTGACAGCCGCCCAGGTCGAAGCGGATCTCGCGCCTTCCTCCGTCAGCTCGGTCACCTACCGGGTGGTGTTTCAAACAAATTCGGAGGCAGACTACTGCAGCTGAAATCGGTTCTTTGTGGTCTTTTTCACCTCATACAGCGCGCGATCCGCCCGCTCAATCGCGCTCTCCACCGGTTCCCCATACCTTACCGCGGTTCCCCCTATGGAGATCCGAATCGGATGCCGGGCGTTCTCGCTTCCCTCGTTTACATTTTTCAGAATCCGGCGGGCCAGCTTCGCGGCGGCTTCCTCCCCTTGCAGCCCGCCGCAAAGCAAAAGAAACTCGTCTCCCCCCATGCGGCAGACCACATCCTCGCTGCGTGTAACGGTGCTGAGCACCGCGGCGACCTCCTGCAAAACGCGATTGCCCTCCATATGGCCGTAGGTATCGTTGATGCTTTTAAAGTCATCCAAATCCATCATAAACAGCCAGCTGTCCTTATCCTGCCAATCCTGCCAACGCTTTTGGAACATCGCATAATTGCTTAAACCCGTCAATCCGTCCTGTTCCGCCAGCTTGGCAAACTCATTGGCGGCATCCTGCGCTTTTCTTAACTGTTCACTCAACGCCTTGGGGTAATATTCTCCGTCGGCCTGCTCCCGATTGGGTACGGATTGGTGCATCAGCACAATTTTCCATTCTCCCATGATGCGCTGATACACCACGGAAAACCGGCTATCCATATCGATAAAAATGCTCTTATCGTCGCTTTCCCACCAAATACGGACAGCGCCATATACCAGACATGCGTCCTCTCCCAGCGCCTTTTGCCGGCACCAAAGGTCTTTAAACTGGAAAGCAATGTCCTTGCGCTCAGCGATCTCCTCATTCAACGCCCGCGCAAAGTCCTCCACTTTGGTGTAAAATTCATGAGCGCCCGTCCCTATGATTACGCAATCCGGAGCCAGCCATTTCAACGCGGCCCATAAGTCCTGTTGTTCGCCTGAAAAATAGATATGCCAAAGTTCCTTTGTCGTCTCACAAAAGTCCATCCTACCTTCTCCTATTCGAAACAGCCTTTCATAGCCATCTTTTGGGTAATCTCAATGGGAATGAATTGAAAATAAGGCACGCTCATGCCCACCAAAGCAGAGCGAGAAAATCGTCTCCCTGTATTCCCTATATAACATATAAACAAAATCGACCTGGTATACGCTCCGATTCCCTGAAAAAAGCATTTTTAGCCGGTTAAATCCTCAGAAAACAAATTGGGGTGTCTTCATTATAGCAGAAGCGTACACCGCATACAACCGGCTGCCTAAAAAGTTTTCTTTTGTGTAACGTACAAAGGCGCTTAGCCGTCCTGCGCCATTTATGAACGCACCCGGACGGCTAAACGCCTTTTATGATGCTCCCCCGGCGTGATCCTGTCCCCCATCCGCTTCAGGAGCCTCTCCTTCACGGATAATGGAAGACATGCCCTTCGCTGTGGATAATCGATCCTTGCCCATAAGCATGCGGAAACATTTTTCGCGCCTTCATTGGCGCTTTTCCAAGGGATATATCCCCATGGAACGCACCGCTTTATACAAGGCTTCAATATGTTCAACAGGGGTAAGCGGAGCCAGATTATTGGCGGCAATCATGATAAAGCGCCCGCTGTCCGCCACGCCACTGTTTAAAATGCGCCGCGCTTCTTCCGCGATGGCTTGAACAGGGCCATTCCTGAGCAGCATCACCGTAGGGCCGCCTCGGATAATGGATTGAGGCCCCACCTGCCTGCGCATCTTCCCCAAATCAATGGGAAACCCGGTATCAAAGCTGTTTACGTTCAGAAGCCGGTGCAATTGTTCAAAATGTTGCATGTTCGCACCGCACAAATGAATAGAACAGCCTTCGCCGTCACTGAACGCATCCACCAGCTGACGATGATAGGGATACACAAATTCTCGGTAGGCCTGCGCGGAAATCATGGTTATGGCATCGTCCGCGAATCCAAAGGAGGGCGATCGCATGATGCCGCAATCCTCACTGTCCGGACGCTCCGCCCACCGTTTTTCCCGCAGCGCGCGCATGCGGTGAATCAGATTGCGGGTCAGATACTCCATCAGGCGGCGATAATAGTCCTCATCCTCATACATATCCAGCAAAATGTTTTCGGCGCCGCGCAGCTTATAGGCCAGATCCAGCACGCCGTCGGTACCTTCACCCAAGTAGCGCTGAGGCGGCAGGATCGGCCGGCCATGAAACTCATGCGTCTTGCAATAGTCCACCATATACTCATAAAATTCAATGCCCCGGCCGATTAAACCGCCGTCCACGGGAAGAAGGTCGGGGAAATCATCCAGGCGGTTTTTGTCCTGGGCCAATATGGGCAGGGTATCGGGCAACTGGCGATCCATATATTGGAGCGGGCAACCACACCACGAGGCGTCGTAGGAGTTTTGGAAGTCCACATTCAATTGCCAGTGATCGGGCAAGCCCATTTCATGGTCGCACAGGATATGATGGCGCTGCCAGTATTGGTACTCCAGTTGCGCTTGGATTTGCACTTCGGGATCGGTAAAAAATTGCTCATAGCTAAAGTGGTGGGTATTGAGCTCTGGGTTGGCGAAATAATTGGTGATAGAGCCCACGATACTCAGCGGCACGCGCACAGGTTTTCCCGCCTCAAAGCTGGACCAAACCTGCCTTACCTCCTGATTATGGCGCTCAAAATCCACCGGATGGCTCAAAAATGCAGACATATCTTCACCTCCCGTCAGCTCATATGGCTGCGCAAAAATTCCACCGCTTTTTGAATATCCCCCACGGGATCGTCGCCGACTTCGCGTTCAATGGTCAAATAGCCCTGATAGCCTATCTGCTCAAGCGCTTCCATATAGGCGGCAAAGGGCACATCGCCCTGGCCCAACGGTAGCTCGATAAACGAAGGGCCCGTCACCAGCGAATCGCCAGGCGTTAACCCGTAAATCTGTTCCGGGTCACGCGCTTGAAGCTGGCGTCCGTCTTTTGCATGGGTATGAACGATGTAATCCTTTAATGTATGAACCGCCTGCACCGGGTCGTCTCCCGCCACCATCACCAGATTGGCCGGATCCAGGTTTACCGCCACCCCGCGGGAACCCAGCGAATCCAAAAACTGTTTCAGCACCGCCGCGGGTTCAGGACCGGTTTCTACGGCAAAATGCGCCTTCATCCGGTCGGCATACCGGGCCAGTTCTCCGCAAGCCTGCTGCATAATGGCATAGCGGGGGTGATGCATATCCGAAGGAACCACGCCGATGTGAGTGGTTACCACATTGCAGTCCAGTTCCAACGCCATATCCAGAATCTGTTTGGAAGCCTCGACCAGCCGCAGGTTGGCCTGCTCGTCCCCAAAACCGTAGCCAAGATCGCCGCATAGCGCCGAAATGGTTAAGCCATGGTCGCGCAGCTTTTGCAGGAACTCACGCCGCGCTTTGACATCCATCTGTTGACCAAACAGTTTTCCGGGTGCGGCATAGATTTGCACCCCCTGTACGCCCAGCTGTTGCGCAAGCCGCATGGATTCGTTTTCATCCTTTTGAAAGGATTCCAAAATAACCCCGATCGGAAAAGCAGACATAATTTATCCCTCCTAAAGCAATCAAAAGCATTATGGATTCAACCGCGCATCCCGTGCGGCATTCAACATGGCCAAATAGTTATCCGCCGGCACATAGTCGGGAATCGAATTCCCGGAGCCCAGCGCATATCCGCCCTGCCGTCCCATCTCAATCAATTCGCGGCAATGGGCATAAACCTCTTTTGGGGTATCATGGCAAAGACGGTTCAGGTCATATCCGCCCAAAATAGCCGCGCGCGGCCAGCATTGTTGATAGGCCTGGGCCACCGGCAGGATGCCGTCTTCAAAGGAGTGTTTGGCGTCCACCCCCACCTCGTCAATCCATTCATCCAAAAGCGGCCCCAGTGAACCGCACGAATGCAGGATTACCGGCAATCCCGCCTGATGCGCAATCTGGACAATCTTTGCATGGATGGGCTTTACATACCGGCGCAAGGTATCGTATCCCACCATAAACGTTATTCAATGAACATATACCGCACAATGGGGGCTATTCAATCCTTCCCGATAACAGGAATGCACAAGTGCCTATTTTATGCCTTCCAAACCCGAAACCATATACTATTTTTTTCTTCGGGTTGACTTAGCATTTGTTCCTCTTTTCAAAGCAACCGATA
>DVJW01000123.1 GCA_018716505.1 Candidatus Faecaligallichristensenella faecipullorum | reverse complement strand
AAGGATAAGACCCTGATCGAAGCGCAAAGTTCGCTGAATTAGGGCCGTTTCTTCTGTTTTGCCGCGTTTAGCGGGCAAATTCAGCCAACCTTTAGCGGAGCGTTGCGGGGGTGGCCCCGCGCCGGGGGCGGCAAGCCCCCACAGCGGCCGTTTGAAGGGGGTTATGGGAGGGGTGGAGGGATTTAAGGGGGAGGATACGGAACTCCCCCTAATCCCTCCACTTTTTGCCGCCCACTCTGGGCAATTTTCGCTTCCCTTTGAAAAAGGGATTCACCCTCCCCCTGGCCCCTCCATAAAACTTGCGCCCCGCCAGGGGAATTTCGATTCCTTTTTCAAAGGGAAAATCCATCCAAATCAAAAACCTATACCCAAAAGGCCCGCCCCGGCGCAGCGCCGGGACGGGCCCACTTTTTTACCTTATTGACCGATAACCGCCTTGATGCGGCGCACGCCCGCGGACGAGCTCTCTTCTTTCTTGATCTTAAAGGACTTGAGCTCCGCGGTGTTGCCCGCGTGGGGGCCGCCGCAGATCTCCTTGGAGAACGGCCCCATGGTATACACCTTGACCCGCTCGCCATACTTGCTCTCGAACAGGCCGATGGCGCCCTGGGCCTTGGCTTCGTCCACGGTCATCTCCTCGCAGGTGATCTCGGCCCCGGCCTGAATGGCCTCGTTGACCAGCTGTTCCACCTGGGCGATCTCCTCCTTGGTCATCTTGCGGGAGAAGGAGAAGTCGAACCGCAGCCGCTCGGCCGTGATGTTGGAGCCCTTCTGGGTCACCTCGTCGCCCAGCACCTTGCGCAGGGCCGCGTGCAGCAGGTGGGTGGCGGTGTGCAGCCTGGCGGTCTCCACGCTGTGGTCGGCCAGCCCGCCCTTGAAGCGCTGTTCAGCGCCCGCGTGGGAGGTGGCCTGATGCTGCTTAAAGCGCTCCTCAAAGCCGGCCTCGTCCACGGTCAGGCCCCGCTCCTTGGCCATTTCCATGGTAATTTCCACCGGGAAGCCATAGGTATCATACAGCTTGAAGGCCGAAGCGCCGTCGATCTGGCTGTTTTCGCCCAGGCGGCTCACCAGCTTTTCAAACTCGCGCATGCCCTGCTTCAGGGTGCGCTGGAACCTTCCCTCTTCCAGGCGCAGCTGCTCCAGCACATGGGCCTCGCGCTCCTTGATCTCGGGATAGACATCCTTATACTGGTTCACGATGACCTCGGCAATATCGGCCGTGGCGTTCTCGGGCAGGCCGATCTTCATGCCATGGCGCACCGCGCGGCGGATCAGTCTTCTCAGCACATAGCCCTGGTCCACATTGGAGGGGGTCACGCCCTTCACGTCGCCCAGGATGATGGTGGCGGTGCGCAGGTGGTCGGCGATGATGCGGAAGGAGCGGGTGGTCTCCTCGTCTTCTCCGTATTTCTTGCCGGTGAGTTCGGCGATTTTGGCCAGGATATCGCTGAACAGGTCGGTCTCATACACCGACTTGGCCCCGGTGAGCACCCCGATGGTGCGCTCCAGGCCCATGCCGGTATCCACGTTCTTTTGCTTCAGGGGCAGGAAGCTGCCGTCGGCCTGCTTGTCATACTGCATGAATACGTCGTTCCAGATTTCCAGATAACGGCCGCAGTCGCAGGCCGGGGAGCAATCCGGGCCGCAGGGCTCCTTGTCGGTGATGATGAACATCTCGGTATCCGGGCCGCAGGGGCCGCTCATGCCCGCCGGGCCCCACCAGTTGTTCTTCTTGGGCAGGTAAAAGATGTGATCGTCCTTCACGCCCATCTCGCGCCACAGGTTGGCGGCTTCCTCATCCCGGGGGGCGTTTTCATCCCCGGCGAACACCGAGAACGCCAACCGGTCCTTGTCCAGGCCCAGCCAGTCCGGGCTGGTCAAGAATTCCCAGCTCCAGGAAATGGCCTCCCGCTTAAAATAGTCGCCCAGCGACCAGTTGCCCAGCATTTCAAAGAAGGTGCAGTGGCTGGCATCGCCCACCTCGTCGATGTCGCCGGTGCGGATGCACTTTTGCACGTCGGTGAGGCGCGTACCCATGGGGTGCCTGGCGCCCATCAGATAGGGCACCAACGGATGCATGCCCGCGGTGGTGAACAGCACCGTGGGGTCGTTTTCCGGGATGACCGAGGCGCTGGGGATCACGGCGTGGCCCTTTTCCTCAAAAAACTTCAAAAACAGCGCGCGCAGCTCTTTGGCCGAAGTAATGTTCATGCTCTTCTCTCCTTTTACAATGTCCAATAAAAAAAGCGCCTTTCCCGTTCAAGGACGAAAAGACGCGTTCGCGGTACCACCCTGATTGACTTTTCCATACGGCACGGAAAAATCCCCTCAAACCCATAACGCCGGGACGCGCCGCCGCTTACCTCCCCAAATTGAGGATTTTCGCCGCGGGGCTGATGGGGTGGCGTTCGCTCTCCACGCGCCGCCGGCTTACACCAACCGCCGGCTCTCTTTGCGCGCAATGGCCGCTACTCATCCCCGTCATTGCCTTTCTCTATACAAACTGTATTATAGCGCGCCCGAAAATGGATGTCAATGAAATTCGCTGTAAAGGGCGGATTCGCGCCCAAAAAACGCCCCGGTTGTGCGGGGAGAATGCCTATAATGAATTGACTTTCCCCGAAAAAACCCGTACAATAGCCTTAAACAAACCACAATTATTAAATTTGGATAGAATTTCGGAGGCTTTACCATGGCAAACCGATACAGAAGAAGACGCCGCAAGCGCTTTCGCGTGACCGGCAGGCTATATACTTTGGTGGGCTGCGCGGTGTTGATTGGCCTCAGCGCATGGGGAATTGCCCATCTGACTTCCAACCGGCCGGACGCCGCTTCACCGCCTCCATTGACGCCGCCGCCCGAGCTTCAGACCCCGGCCCCCGCCGCGGAACCGGCCATGACCCCCTCGGCCATGCCCTCACCCACCCCTTCGGCCACCCCTTCGGCCGCCCCTTCGGCCACAGCCGACCCCGCCGTCTGGCGGCCCACGCCCAAGCCCGGGGTGGCGCTGCCCGCCTTTCACGGGGGACGGCCCGAGGAAAAACTGCTCTGCGTGACCATAGACGATTGCTATCAGCAGGACAATTTGGAATCCATCCTGGATTTGGCCGACAAATACGGCGCCAAGCTCACCTTTTTCCCCATCGGCAAAAACGTCCGAAAGAATCCCGAGCTTTGGAAGCGCGCCATTGCCAGCGGGCATGAGATTGAAAACCATACCTACGACCATGTGGAGCTCTCCCCGCTCTCGGACGAGGCCATGGCCTATGAAATCGACCGCCAGAATCAGGAGGTCAACCGCGCGCTGCGGGTGGACTATCAGATGCACTTTTTGCGCCCCATGGGCGGCAGCACCCGCTACGACAAGCGCACCCACCGGATGCTGGCCGAGCGCGGCTACAAGGGGGTGGCCATCTGGTCGGTGAGCGGGACCCGGGACTATAAGAAGACCTTAAAGCTCATCGACAAGGGGTCGGTGGTGCTGTTCCATACCACGGACAAGGATTTAAAGAACCTCAAGAAATTCATTCCGGCCGTGGTAAAAAAGGGATACAAGCTGGTGACCCTCAACGAGATGTTCGGCTTCCCGCCCAACGAAATGGGGCCCTTTGTCAAAACCACCACCATTCCCACCCCCAGGCCCTCCCCGGAGCCAACTCCTGCGTCCACTCCAACGCCCGAACCCCTTCCGCCCAGGCCGGATGGCCTTTCATAACCAAACAAAGCGGAGCCGCATTCTCCCCTTGAGGAGACATGGGCTCCGCCTTTTGATTTTCTTAAACCTTGATATCAAACCATTTTGCGCTGCTGAACCGTTTGTACACGCAGATCATGCGCACGCTCATATCCACCAGGCTGGCCGCCCAGGCGCCCATGAGCCCCAAATGCAGCACATGAATGGCCGCCAAGCTGAGCAAGGGGCGGAGGAAGGTCACACAGATCAGCATCACCACGGCCACAAACCGGTTGTCCCCGGCCCCGCGCAGACAGCCCGAGATCACCACCGAGGAGGTCTGGAAGGGCTGAAACAGCGCCACCATGATCATGACCTGGCTGGCCAAGGCCAACACATGGGGGTCCTTGGCGCCGTTGATAAACAGCGAGACCAGCGGGGTCCTGAAGATAATCAGGAACGACAGCAAGGTCAGCGAAGCCGCCAGGGCCATGCGCTGGCTCACCTTGCCGTACATCATGGAAAGGTCGGGCCGCTTTTCCCCCAGCATTTGACCCACCAGAGCGGTGCCCGCGATGCCGATGCCGTCGCCCACCGTGAAGGTGATGTTCAAAAACTGCATGCACACCTGATGGGCGGCAAAGGCGTCGGTGCCCAAATCGGCCACAATGCGGGCATAGGCGAAAAATCCAAAGCGCATGGCCACCTGCTCGATCATGGCGTTGCCGCCCACCTTGGTGATGGCCCGCATGGTATCGGAATGCGGCCGCCAATCCTCTTTGAAGCTGAGCCGCAAAAAGCCGTTGTTTTTGTTGTGGCCCAAAATGGAGATCAACGTCAAAATCAGCGCCACCGTAAAGCCGATGGCCGTGGCCAGGGCCGCGCCCGCCACCCCCAGCCTGGGAAAGCCCAAGTTGCCCCCGATCAGCAGGTAGTTAAACACCACATTGACCAGGTTGGAGGTAATGTTGACGATCATGGTGATTCGGGTATTGCCCACCCCGCGCTGGGCGGCGTTGATGCACATGGTCAGCACATTGATGGGCAGCGCCCAGGCCAGGATGCGGAAGTAGATCTCCGCGTCGTCGATGGTATCGGGTTTGGCTCCGGCCAGCAGCATGAGTTCCCTGGAAAAGGCCAGGGCCAAAGTCATGACCACGGCGGTCAGCCCCAGGATCAGAACCAGGGCATTGCGCAGGGTGCGGTTGGCCTCCTCGGGCCGGTCCTCGCCCTTTCTGCGGGCCACGATGGCCGTGACCCCGGTGTTCATGGCAAAGAATATGGCCAGCATCAACATGCGCGGCTGGTTGGTCAGGCCAACGGCCGCAATGGCCGCCGACCCCAGGGTGCCCACCATCATGGTGTCCGCCGAGCTGATCAGCGATTGGGCCACCATTTCCAAAACCGACGGCCCAGCGATGTGCCACACGTCCCGATACGCCTGTGCGCTGGCGGGAATCTCCCCGCGAATATGTTCTGTGGGCAGCATTCGTTCCACCGAAAACATTTTCCCCAACATACCCATGGCCCGCATTCCTCTCCTTCTTACCGGCGGGAACCCGCCGCTTTTGCCCGTTGTAAACGCCGCTAAATCCTGTCGATCAGCGCGCCCCGGCATTCAAAATGAATCTTTCCTTCCTCTTCCCCCAGGAAACTGAACTGATTTTCGTGCCGGTTCAAGCGCAGGCACAGGCGCTGGCCCGGGCGCACCTCCTTGCTGTACCCAATGAGCAGCGAGCCCAAAGCGGCGGTGCGCTGCTCCTGAATGCCCAGGGCGTCGCAAAGCCAATCCACATACCGGGTGTTGTTCACATGGCCATTGACATCCAGATCCGAATAGGCCGGCTCTTTAAAGCTCACCGCTTCCCCGCCCTCTATCCGCCTGACCCCGCCCGGAAGGGCCAGCGGCGGGGTGATGGCGCTGTTATCGGGCATCATATCCGCGATTTCTCCGGGCGCGGTCATGCGCCGGGTGTTCAAATCCAGCACCACCCAAAGGGACGAGGCCATGGCCAGCATGCCGCCTTGGGCGTCGGTTACGGTATAATAGCGGGGGAACAGGCCCCTGCGGCTGGCGGCCGGCCAGGTGCTCAAGCTTACCTGCTCGCCCATGCGCGGATAGCGCCTGACCTCCATCTGAAGCCGGGTGAGCACCCAGGCCTCTTTGCGCTCCATCATGACCTCAAAGCCGCAGCCCAGCCGCATGGCATGATGCTCGGCCGCCTCCTGAAAGGCGGTGAGCAGCGCGCCCGGGCGCATACAGCCGGTAAAATCGGTCTCCGAGGTGCGAATATCCAAGGGCTTTTGATAAATATCTTCCATAGGCTTTCCTTTCCGGATCTCCCGATACTACGCGCTGTGTTCCGAATACAGGCGGTACAGGCCGTAGTAGATCCCCTTTTTGTCCATAAGTTGCTGATGGCTGCCCTGTTCCTCGATGCCCTTGTCGGTGAGCACCAAAATCGTGTCCGCGTTGTGGATGGTGGTCAGCCGGTGGGCGATGGTGAAGGTGGTGCGGCCCTTGGCCAGCTTTTCCAGCGATCTTTGCACCAAAAGCTCGCTCTCGTTGTCCAGGGCCGAGGTGGCCTCGTCCAGGATCAGGATGGGCGGATTTTTCAAGAACACCCGGGCAATGGAGATGCGCTGCTTCTGGCCGCCCGAAAGCTTGACGCCCCGCTCGCCCACATAGGTGTCGTATCCGTCCTTGAGCTGGGTGATAAACTCATGGGCCCCGGCCAGCTTGGCCGCCTCGATGACCTGCTCCCTGGTGGCGCCCGGCCGGCCATACTCGATATTCTGGTACACCGTGCCCGAGAACAGATAGACGTCCTGCTGCACCACCCCGATTTGGCTGCGCAGGGATTTGAGGGTCACGCTGCGGATATCCTGGCCATCAATCAGTATACGGCCCGAGGTCACATCGTAAAACCTGGGGATCAGATTGCACAAGGTGGTCTTTCCGCCCCCCGAGGGGCCCACCAGCGCGATGTTGGAACCGGCCTTGACGTGCAGGTTGATATCGCTGAGCACCTCTTCCTTGCTGTCGCCATAGGCAAAGCTGGTGTGTTCAAAGTCGATATCGCCCCTGACGTTTTGGAGGGGCTTGGCGCCCGGCTCGTCGTGGATGGTGACCGGCTGATCCATGATCTCGATAAACCGCTCGATGCCGGTCATGCCCCGCTGGAACTGTTCGGTGAATTCCACAATGCGCCGGATGGAGGTCAACAGCGTGGTCACATACAGCAGGTAGGCCACCAGATCGGCCGGGGAAATCTGTCCGTTGATCATGAACAGCGCGCCCACCACCACCACCACGATATACATCAGCCCGTCGAACATCCGGGTGGTGGACTGGAAGCCGGCCATATAGCGGTACATGCGCTTTTTGATCTTCAAAAAGGCCTGATTGCCCTCTTCAAACTTCTTTTCCTCAATGGGCTCGTTGGCAAAGGACTTGACCACCCGCACGCCCAGCAGGCTGTCCTCCACCTGGGCGTTGAGCTCGCCGATCTGAAAGCGGGAATCCTTAAAGGCCCGGCGCATGCGGGTGTTGAAATAGCTGGAGCAAACCAGCATAACCGGCAAAATCGCGAAGATAATCACGGTCAGCCAGATGTTCATGGAGCCCAAAATCGCGAAGGAGGCCACAATCTTGATGCCCGCGATAAAGAATTCCTCCGGGCAATGATGGGCGAACTCGGTCACGTCGAACAGGTCGCTGGTGATGCGCGCCATGATCTGGCCGATTTTGGTCTCGTCATAATAGGCGTAGGGCAGCCGTTGCAGATGTTCAAACAAATCGCGGCGCATGTCGGTCTCGATGCGCGAGCCCATGACATGGCCGATGGACGCCATATAATAGTTGGCCGCGGTGTCGATGACCCGAAGCACCAGATACAAGGCGCCCAGGCCCAGGATCACCTGCACGGTGAGGGCGGTCATATCGCTCATGCCCTTATCGGTGATGTAGCGCACGATCAGGGGCAGGATCAATTCGCACAGCGTGGTCAGCGCGGCGCAGAACAGATCCAGGCACAGCACGCCCACATAGGGCTTAAAATAGGGCGCGAACCGCCTCATGAGTCCGCTGGTCTTTCTTACGTCGGATTTGGGAGCGCTTGAAACCATGTTGATTCCTCCGTCAGTCATATTTTTTAATTAAATCGTCCAGGGCTTCTCTCAGCAGCACCGCCTCGCCCAGCCCCTCGCGCCTGGAGAGCAGCGAGAGCATTTGAAGCTGTTCGGTGGTATAATGGGAGGTCTTGGTGACCATTTTATCCTCCTTGGCCAAACAGATGCGGTTGCCCCCGCCCAGCTTGGCCCGGTACAGCGCGCCCTGAGCCTTGCGGGTCAATTCGCCTTGCTTGGCCCCGTCGTCCGGACAGTTGGAAACCCCGGCCGAAAAGCTGGGCAGGGCCGGGCCGGCCTGTTCCTTTATGGAGAGGGCTTCCGCCCCTTCCACCGCCTCGCGGCATTTCTCCGCGATCAAAAACGCCTGTTCCTTGGAAACGCCGCCCAAAACCGCGGCAAACCGGTCCGCCGCATCCCGAAAAACCTGGCCATGGGGTTCAAAATGGGCCTTAAACAGGCCGGAGAGCCGCCTGAGCGCCTCGTCGCCCATTTCCCGGCCAAAAGTCTCGTTGATCCGGCCCAGCTTGTCCACGTCCATGACCACCAGCGAAACCGGGCTCAACCCTTCCTCACCGGCGCGCAGCGCGTCTTCCAGCGCATCGTCCAGCGCGTCATGGCCGCCCAAACCGGTCAATTCATCCTCATTCAAGCCCGCCGCCTCCTCCATTGCAGTCTATTTCTATGATACTTTTCGCCGATACATTTGTCAATATAATATCGGGGGATATTATCCGTCACAACAAAAGGGCGGCGATTCTCATCAAGAATCACCGCCCCAGCCTAAACCAGGCTTATTCCGCTTTGATGCCCTGCTGCGCAAGCCAAATCTTCATCATCAGCCTTTGGGGCGTCCGCTTGGAGAGCAGATGGGAAAACTTCACATACAGCATAACCGCCCTTTGCCATGTAAGGGATGCAGGTCAGACCCAGGGCCACCACCGCGCCCACATTCAAATCAATCATATTCAGCGATTCGCCGACGCTTAGATCGCCATAGGAGCAGAACTTCGCAAAGCCCGCGTTGTTGATCAGATATTTGACGGGCAAACGGCTCTGCTTTAACTGCCGCTCGATTTCCGCGAAGCAGGTTCGGTCGGACAAATCCATGGAGAAAATGCGCACCTTGCCCTCGGATTCAGAGGCAAGCCGCTTTAGCTTGCCCTCATCCCGGGCGATGGCCCACACCTCCGAAACATCCGCCTGTCTCAAAAGCAATTTCACAAACTCCCGGCCAAATCCGCCGCTTGCCCCGGTGACAATGGCAACCGCTCCCTGATTCATAGCCAATCCCCCACATCCAACCCGATATTCGCGCTCCGCCTTCGATCAACCCGCCGTCCCATTTAAAAAACCCGCCGGGGAATTTCATCCCCAGCGGGTCTGGGTGTTGACAAAGTCAACACCCTTCGAAAAAATGAAATTGGTGAAAAGTCAAGTCAAGTGCAACAGTCGATGGGGAAACGCCAACCAAGACACTTTCTGGGACGGCGGTTCATCTTGTAGACAAAAGCTTGAACCTCTGAATCGGAAAACTGCCTGAAATCAGAGTATT
>DVJW01000122.1 GCA_018716505.1 Candidatus Faecaligallichristensenella faecipullorum | reverse complement strand
CGATTTTGCCGTCCGCGGTCGGCGAAGCCGACTTGGAAGCCCAAAGGGCTTCCAACCTTGCTGCGTACATGCCGCCGCTGCGGATTTCGAAGGCCGCGCTCTGCGCGGCTGGAGGTTCGCAAACAGAGTTTGCGAACCGGAACCCCGGCCTGGCGAACGCCGAGGCCGGGGCGAAGATGTGAAGGGGCCCCGGCCCCTTCATGCATCCTTAGAGTAATGAATTAGGTTTTTTGACAGCCTGAGGCGGGCAATCCTCATGGGATTGCCCGCGCTTTCTATTTCTGTTCTTCGCCTGCTTGCAGGCTGCGCCGAATGTGCTCCAAAAATGCGGTGGTGGCCGGATTAAAGCTCTGATATTTTTTCCATACCATCACAGAGCGGGTAATCATCGGCGGAAAAATTGGCCGAAAGCAGAAACGCTTGGGGTCATACAGGGAAACCGCGCCCTCCACCGTGATAGCCAATCCCATGCCCCGCTCCACCAGGCGCGCCGCGTTGGCGATGAGGTTATGGGTGGACACAACCTGCAAGGTATCGGCCTCCGCCCCCAGCCAACTGGCGATTTCCTGCTGAACCAGCAGCCGGCGGCTGAGCATCAGGGGAGCGGTTACCAGCTCGTCCCGGGAAATACAGGCGGATTGGGCCCGCGGGTCGTCCGCCCGCATCAGCGCGCCCCATTTTTCCTCATGGTTTAGCCGCAAATAGTCGTATCGGACCACGTCCACCGGTTCCATGAGCAGCGCGATATCGATCAAGCCCTTATCCAACCGCTCCTTCAACAGGTCGGCGTTGCCGCTGTAAAGATCGAAAGAAACCATGGGGTGCAGTTCGCGAAAGGAGAGAATGAGTTCGGCCAATACCTCGGAACAGGAGGCCTCGCCGCTGCCAATGGAAATATTGCCGGAAAGAACTTCATGCGGAAGGGCAAATTCCTGCTCGGTTCGATCGGCCAGCTCGACGATTTCCTCGGCGCGCCGGCGCAGGCGCATGCCCTCCTCGGTCAGGGTGATGTGGCGCTTGCCGCGAATGAGCAGCTGTGCGTTTAATTCGTCCTCCAATTGGGCAAGCTGACGGCTGAGGGTGGGCTGAGTCATGTGAAGGATCTCCGCGGCACGGGTGATGTTACCCTCCCGGGCCACGGTCAAGAAATAGCGCAGAACCCGCAATTCCATGGACAGAACCTCCGATTCAAGGCGGCAGAACCCGCCGGAATGGCTTATTCCCCGGCTGGCTGTTCGGTGAGCGCCTCTTGAGCGAATTGAACGATCCATTGGCCGCTCAGATCGATGACGCCGGCCTGTTCGCCGGTTTCTGCCCAAAATCGGTTGTCCTCCAGCTGATATAATAAGGTATATTCAGCGGGCAGAATCACATTGCCGTCCCGATCCACAATACCCGCGCGATAGCTCGAATCGTCGGTTATCAGATAGCTCCCGTCCTCTGAAGGGGAAGTGGTAAATTCCGCGAACCGGAAACAGTCCGTCCCGTTGTTGTTGCCCAGCGGGATGAGCTCCTGATAGGGGCCGGCCACCTGCTCGCCTGCGGTGGAATATAGGTAGACGCATTTTTCGCCGTAATCGCCCCCGTCCACGATCACCCTGTCCGCCGGGGTATCCCAGACGTTGTAAAGGGTTCCGGGATCTTGACTGAGCAATGTTTTCCCGCTGGTCACGTCCACCAGCAAACTTTCCGCTTCCATGGCGATTACCGCATAGCGGTCGTTGCAAAGATAGCTGCCGGTTGTGTCGGCCACCTGATAACTGGTCAGCGCTGTGCCGTCCGCCTTCATCAAAGTCAGATTGTCGTCCTGGGCGGCCAGCATGGCCGTATCCACCCGGTCGATCCATTTGTATTTGGGCGAGATCATCCAGTTGCCCGAAGTGTCGATGACCCCGCTTCCCGAGGAGAGGCTGGTCACCGCGCCGCCCGAGATAAAATCGCCCGCAAAGGTAAACTGGGGCGGAATGGCCCAATGTCCGTCCGTGCCCAAATAGCCGTATTTTCCGTCCGATGAAACTGCGGAGCATAAGCCATCGGAAAAAAAGTAAAACGGATAGCTGACTTTGACGCCGGTGGCGCTCTCCCGGCCATTCACGTCGATATAGTAGACGCCGTCTGGCTCCTCGTTGTAAGGATCGGTGCGCAGGGCCAGATATCCGCCCGCCCCATTGCTGATGAGATGCGTGTATTCGGCGTTAACCACCACCTGGCCGCGTAAATCCATGACGCCCATGAGTCCGTCCTGAATGAATAAAAGATGGTCTGCATCCAGCACGGAAATCAGATCGTAGATATCCTCTGTGAGCAGATTGCCGTTTTGATCCATGAGCGCATAGTGCATATCCGGGTTTTCGTTCGCCGGAATGGCGGCAAACAGGGAATACGCAGCGGCGGACGATGCATTGGTGGAATCCTCAGATTCCGTATTGTATCTGTCATTCAGGGAAGTGATGAGCAGATAATCCCCCCGTTGAGTCAGTTCTTTGCCCGAGGAGTCAATCAATACCCCCAAATTGGCGTAATTCAGGGCAATGGGGCCCGAAGCCGTTTCTTGGGCCAGGGCGGGGATACTTGCGGCTACGCAAAGCGCAACCATAAGCAAGAGCGCCGTAAAGCGATGAATGCGCATGATGTAAGGTACCTCCTGTGGGTCATGGGCCCGAACGCCCGAATATCCCTACCCGATTATCCCCAACTTCATTATAGTATTGTTGGGGTAGACATGTAAAGCGTTTTTCGTCTGTTCCACCGGGTATTTGCTATATTTGACGTTTTTTCAAAGGTTTTGTTGCAACGTAGGCATAAAACCATCGCGCGTTGGGTAAAGATTCTGCCTATGGGCCGGGCTGGGGCTCAATTCAAGGTTGTATTCTTTTGGGGACTGTGGTATAATCAGACTGTTTGAAACTATCTGCTGGAAATGAAAGGCAGATCCGGGCGCTCTGGCGCCGCAATATTTGAAGGGTGGACTGTGTTTGGCGAAGCAGACAGCGCTTGCCGGCCAAGTGATGCCGGTTGCGTTACGGCTTGCGGAGGAATTGGGGCTGGAATTGATAGACGTTGAGCTGGTGAAGGAAAACACCGGCCGCTTTTTGCGCTTTTTTATAGATAAGGCGGGCGGCGTTTCCATTGATGATTGCGAGACCTATCACCGACGCATACAGCCGCTAATGGAAAAAGTGGATTATGATTATATGGAGGTTTCCTCGCCGGGCGCCGACCGGCCGCTGAAAAGGCCGGCTGATTTTGAGCGCTTTTCGGGTGAAATGGTTGAGGTGCATCTATACCGGCCAGTGGAGGGCGCCAAGCGCTTTGTGGGCCAATTGGCCGGTCTGGTGAATGGAGAAGTGGTCATTCTCACCGAAGCGGGCGAGAAGCGGTTTGAGCAAAAAAAGACCGCTTTGGTGAAGCCGCTCATTGAATTCGAGGAAAGCGATTTGGAAGATGAGATCGAGCCCCCGGACGGCGACGCAGGGCTCTGAGCGCATTGGCGCAGATTAGAATTGGGAGGAGTGCCTGCAAATGAAAAGCATCAAAAATAACGCCAGCAAGCCGGAGAAATCAGAATTCATCGAGGCGCTGGAAAGCCTGTCCAAGGAGCGCCGGATAAAAAAAGAAGTGTTGTTTTCCGCCATTGAAGCCGCCCTGGTCTCTGCTTATAAGCGCAATTATATGAACGCCAGCAACGTGCGGGTCAATGTGGACCGCAATACCGGTGAGGTGGAGGTCGTGGCCTGCAAAACCGTGGTGGAGCAGGTGACGGATGATCAGCTTCAGATCAGCCTGGAATCTGCCCGCGCCATCCGTCCCCATTATCAGGTGGGCGATCTGGTGGAGGTGGAGGTAACACCCCGCCAGTTTGGACGCATTGCGGCTCAAACCGCCAAGCAAGTGGTGGTTCAGCGCATTCGCGAAGCGGAAAACGGTGCGATTTGCGAGGAGTATTCCGATAAGGAAAGCGAGATCCTGACCGCCATTGTGCAGCGGGTGGAGAGCAATAAACAGGTGATCGTGGAACTGGGCCGTACCGAGGGGCTGTTGGACGTGGGTCAGCAGATGCCCGGTGAGGAATACCATGTAAACGATCGCCTCAAGGTATACCTGATGGAGGTTAAAAACACCACGCGCGGCCCTCAGGTCATGGTTTCCCGCACTCATCCCGGGCTGGTCAAGCGGTTGTTTGAACTGGAGGTGCCCGAAATTCAGCAGGGCATCGTCCAAATCCGGGCCATGGCTCGGGAGGCTGGGTTCCGCACCAAGATGGCCGTATATTCCACCGATATTCAGATTGATCCGGTGGGCGCCTGCGTGGGCCCCAGGGGCACTCGGGTGGAAAGCGTGGTCAACGAACTGCGCACCGAAAAGATTGATATCATCAAGTGGTCTCAGGATCCGGCGGAATATATTGCCAACGCCCTGAATCCCGCGCGGGTAATCAGTGTATTCGTAAGCGAAAAGGAAAAGGCCGCCCGTGTGGTCGTTCCGGATAACCAGCTTTCCCTGGCCATCGGCAAGGAGGGCCAGAACGCCCGGTTGGCGGCCAAGCTCACCGGCTGGAAGATCGATATCAAGAGCCAGAGCCAGGCCGAGGAACTGGTGAATGACGAGGCGTAACCGCAAGCGGGAGGTATGGAATTGAAGCCCAAAAAGATTCCGATGCGCATGTGCGTGGGCTGCCGGGAAATGAAGCCCAAAAAGGAGCTTTTGCGCATTGTTAAGTCTCCGACGGGGCAGGTGGCCTTTGATCGGATCGGCAAGGCGCCCGGACGCGGCGCGTATGTTTGCAGAAGCGCCGAATGCCTGAAAAAGGCGGTAAAGACCAAAGCGTTGGAACGGGCGCTGGAATTTAAAATGGAAGACGGCGTGCTGAGCCAGCTTACCGAACAAATTGAGGCGCCTGCGGAATGAACAATGAAAAGGCCTTGGGGCTGTTGGGGCTCTGCGCCCGGGCGGGCAGGCTGCTCTCCGGCGAGCAGGCTTGCGACCAGGCCGTGAAAAAGCAGAGCGCGTATCTTATTCTTATTGATGAGTCGGCGTCTTTCAATACCCGAAAGGGGATGACGGATGCCTGCGCATATTATCAGGTTCCGGCGAGGTTTTTGCCGGCGGCCTCATTGGGCGCGGCCATTGGGCGCCCAGGGCGCATGGTCTGCGCGGTGACAGATCGCAAGTTGGCCGAAAGACTAATGCAGCTTTTACCAGAGAAACCATTGGAAAATATCGATTGACAAGCGCGGGGGTGCATGTAGGGAATGACGAAAGTCAGGGTGCAAGATGCGACAAAGGAATTAAGCGCAGGCGCAGGACGGCTGTTGGAGTCGGTTTCCAAGACGCGCCGGCGGGCGTTGGACGTCCTCCAGTCGCTGAGAAAAATGGAGGATAACCTCAATCAGCAGGAAGCTGAGCGCAAGGAGCAGGAGCGCAAGGAACTTCTATCCAAACAGCAGGAGGTTTCGATGAGCTATATGAACGCATACTCATCGGACGATGCGCCTGCGCAAAAGCCCGCTGAGCCCGCCCAGGAAGAGGCCCGGCAGGAAGCGCCTGTGGTATCTGCTGCCCCGATTTCCGCTGAACCCAAAGCCGCCGAGGTAAAACCGGTGGAAAAGGCGGCGGAAGCCAAGCCCGAAGCGCAGCCCGTGGAAGCCAAGGAGAAAAATGAGCAGCCCGCCCGGCAGGAGAACGCCGCGCCTCAAGAGCGGCGCGGTGGCGAGGTCAAGCGGCCCGCTGCCCAGGCGGCCCAAGCGCCCAGGCAGCAGCAGGCGGATCATGCCGGCCGTCCGGCGCGCGCGGGCCAGCAGGGCCCGTACGGCCGTCCGGTGAATCCGGGCCAGCAGGGCCCGTATGGCCGCCCGGTGAACCCGGGCCAGCAGGGTCCGTATGGCCGCCCGGTGAACCCGGGCCAGCAGGGTTCGTATGGCCGTCCGGTGAACCCGGGCCAGCAGGGTCCGTATGGCCGTCCGGTGAATCCGAATAATCAGGGCGGTGGATTTAACCGTCCCCAGGGCGGCAGGCCGGGCAATCAGGGGGGCGGATTTGGCCGTCCCCAGGGCGGCGGTTCGCGTCCGGGTGGAAACGTGGGCGGACGCGGCGGCATGGGCTTTGGCCGCAAGCTGGCCAGCGAGCTGGCTCCGGTGGTGGAAAAGGAGCGCGTCTCCAATTACGATCCCAATAAAAAGAATTATATCCGCCAGAACGATCCCGAGCGGGTTACCCGCAATCGCCGCATGCAGGCGCGGGATACTTATAACGGCCTGGATGACGAGGTGGTGCGCGGCGGCAAGCGCAAAAAGAAGAATCAGCAGCCCCAGTTCCATCCCGAGCCGGTGGTGATTGATAAGGCTTACATGACCGCTGAGACCATAACGGTTAAAGACTTGACCGAGCGCATCGGCAAGCCAGCGGGCGAGATTATCAAGAAGCTGATGATGCTGGGCATCATGGCCACCATCAACAATGAATTGGATTTTGATACCGCCCAGCTGGTATGCAGCGAGTTCGGCGTTACGTTGGAGATGAAGCTGGCCCAGACCGCTGAGGATGAGCTCAGCGGCGAGGATTTTGAAGACAAGGAAGAGGACCTGCTGCCCAGGTGGCCGGTGGTGACCATCATGGGCCATGTCGACCACGGCAAGACCTCGTTGTTGGATTATATCCGCAAGTCCCGGGTAACCGCGGGCGAAGCGGGCGGCATTACCCAGCATATTGGCGCCTATACGGTGGACGTGGGCGACAAAAAGATTACCTTCCTGGATACTCCTGGCCATGAGGCCTTTACGGCCATGCGCGCCCGGGGCGCTCAGGTAACCGATATCGCGGTGCTGGTGGTGGCCGCGGATGACGGCGTCATGCCCCAAACCATCGAGGCCATCAACCACGCCAAGGCGGCCAAGGTGCCCACCATCGTGGCCATCAATAAGTGCGACAAGCCTGCGGCCAATCCGGAGCGCATTAAGGAACAGTTGACCGAGTACGGCCTGGTTTCCGAGGAATGGGGCGGCGACACCATTATGGTTCCGCTGTCGGCCCTGACCGGCGAAAATGTGGACCAGCTGCTGGAGATGATCCTCCTGGTGGCGGAAGTGCAGGATCTGAAAGCCAACCCCAACCGCAAAGCTCGGGGCACCATCGTGGAAGCCAAGCTGGACAAGGGCCGCGGCCCGGTGGCCACGGTGCTGGTTCAGAACGGCACCCTCAACGTGGGCGACGCCATCATCGCGGGTACCGCGTATGGCCGGGTGCGCGCCATGGTCAACGACCGGGGCGAGCGGGTGGAAAAGGCCGGTCCCTCGGAGCCGGTGGAGGTCATTGGCTTCAATGATGTGCCCAACGCGGGCGATATCATTAACGCGGTGGACGATGATAAGCTGTCGCGCCGGGTGGCTGAGGAGCGCAAGGATAAGCTGCGCGCGGCCTTGGTCAAGAATACTTCGACCAGCACCTTGGACGATCTGTTCTCCCAGATTTCCCAGGGCGAGGTCAAGGATCTCAACTTGATTATCAAGGCGGACGTGCAGGGTTCTGTTCAGGCGGTGCGCCAGTCGCTGGAGAAGCTCACCAACGACGAGGTGCGGGTGCATACCGTTCACGCGGCGGCGGGCAATATCACCGAATCCGACGTGCTGTTGGCCTCGGTGTCCGGAGCCATCATCATCGGCTTCAACGTCAAGATGGACGCCAATGTGAGCGCCATTGCCGAGCGGGATAAGGTGGAAGTGCGGCTCTATAGCGTGATTTACAACGCCATTGAGGATGTGGAGAAGGCCATGAAGGGCCTGCTCAAGCCGCAGTATAAGGAAGAGGCGCTGGGCCGCGCCGAGGTTAGACAGGTGTTTAAGATCAGCGGCGTGGGCGTTGTGGCCGGAAGCTATGTGTTGGATGGCAAGGTGCAGCGCAATGCGCTGGCCCGGTTGATGCGCGGCGGCGAACTGATCAAGGAAGCCAAGATTGAATCGCTCAAGCGCTTTAAGGACGATGCGCGCGAGGTTGGCGTAGGTTACGAGTGCGGTATCGGCTTGGAAGGCTTCAGCGACTTCAAAGAGGGCGATATCATCGAATGCTATCTGAAGAAGGAAATTGAACGCTGATTTGGGGCAAACTGAATAGAGGCGGACCGGTGAGTTGACCGGCCCACCGGGCGATGCGCCGCGTCCTCCAATAGGGCGCGGCGCATTTTTGAAATGCAAGGAGGGGAAGATTGTGGGCTTTGATCGCATAGATCGAATTTCTGAAGAGGTGCGGCGTGAGCTGGATCAAATTTTGCGGGAGGATGTGCGCGACCCCAGGCTGTCGGGGATGTTCAGCATTGTGCGCGCTGAGGTAACCCGGGATTTGCGCTTTTGCAAGGTTCGCGTGAGCGTGTTGGAAAAGGATAAGCGGGAGCAGGTGTTGGCCGCGCTGAAAAGCGGGGCTGGGTTTATCCGCCGTGAACTGGGAAAGCGGGTGCAGCTGCGCTATGTGCCCGAGTTGATCTTTGAACTGGATACCAATATCGAATATGCGGCGCATATCAATGAACTGCTGAACAGCGCGGCCAAGAGGAATGAACAGGATGAAGAGAAACACGATTGAGCAGCTGGCGAATTGGATTGCCGGGCGGCAGGAAATTGCCTTGGTTTGCCATGTGTCCCCGGACGGCGATACCTTGGGTTCGGCGCTGGCGCTTTGGCGGGCGCTTTTGTCCTTGGGCAAGAAGGCCCAGGTCTTTTGCGCCAGTTCCATCCCGGAGATGTACAGCTTTTTGCCGGGCATTGAACAGGTATCCAATGCCGATGAGATAAAACTTCGGTCTGTCCTGTGCGTGGATGTGGCGTCCAGGGATCGAATGGGCAAATATGAGGCGATATTGGGTGGATGTGAAAGTGCCTGCATAGATCATCATGGCACCAACGAGGGTTACTGCGATGTCAATGTGGTGGAGGGAGAGGCCTCTGCCACCGGGGTGGTGGTGATTAAACTGTTGGATGCGTTGGGCATTTCCATGGATCGGGAGATGGCCACCTGCCTGTATGCGGCGATTTCATCCGACACCGGTCGGTTTATGTATTCGCTGACCAACGCCGAGGCATTGAGAGCGGGCGCGCGCTGTTTGGAACAGCCCATCGACGTGGACGAAATCGGTTTCTGGCTTTTCCGGCGCCGGACGCTGGCGCGCAATAAGCTGTTGGCCTACGCACTGAACCACATGTTTTTAACCGAATGCGGTCGGATTGCGGTCATTGAGCTGCCCCAAAGCGCCTATGAAGAGAGCGGTGCGGCCTCGGGGGACGCCGAGGGCATCGTCAATTATGGGATTGAAACTTCCGGGGTGGAGGTGGCCATTCAGGCCAAGGAACAAAACGAAAAACAGACCAAATTCTCCTTGCGTTCCCGGGGGGCTTTGGACGTTTCCAAGGCGGCCGCCCGGTTGGGCGGCGGCGGTCATGCCAACGCGGCGGGCGTAACCATCGGCTTGCCCATGGATCAGGCGGTGGCTCAGGTGTTGGAGGAGATCAGGGCGCAAATGAAGATTCAGGCGGAGGCGTGAAGCGCATGGACGGATTTTTGAATGTGCTCAAGCCCCCGGGCATGACCTCCAGCGATGTGGTGATGTTTGTGAGGAAGCGCCTGCCCCGGGGCGTCAAGGTGGGCCATGGGGGCACGCTGGATCCTGAGGCCGCAGGGGTGTTGCCCGTGTGCGTGGGCAAGGCCACCCGGCTGTTTGACTATGTGATCGACAAGCGCAAGGAGTACATCTGTCAACTTCAGTTGGGTGTTTGTACCGATACCCAGGACGCCACCGGGCGGATCGTGGAGCGGCGGCCTGTGTCCGTGGACGGGCATCAGGTGCGCGCGGCGCTTCAAAGTATGGTTGGAGAAATCGAACAGGTTCCCCCGGCCTTTTCGGCCATTAAGCGGGATGGCAAGCGGCTGTATCAGCTGGCCCGGGAAGGCAAAATGGAGGCCGTGGAACCCAGGAAGATTCGGGTATATGAGGCCGAATATCTGGGCGAGATGGGGGAAAATGGGCACAGGATCCGCTTTGTGTGCGGAAAGGGCACCTACATTCGTACCCTTTGTCACGATTTGGGTCAGGCGCTGGGCTGCGGGGGGCACATGGCCTTTTTGCTGCGCAGCAAGGCTGGGATATTTGATCTTGAGCGGGCGCACACCCTGGAAGAGATTGAGCGGGCGGCGGATCAAGGCCAGATGGAGGGATTGTTGGCCGCGCTGGATGCGCCCTTGGAGGGCCTGGCCTGGGCGCGCATTGGAGAAGAGCAAAGGCGGCTATGCTTAAACGGAAATCCGGTAAGGCCCGAATCCCTTTCCAAATCGCCTGAGCAGGGCGATATTTTCCGAATTTATTGTCAAAATGATTTTGCGGGGATTGGCGAATGGACACCGGAAGGAAAAATTCGGTTTCGAGCTATGTTATTGGGGGATAAATAATGATTACATTGGGCAGCGAGCAGGAATGGCGCGGCGGGAAGACGGCGGTGGCGTTGGGCACCTTTGACGGAGTTCATCGGGGCCATCAGCGGCTGATTCAGAGGGCGGTGGAGGCCGCGCACCGGCAGGGGTTGAGCGCGGTGGTGTCCACCTTTGACGTGCATCCGCTCAGCGTGCTATGTCCGGAAAAGGCGCCGCTGCTGCTCAATGATAACCTCCAAAAATCCGAGATCATGGCGCGAATGGGCGTGGATGCGCTGATTTATAACCGGTTTACCCGGGAGTTTGCCGCAAGTCCGCCCGAAGCCTATATTGAGCGCATGGTGCGCGCACTGCATCCGGCCTATGTGGTGGCGGGATACAATTACAGCTTTGGCGCCAAGGGCGCGGGCAATGCGGCGCTGCTGGAAAAGATGCAGGAACAGATGGGCTACCGGCTTTTGATTACCGAGCCGGTGAGGATTGGCGGCAGGCCGGTTTCCTCCACCTGGGTCCGGGAGAGTTTGGCCCAGGGGGATTTAAGGCAAACGGAGGAGTTGTTGGGCAGGCCGTATGACCTGTTGGGCCAGGTGATCGACGGCAAGCACATGGGCCGCAAGCTGGGTTTTCCCACGGCCAATTTGCGGCTGCCCCAGGGACGGGCCCTGCCCCTGAACGGGGTGTATGTGGCCGAGCTCAAGATAGAAGGGCAGAATGAATTTTTGCCCGCGGTGCTCAACCAGGGCAGGCATCCCACCTTGCCTCAGGGCGGGGCGACCATTGAGGTGCATGTGCTGAATTATCATGGCAATTTATACGGCCGGCGGGTATGGGTGCGCTATCGGAAATTTCTGCGGCCCGAGCGCGCTTTTGACTCGGTTCAGGCGCTCAGCGCCCAGTTGGAGCGGGATAAGCAGGCGGCCCAGGCGTTTTTTGAGCCGTAATATAAATGAAAAAGCCAAACAGGTTGCCTTGGATCCACTGAATTCAAGGCAACCTGTTTTTGCTATTTTACTATGCAGGACGGTTCCAGGATTCCTTCGCGAAAGCGGCGCTCAGCCTCCTGCATGATGGCCTCGGTGGCGGACACCCCCGCCCGGTCGGCTCCGGCCCGGTACATGGAAAGGAAGCCATCCAGGTCGCGAATCCCACCCGAGGCCTTGACCCGGACGCGGGGAGACACGCTTTTGCGCATCAGCGACACATCTTCGGGCCGCGCCCCATAGGCGCCGTAGCCGGTGGAGGTCTTGACGAAATCACAGCCGGCCTTTTCGGACAGGGCGCAGGCCCGGACGATCTCATCCGGGCTCAGATAGCAGGTTTCCAGAATCACCTTAACCAAAGCGCCGCGTTGATGGGCGGCTTGGCAAACCGCGCGAATATCCGCTTCCACCGCCTCCAGCGCGCCGGATTTCAGCTTGCCAATGGCCATGACCATATCCAACTCCTGGCATCCATCGTCCAGGGCGCGTTCGGCTTCGTAAACCTTGACATCGGTTCGGTGCGCGCCATGGGGAAAGCCGATCACTGTGCAGGCTTTTATCCCGGAATCCTTGAGAATCCGGCTCACCAGGGCCATATCCTGCGGCCGGGCACATACCGAGGCGGTATGATATTTTAAGGCGATTTCGCAGCCCCTTTGAATATCCGCGTCGGTCAAGAACGGCTGCAGGGTGGAATGATCCAGCATGGCGGCGATATCTTTGGGCGTCAACATGGTTTGCGCGCTCCTTTCAATTTTTTTTTCATCATATCGCGTTTGCCCTGGCCCGTCAAGGCGCAAAAGGAACTTCATGTTTTGCAGAAAATATCGGGAATTTTGTTTCTGACGCAGGGGAATGGGGTAATGTAAACGCAAAGAGAAATTTTGTTTTTATACAGGAGGGTGAAAGACATGAAGGTATTGATCGTTGGAGGCGTGGCTGGAGGCGCTTCGGCGGCCGCCCGTCTGCGCAGGTTGGACGAAAAAGCGGAAATTATCCTGTTCGAAAAGGGCGAATATATTTCCTTTGCCAACTGCGGCCTGCCTTATTATATAGGGGGCGAGATTGAGCAGCAGTCCGCCCTCACTTTACAGACGCCCCAGAGCTTTCGGCGGCGCTTCAACATCGATGTGCGGGTGCGGAATGAGGTTGTCGGGCTGGATACCCAGCGCAAATGCGTCAAGGTGCGCGATTTAAGGGACGGCAGCGAGTATCAGGAGTCTTACGACGAACTGATTTTGTCCCCCGGCGCCGCGCCCATCATTCCGCCGCTGGAGGGCGTGGAGGATGAGCGGGTTTTTACCCTGCGCAGTATTCCGGACAGCGTACGCATCAAGAACCATATAAACCAGGCGCATCCCGCCAGCGCGGTGGTGATTGGGGGCGGCTATATCGGGGTTGAGATGGCGGAAAATCTGGCAAAAGCCGGGGTAAACGTCACGATTGTGGAAATGGCCGATCATTTGATCGCCCCGCTGGATGTGGATATGGCGGCGGAAGTGCATCGCTATATTCAGGATCAGGGCGTGGGCCTGATGCTCAAAAACGGGGTGCAGGCCATTGAGCCCGGGAAGGATGGATTAAAGCTGCGCCTGAGCAAAGGCCAGCTGGAGGCCGATATGGTCATTTTATCGGTGGGCGTGAAGCCGGACACTTCATTGGCCCGCCAGGCTGGTTTGAAGACCAATGGGCGGGGCGCCATTTTGGTGGATGAGCACATGCGCACCTCGGCCGAACATGTGTACGCGGTGGGGGACGCGGTGGAGATTCAGGACTTTGTGACCGGAAAGGCGGGGTATGTGCCGCTGGCCGGTCCGGCCAACAAGCAGGGGCGCATCGCGGCGGACAATATATGCGGCATACCCAGCCGCTACAAGGGTACCCAGGGCTCTTCGGTGTTGAAGATCTTTGACATGACGGTGGCCATGACCGGAATCAACGAGCGCACCGCCCAGGAGGCCTGGTTGGATTACGATAAATCCTTCACCTTTTCCCAATCGCACGCCTCCTACTATCCGGGCGCCCATGGTATGTCCATCAAGACGCTGTATGAAAAGGGGAGCGGGCGCATCCTGGGCGCGCAAATCGTGGGATATGACGGGGTGGACAAGCGCATAGACGTGCTGGCCACCGCCATTCGGGCCCAGATGACGGCCTTTGACCTTACGGAATTGGAACTTTGCTATGCCCCGCCCTTTGGTTCGGCCAAGGATCCGGTGAACTTCGTGGGCTATGCCATAGAGAATGTGCTCACCGGCAAGGTCAAGACCTTCCATTGGCACGACATTGCCCGCTTGCCCAAGGACGGCAGCGTGACCTTGTTGGATGTGCGCACCCCCACCGAGCGCGCGGCCGGGCATATTGAAGGCTTCATTCATATTCCGTTGGACGAGCTCAGGAATCGTGTGGATGAGTTGGATCGAAACAAGCCGGTGTATATCCACTGCCACAGCGGACTGAGAAGCTATTTGGCTTGCCGGATGCTCAGCGGGCTTGGATTTGACTGCTATAACCTGTCCGGCGGATGGCGGCTATATGAGTGTGTGGTCAACGACCGCCGCGCGGTGGAACATGGATGCTACGATCCGAATTGATAGGCAAACGCCTATGAATAACATAAAAAATATGCCATTTACCGAGACGTTTTCGCATGATATAATCAGGGCAACGGGATTCAAATGTGGAAACGAAGGAGAAGGGTAAGATATGGCGATTTCGAAAGAGGAAATCAAGCGGGTGAAGGGCCAGGGCTTTTTGCTCAACAGGGGAACCGAGCGTTTTTCGGCGCGGGTGATTACGGAAAACGGCGTTTTGAGCGCGGCGCAGTTGCAGAATTTGTCGGAGGCGGCGCAGCAGTTCGGCAATGGAAACGTCACCTTTACCACGCGCCTCACCGTGGAAATTCCGGGCATTGCCCATGACCAGATTCAGGCGTTTCAGGATTACATCGCCCGGGAGGGTATGGAGACCGGCGGAACTGGCGCCAAGGTGCGCCCGGTGGTCTCCTGCAAGGGCACGACCTGTGTGTTTGGGCTGCATGACACCCAGGCATTGGCCAAACAGATCCATGAGCGGATGTACAAGGGATATCGCGAGGTCAGCTTTCCCCATAAGTTCAAGATCGCGGTGGGCGGATGCCCCAACAACTGTGTGAAGCCCGATTTGAACGACCTGGGCATCGTGGGCCAGCGGGTGCCCAAGCCCAATTTGGAAAAGTGCCGCGGCTGCGCCCGGTGCGTGGTGGAGGCGGGCTGTCCCATGAAGGCCGCCAAGGTGGAAAACGGAAAACTGACCATCGACGAAAGCAAATGCAGCAACTGCGGCCGGTGCACGGAGAAGTGTCCCTTTGGCACCATGGAGGGCAGCGAGACGCTGTACAAGGTCTATGTGGGCGGAAGGTGGGGCAAGCAGACCCGCATGGGCAGCCCGCTGAGCAAGCTCTTCACCCGTTCGGAGGTGTTGGACGTGGTGGAAAAGGTGGCGCTGTTTTACAGAAGCCAGGGCATACCCGGCGAGCGGTTCGGTTCCACGGTGGATCGGATCGGCCTTTCCAAGGTGGAGGAGGCGGTTTTGTCGGATGAGCTGCTGGCGCGCAAAGAGGAGATCCTGAAGGCGCCCGTGGGCGGGGTTTCGCGATAAAAACCGGAGTTACGGGCGGGCGTGCCGCGGAGGCGGACGCCCGCTTTCGTCTACTCAAAATTAGATTGGAATTAATGTTTTACAATATAACATATTGTCAATTGACATTTGATAGGGGAACTGATAAAATGCAATAGAATAGAAAAGAACTTGTGATAAATGGAAATATTAGACAGAGATACGTTGGCCATTGGAAGATGGGCGTTGGAAATACACAGGAGTTGCGTTTGGCGCAGGCTGAGTTTCGGATGCGTTCAAGGGCAATGGTAATAGGGAAAAAAGCCGAAAAATAACTTCGGAGGGCGAAGCCATGCCTAACAGCGAAGAAAAGTTCCTTTACGGCTGCGTTTTTTGCCGTACCGGACAGGAAAAGGTGGTTGCCGAACTGCTGGAGCGCAAATACGAAGGGCTTAAGGCCACAGCAGTGTACCAGATAAAGCACAAGAGCGTGCAGGGCCGCAAGACCACCGAGCAGGTCGTTGTTTTTCCGGGTTATGTATTTTTTTATACAGAGGCAGAAAATGCGATCTTTCCGGATATTGGCCATATGTCGGGCGTCATCCGCCTGCTCCAAGGACAGGAGGGGCGATGGGCGCTGTCTGGGCAAGATCTTGAATTTGCGTCATGGGTGTTTAAACAGGGCGGGTTGATTGGCCTGTCCAAGGTCTATCGCGAGAACGATAAAGTCAAAGTGCTGAATGGACCGCTGAAGGATTATGAGGGCAATATTTTAAAAATCGATGGCCGCAGCCGCAACGCGCTGGTGGAATTTCGATTTGACGAGCGCATATGGAAGGTATGGATGGCCTTTGAATGGCTGGATTGAAAGGGCGCGGCAAACAACTTAGGGATGGTGAAGCGTTTTAGATGGAAAACCAAGAGCGTGCGGGGGCATGCAGGCCGCTTAGGATCGCCATGATCGGGCATAAGCGGGTTCCGTCCAGGGAGGGCGGGGTTGAGATCGTGGTGGAGGAGTTGTCCGCCCGGATGGCCGCGCAAGGCCATTCGGTAACCTGTTTTAACCGCTCGGGGCACCATGTATCCGGCAAGGAGTTTGACGCGGAAAAGAGGGCCGAATATAAAGGGGTTCGCCTGAAATATGTGCCCACCATTGACGCCAAGGGGCTGGCCGCGGTGACCTCTTCTTTTTTTGCTTCCATTCAAGCCGCTTTGGGCCGGTATGACGTGGTGCATTATCACGCCGAAGGCCCCTGCGCTATGCTGTGGATTCCCAAGCTCGCGGGCAAGCGGGTGGTGGCCACCATACATGGATTGGACCACCAAAGATCGGATAAATGGGGCCGGTTTGCCCGGGCCTATATCATGATGGGCGAAAAAATGGCCGCAAGGTTGGCGGATGAGGTCATCGTCTTAAGCGAGAGCGCCCGGCAATACTTTTTGGACGTCTATGGCCGGGAGACGGTCAGGATTCCCAATGGGGTCGGGCGGCCGATGATTCAGGGCGGGGCGCTCATTGGGCAAAATTACGGGCTTAAAAAGGACGGCTATATCCTGTTCTTGAGCCGGATTGTTCCGGAAAAGGGCGCGGCTTATCTGATCGAGGCCTTTAAAGGGATTGAAACCCACAAAAAGCTGGTCATTGCCGGCGGCGCGTCGGATTCCCAGGATTACATGAATCATCTAAGGCAGATGGCCCAGGGGGATCCGAGGATTGTCTTTACCGGCTTTGTGCAGGGACAGATGCTGGAAGAGTTGTACAGCAACGCCTATCTGTATGTGCTGCCCAGCGATTTAGAGGGCATGCCGTTGACCTTGTTGGAGGCCATGAGCTATGGGAATTGCTGCCTGGTGAGCGACATTCCGGAATGCAAAGCGGTCGTTCAGGACAAAGGCGTTTTGTTCCGCAAAGGCAATGTGGCGGATCTGCGGGAAAAGCTGGAAACCCTTTTGAAAGACGAAGAAATGGTGCAAGGTTACAAGCGCGGGGCCGCGGATTTTATCCTGGGGAAATATAGCTGGGACGACGTGGTTCAAAGGACGCTCAGGCTATATCAAGGGACGGATAGGGGCTAAAGGCTCGATGGACTACACAGCAAAGGGAGAAGTGACGAAAGTGACTCCAAATAAGGAGAAAAAGTTGAACGGAACGGTGATTGTTACCTATCGATGCAATGCGAGATGCTCCATGTGCAACCGGTATAAGGCGCCGTCCAAGCCGGAAGAGGAGATTTCCATTGAGACCATTCGCAAGCTTCCGAAGATGTATTTTACCAATATTACCGGGGGCGAGCCGTTTATTCGCACGGATCTCAAAGACATCGTCAGGGAGCTTTATAAGAAGAGCGACAGGATTGTAATCTCCACCAACGGCTTTTTCACCGATCGGATTGTGGAATTGTGCAGGGAGTTTCCACAGATTGGCATCCGCATTTCCATTGAGGGGTTGGAAAAGACAAACAACGAAATCCGGGGTTTGGAAAACGGCTTTCAGCGCGGCTATGAAACCCTGAAAAAGCTGCGCGAAATGGGCATGAAAGACGTGGGCTTCGGCATGACGGTGCAGGACAAAAACGCCCCGGATCTGGTGCCGCTGTATAAAATTTCCGATGAGATGGGCATGGAGTTTGCCACCGCGTCGCTGCACAACAGCTTTTATTTCGTGGAGGCGAAAAACATTATCCACGACCGGCCCATGGTGGCGCAGAATTTTGAGGATTTGGTCAACGAGCTTTTAAACAGCAAATCACCCAAAAAATGGTTCAGGGCCTATTTTAACCATGGCCTGATTAACTATATCTATGGGCAAAAGCGGCTCTTGCCCTGCGATATGAGCTTTGACACCTTTTTTATCGATCCCTATGGGGATGTGATGCCCTGCAACGGCACCAAGGACAAGGAGGTCATGGGCAATTTAAACCGGCAGAGCTGGGACGAGCTTTGGAACAGCCCGGAGGCCGAGGAAGTCCGGAAAAAGGTGCGCTGCTGCGACCGGGACTGCTGGATGATCGGTTCGGTAAGCCCGGCCATGCACAAGTATATCTGGGTGCCCATGTGGTGGATTGTGCGCCACAAGCTAAAATTCTGGAAAAAGAAAAAGTACTCCATGTACGAAAACAAAATCGTTCGGGATTATCGCGATCACAAGGTGAGCAAGGAAGAACTGGATAAGTGCAGCACATGCGACCTGTGCGCGGTCATCAACGACGGATTGAGCGAAGCGTCCAAGGAACAGTTGAAGGAAAAAACCGGCGAGGAAATTGTTGCAGCTGATCTTGCCGCACAGATGAAAGAGTGATGGAGGGATACCCATGAGTGAGGCACATAAGCTCAGCAAATTGCAGGAAGCCGAATTTGAGATCTTTAAAGTGTTTATCAAAATCTGTGAAGAGCAGAAGTTCCAGTGGTTTATCTGCGGGGGAAGTTTTTTGGGCGCGGTCCGGCACAAGGGATTTATTCCCTGGGACGACGATATCGACGTGGCTATGCCCAGACCCGATTTTGAGCGGTTTTTGCAGGTGGCTCCGGCTCTGTTGCCCAAGGATCTGTATTTGAGCACCTACAAGCTGGGACAGGAGCACTATACTTTGGTGGCCATGATTATCAATAAGCACAAGGACTTTACCCTGAACAATTCGGCCAAGCAGGTGAAGACCGGGGCTTGGATGGATATACTGGTCATCGACGGCGCGCCCAAACCCGGGCTGAAGCGCAAAATTTTCGGCATTCGGTATTTGTATTAC
>DVJW01000121.1 GCA_018716505.1 Candidatus Faecaligallichristensenella faecipullorum | reverse complement strand
TCAGTCATGCCGGATTCCTGTTCCTCTGCCAGTTCTTCCTCCGTCAGCTTGCGAAATGAGTCCTCACCAGGCACAACGCCGAGAGATCTTCCATTGTCAAACGAGCAGTGCAGTGTTCCGATATCATCCACCACTTTGACAGTGCCTCTTGTCTGATCCTCGACAGGACAGGGATCTCTGCCCATGCTCAGTAACATGATTCGGGTACCGGGAGGATACTCTGCCTGGTAACGCTTGGCCTGCTGGTGCAGGCGTTCCCATTCATTCATCAGCTACATCTCCATTTCTAAATCACTATTTTCTGTTTCTGAAGCCATCCACTCCGTGTCATCCCAATTATCTTTACGAAGGGCAAAGTTCTCCACGAGCTGTCTGGCCGTTAGGGGAATATTCGCAGGCTGATTTGTGCGCTCAAACCCATCTTCGCTGATTTCAAACCAGCAATGATCGACCTCGGTATCATACTCATTGAATCTCCTTTCCGGCATCCCAACCTGTCTTGGGATAAAATATTCACCCATGTCACAGCAATCAAGAATACTTTGGATTTGCTCCCTGGATAATTCCCCCTGGATAACGCACTCATTATGAACCTTATAGTTATCTGCATCCCGGTATAGATAGCAGATCTTGGTGTTCATGGATATGACCTCCTTTCCTTATAGCTTGTAGGATAGGGGGATTTTTCCCATAAAAAAAGCGACCACTCTCATGGTCGTTCCTACCTTACTCTATACACACTTTTTCTTTCTGTTGTGTTTCCTGTACCTATTCGCCCTCCTTCCTCCACGCAATACACCGCTATACACAGATATAACCCTGCTCCATTTTAGGGAAGCCAATGATGACCGTGTCGTACTGATCCATGTTTTCCACCGTGGCAGCCAGGGCCGGACGGGCGTTTTCGTCGTTCATCTCCTGATTGGCGCGGCAGTTGTCGTCGTTGTAGTTGAGATCCTCTTCGGTGTAGGGCACCTCGGGCTCAATGCGAAACAGATCGGCGTTCAGATAGTCGGCCGCGTATTCGGCCAGGGGCCAGGTGTTGCCGGTGGCCGAGAAGCAGGCCACCAAAATATTGGAATCGGTGGGCGTAAAGGCCTGTTCCGTGGCCTCGGCAGCCTCCGGCGCCTGAGTTGGCTGGGCCTCCTCGCCCAAAGCGGGCAGGGCGCAGGCCATCATAGCCAGCAACATGGCGAGCATTTTTTTCATTTTGGATTTCCTCCTTTGTTTTATACTTTATATTTTTTGATCCCCGGTGGACCAGACATGGTCTTCCTTTGCGGCGGTGGGCGTATTTTGAGCCATCACCCCCACCAGGGCATGCGGCGCATAGGGCTCCTCTAGGTAGGCCATCTCCTGGGGCGTCAGGTCCAATCCGGCGGCGCGCACCGCGCCTTCCACATGGCTGGGCTTGGTCATGCCCACCACCGGGGAGGTGGTCCTGGCCATCAGCCAGGCCAGGGCGATTTCGGTCATGGAAGCCCCGCGCTGCCGGGCCAGCTGCTCCACCCGGTCAATTATTTTTTCGTCCTGCAGCCGGGTCTTGCCGTATTTCAGCTTGGCGTACTCGTCGGTCTCCAGGCGCTTGGAGGTTTCGCCCGGATGCTTGGAGAGCCGTCCGCCAGCCAGGGCGCTGTACGGGGTCAGGGCAATGCCCTCCGACCGGCAATAGGGCACCATTTCCCGCTCTTCTTCCCGGAAAATCAGGTTATAATGGCCCTGAACCGACACGAACTGGGCGAAGCCTTCCCTTTCCGCCAGGGCGTTGGCCTTGCAAAGCTGCCAGGCAAAGCAGTTGGAAATCCCGATATAGCGCGCCTTGCCCGCCTTGACCACCCGGTTCAGCCCATCCATGATCTCCTGAAGCGGGGTTTGGTAATCCCACATGTGATAGATATACAGATCCACATAATCCATGCCCAGGTTTTGAAGGCTTTTATCGATCATGCGCTGGATATGCTGTTGGCCGGTTACGCCGCTTTCAATTTCCTCATCGGTTCTGGGCAGGAACTTGGTGGCCACCACCACCTCATCCCGCCGGGCAAAGTCCTTAAGCGCCCGGCCCAAATACTGCTCGCTGGTTCCGCTCTGGTAGGCGATGGCGGTGTCAAAGAAATTGATTCCGCTTTCCAGGCCTTGGCGGATAATCCCGCGGGCGGCCTGCTCGTCCAGGGTCCAACTGTGCTGGCCCCGGGCCGGATCGCCAAAACCCATGCAGCCCATGCAGACGCGGGACACCGTAAGATCGGAACGCCCCAGCTTTGTGTATCGCATGAATTTCCTCTCCTTTCCAAAATCGCTTTTTTTCGTTCAAGGTTACCCTCAGTGTACAAGGGGCAATACGCCTGGCGGGGTTTGAAAACGGCGCGGACTGTGTTCTCGTCCTCGACTTGCCACCAGCAAGCCTTCGTCCTGCGGCCTTGCCCGCGCCGCTTTCAATTCCCCGGCAGGTCCGAAGGAGTTTTCCGGAGGCAGGCCGCGTTCAGGGCAAGGCTTGACGACGAAGCCTTACCGGGCGTAAGGCGAGGAGGAAAACACAGACATGGACGTGGCCTGCCCCGGAAAACCGTATTACCCCTTGTATACTGAGGGTAAAAGTAATCTTTACTAAATTACTGTATAGACTCTGACAGCTGATCCCAACGGCCGGCGAGGGATGTCCTTTGCGCGCAGCCGCGCCCATGCGGGGCGGTGGATCTGTCTTGTCCATTTCAACGGACGGTGTGCGAAACACACCGCCCGTTTTTTCTTTCCCTTTACCAGGTCCGAAACGCGGCGAACCGCGCCCAGGGGGGCAAAATCAACTTGTGAAAGGTGAGAGAGAGATCATGAAGAGAGCGCTTGTGGGCATGCTTTGTTTGGCCATGCTGTTGACGGGCGGATGGACCGCCCTGGCCGAAGAGGCCCAGACCCCGGAGGATGTGGCCTTTGCCATGCAGGTGACGGAGACCATCGCCGATCTGGGCGACAATCCCGATATCGGCAACCGCTCCAGCGGATCGGCGGCCGAGCGTCAGGCCGCGGAGTTCATCGAAAAGACCATGAAGGAAATCGGCCTTCAGAACGTGACCGTGGACAGCTTCACCGCCGATACCTGGAGCTTTAACCGGGGCCGGGTGTATTATACCGACGCCCAGGGCCAGCAGCAGCACTTGGTGTTGGGCGGCTTTGCCACCCAGCTCAAGGCCGATATGCAGGAGGTCTCTTTGGTCTACGCGGGCCGGGGCACGGCCCAGGACTATGAGGGCCTGGACGTGAAGGGCAAGGTGGTGCTCATTGACATCAACCAGGCCGAGGATTGGTGGATCAGCGTGCCGGCCTACGAGGCCTATACCCGGGGCGCGCTGTGCGTGCTGGCCTGCAATGTGGATGGCTATGCCTATTACGATCAGGACACCATCGGCTCCCAGGATATCTGCGGCCCGGAATACGCCGCGGCCTTTTCCCTGAGCCAGAACAGCGCCGGTATCCTCAAGGCGCTGATCCAGGACAACGGCGGCGAGGCCCAGGTGGTTCTGGATGTGGAGAGCATCGTGGAAAAGGACGGATCCAGCCAGAACGTATGGGGCGAGATCCCGGGCGAAACCGATGAAGTCATCTATTACTTCGCCCATTACGACGGCTATTATCATTCCTATTTTGACGACGCCTCCGGGGTGGGCACCATGCTGGCCATCGCCAAAAACATGGTGGAGAGCGGCCTGAAGCCGGACAAGACCATCCGCTTCGTGGCCCACGGCGCCGAGGAATGGGGAAAGGCCGACACCGAGTACGATTGGTCCAAGGGCGCCTATGCCCAGATTACCGAGGTGCATCCCGAATGGGCGGAAACCGCCTTTGCCATCCTCAACATCGACGGCATGAACCCGGTGAAGGGCCACACCGCCTATTCGGTGGCCGCCACCTATGAGCTCAAGGATTTTACCGAGCAGGTGGCCCTGCCCCTGTACGCGGACGGCGCCTATGATTTTCAGGTAAACGCGCCCACCAACTGCTGGACAGAGGATTTCAGCTATGTGCGCGCGGGCGTGCCCTCCATTGTGGCCTCCTATGAAGAGCCCCGCTCGCTCTATCGGGGCAGCGCCTATCATTCCAGCATGGACAACGTGGTGCTGGGGGTGGATGAGGCGGCCTGGGCGCGCAATATCCAGCTGTTTACCGCCTTTGCCCTGGAGCTGGACAAGCTGGCCGCCCGGCCGGTGGATTTTGAGGACCGCTTTGAGGCCATGGCCGAAAGCTATCAGGGCCAGGCCGATATCGAGGGCATTCGCGCCGCCGCAAGGCAGCTCAAGGAGGCCATTGACCAGCTGAACGCCGATTACGCCGCCGCGCTGGAGGCCGGGGACGATCAGGCGGCCCAAACGCTGCGGGATAAGGGCATTGCCCTGGATCAGGAGACCCATTTGATCTTCAAGGACGCCGTGGCGGCCACCGCGGCCTTTGACTGGGAGGACAATACCGTGTTCCCCTATGAGGTGACAAGCGGCAACATCGCGGCCCTGGAGGGGGCCATCGATGCCCTGGAGCAGGGCGACGCGGCCCTGGCCCTGGATGAATATCTGTACAATGTGGATTATAACTGGTACGCCTATGATTTCAGCCAGGAGACCTATACCTATCTGTTGGATAAAATGTACAACAAGGCCGAAGGCACCTGGGGCGAGGGCATGATCCGCCGCCCGGGCGAGGATCTGTGGGAGGAGATTCACAGCCTGAAGGACAAGATCGAGGCCGGGCAGACGGACTTTGCCGCCGAAATCGAGGCCCTGGAACAGGCCCTTGAGCGCCAGCAGGGCTATGCCGCCGAGCTGGATGAGCAGATGGTTTCGGATGTGGACAGCCTGACCCAGCGCATGACCCAGGCCGCGGCCGGGGTCTGAGGGCTTTGGGGAAATCCATTCGCGCTCAGCGTGCCGGAAAAGCCGGCACGCTGAAAGGAAAATGAACACCTCATTTTTTCGCAGGGTGTTGACTTTGTCAACACCCTGCAGAGCATTGACAAACCTATTTTTCCCGTTTGGGGATGCATGAAGGGGCCGCAGCCCCTTCATATTCAATCCGCAGAACCGGCTTTGCCGGTTCAAGGTTGGAAGCCCTTTGGGCTTCCAAGTCGCCAAAGGCGACCGCGGACGGCAAAATCGAAGATTTTGACGCCGCGCCGTCGGAGCGGCCCAAGTGGCCGCTTCTGATATCATTTTCTGGCCGCTGCCGAAGGCAGCAAGAAAATGATGCAACTCGAAAAAATGAAAATTTCATTTTTTCGAAGGGTGTTGACTTTGTCAACACCCTGCAGAGTGGCCCATGAACAAATTGTTCATGGGCCACTCTTTTTTGTCCCTAAATTTTTTTCACCGGGAAATACAGCCATACATCGCCCGGAAGCGAGGGGTCGTAGCGCTCCTGAACCGCGCCGCAAAGGGCGAGCCCCATGGAATGAAGGCGATCAAGGGTTTCCTTGAAGGCCTGGGCGTTTTGGGCTTCCGGCACCCGCGCGCAAAGCGCACGGTATCCGGGCATGGACCAGAGCGTCCAGCCCGGGGGCGCGGCGGTGTCCGCTCCGGCCTGACACCCGGCCAGATACCACCCGCCCCCTGGGCCCCAGCGATGAAAGGCCAGGTTTTCGTCGAGCATGGCGCCCCAAAGCCCCAGGGGCGCCCCCGTTTCTCCCCGAAGAATCAAGGGGGCGATGGCCGCAAATTCCTCGTTGGCCCGGCGCCATAGCCCGGCTATGGTCTCGCCCGCGCTTTGGGGGGCGCAGAAGGCGGCCTTGCCCAGAACCCATACCGGCGGCTGATCGATTGGTTCATAGTTTATTTCCATGCGCAAGCCTCCTCAGTCCGCCCGCTTCCACCGTTTAAGCGTAGGATAAAATTTCAGCATCTCCCGCCGGGCGGTGTCCGCGTCGGGATAGACCCCGGCCTTCAGCACAAAGGGCAGGTCGTTCTCAATGGCCTGCTCCATGGTCTGCTCCCGGGTAAAGGCCCCGTTTTGATAGCAGTATTTGCAGTAATCCGGGCTCAGGCTGCCGCCGGCTTCGGTGCCCCGCAGTTCGTCCTGGTCGAGCGGCATGGCGCAGCTCTGACAAAAGCGCATTTCCTGATTCTCCATGGGATAACCCTCCTTGATGGTTTGATGGTTTTAGAATACCCCATCAAACCGGACAGATGCATGTCCGATTTGGAAGGGAAACCCTAAAAAATTTCGCTTTTCTCCTGCCGGTTCAGCGCGGCCTGGGTGCGCCGTATGAGCTCTTCCCGCACATACCCGGGCGATAAAACGGTTACCATATCCCCATAGGACATTAAATAGCCGTACACCCAATCGTCGATCCGCCATCTGGGCCAGGCCAAAAACCGCCCGTCCGCAAGGCGCGCGAGCATCTCGTCCGGGAATTCGTCCGGAAGCCGGAACTCGGCCCGGCGCTCAAAGCGCAGGAGCAGCCGCACCGAATCCGGCCCCTGATAGGGGTTGTCCGCCGGAATGTCCTCAAAGGGCCGGGGCTCAAAACATTCCGGGCCCGGCCGGATCCCCCGCATCCGGCTCAGCTTGAACAGCCGCTGGGCCGACCGCAGGGGATCATATGCCGAAAGATACCATCCGCCGCCCTTGTAGATGAGCTGATAAGGCTCCACCACCCGGCCGGAGCGCGCGCCTGTGGAGCCTATGTAGTCAAAGGCCACCTTTCGGTGTTCCAGGATCGCGTCCCGAAGCCGGTTGAACAGGTTTTCCGTCCCCAGGCCCGAGCCCCAGGGCGAAAGGTCGATGCGCAGCCATTCGGCCCGTTCTCCGGGCTGAAACAGGGCGCTGATCTTGCATAACAGGTTCTCCGCCCCGGGCTGGCCCGAGGCGGCCAGGGCCTGCAGCGCGCTTAAAAGATCCTGCCGCTCCCTGGGGGTGAACAGGCTTTTGTCCAGCGCATAGCCCTCCATGAGCTTTATGCCGCCCCCGCTGCCCCGCTGGGTCACGATGGGCGCCCCGGCCAGACAGAGCTTTTGAATATCCCGGTAGATGGTCTTCACCGAGACCTCAAAGCGCTGGGCCAGCTGTCCGGCGGTGGTTTCCCCCCGGCCCATGAGCGTGGTCAATATGGCCAACAGCCGGTCTACGGCCATGAGGATCGCCTCCTTTTTCTCCTTCTCAGCATACACCATCCTGTGCAACTGGGCAATGGCTGGGTTAAAATTTATCCGGTGCGCCCGGGATATTGACATATGTCCGATAAAAGTGTATGATAATCGGGTTGAAACCCATGAAACAGGCGCGAGGAGGTGAGTTCATGCCCAGACCGCGCAAATGCCGCAGGGTGTGCGCGCTGCCGGAAACCGTTTCCTTTGGGCCGGTGGGAGCATGTCCGTCGGAACAGGAGCCGCTGATCATGTCGGTGGAGGAGTTTGAGACCATCCGGCTCATCGACCACATGGGCATGGATCAGGCCGAATGCGCCCAGCGCATGTCCATCGCGCGCACCACGGTGCAGCGGATCTATAACGACGCCCGGTATAAGCTGGCCGAGTTTCTGGTGTCCGGGCGGCCGCTGACCATCGGCGGGGGCGATTTTAAGCTGTGTGAACATCGGTGCGCCGGATGCGCCCGGGGGCAATGCCGCTGCCGGGAGGACGAAGGCGCGCCGGAGGAATAGGAGAGGAGTAAATTTATGTCTGAAAACTGTAATCACGACTGTTCAAGCTGCTCTGAAAACTGTGCCAGCCGCGACCCCAAGAGCTTTTTGGAGAAACCCCATGCGCAAAGCTCGATTAAAAAGGTCATCGGCGTGGTGAGCGGAAAGGGCGGGGTGGGCAAGTCCCTGGTCACCGGCCTGATGAGCGTGCTCATGAGCCGCAAGGGCTACCGCACCGCCATTTTGGACGCGGATATCACCGGGCCCTCGGTGCCGCGCATGTTCCACCTGAACGAAAAGGCCATGGCCAACGAGGACGGCCTGCTGCCCGTTATGACCAAAACCGGCATTCAGGTGATGTCCATCAACCTGCTTCTGGAAAACGACACCGACCCGGTGGTCTGGCGCGGCCCCATCATCGCGGGCACGGTGAAGCAGTTCTGGACCGACGTCATCTGGAAGGACGTTGACTTCATGTTTGTGGATATGCCTCCGGGAACCGGCGACGTGCCGCTGACCGTGTTCCAGTCCATCCCCCTGGACGGCATCATCGTGGTGGCCTCGCCCCAGGAATTGGTGGGCATGATCGTGAAGAAAGCCGCCAACATGGCCGAAATGATGAACATTCCGCTCATCGGCCTGGTGGAGAACATGAGCTACATCACCTGTCCGGATTGCGGCAAGCGGATTCCGGTGTTCGGCGAGAGCAAGGTGGAAAAGACCGCCCAGGAATACAAGATTCCCAACACCGCCCGGCTGCCCATCGATCCCAAGCTGGCCGCGGCCTGCGACAAGGGCATGATCGAGCTGTTCGACGGCGATTGGCTGAATGAAATGGCCGACGCGGTGGAAAAGCTGTAAAAGGCGTAGGATGAAAAACGGCTCCCTGTATGCGGGGAGCCGTTTTAGCATGTAAATTTTTCTCTTTTCCAAAGGAAAGCGCATCCTTTCAAAGAGCTGTTTGGGGAGGCTTAGAAAAACGGCGATTTTAGAGGCGGGCCCTCAATCGTCCTTGTCAGCCGGCCAATCTGGCAATTTCCCCGTCTGCGCGGCCAGTTTTTTCTCTTGGGATTTTACCCGGCGCTCCAGTTTTTGGATGTCTTCGGAAGGAGGTAATTCTTCCGGCTTAATGCCGCGCTGGCCGAGCATTTCGCGCACGGAAAGATTGTTCTGCACATGCTCGCTGGTTATCGCGCCTTCGCCCTGCAAATCCTTTTCCTCCACATTATAATTGGTCATTTCTGTTGCCAGGTTTTTGGCAGCAATGGTCAACGTAGGAAGGAAATCTGCAAGCGGACGGGTACCCTTTACGCCCAATCGTGTTTTCATTTCCTGGGTGGTATGGCCGCCGAAAAGCGCCCGATCACCCTTGGAACGGATGCGGCCAAAACCAGAGTCGTCCACACCGCGTTCATAGATATTCTGGGAAAGCCGTTTTTCGGATTCGCGCAGGCGGCCGCGGGCTTCGGTGCGCTCGATCAGAGCAATGCGCTCTTCGATCAATTCCTGTTTTCTAGTCTGTATGGAGAAATAGCTTTGGGCAAAGGCGATTTCTTCCTTTTTGGGATCGCCGTTTTGCGCGATTAAATAACAGGCATAGCGAGTCAGCATATAATCTTTAATGGATCTACGCGCCCCCTTGCCCACCTCGATCAATTTCGTGACCTCACGAAAATGATCCGACACCCCAATACCGCTGGTTTCGCAGGATTCCATCGCGCGGAAGATCGCCTTCTCAAAATTTTCCCAACGCTCGTAGCCAAGCAGCGACATCAATTCGCGAGCGAACCAAAATTCGATGTGATTATCTTCATCGCTATGAATAACACGGTCAAATTGTTCCTTTATCTGACCGACTCTTTTTTTGTTCATTTTACTCCCTCCGCATTTTGAGGACAAATTCCAGAATATCCGCTGCAGAACGGCTCATCTTTGACGGCAGCTTTTTTACCTCCCATACCCCGGCGCGTCCCCCCGCTGGGAAGTCAATTCATAGCCAATGGCCTGCATGCGCGCCTGAAGCTCGGACCAATGCCCGGCGTCCTCGGCCCCGGTGGAGAGCTTGTTGTCATAGAGGGAATATTTTTTCCGCACCTCCGCCGGGGAAAGGTTGGGCATCACCACATTGGCCCCGGCCAGCACGCCCCTTTCCCGGCCGTCCGGGCAGACGGTGCCCAGGGCGGTGGTGGCGGGCAGCAGCACATCCGGCAGCATCAGCCGGATCAGGCCCAGCAAAAACAAGGTGAGCTCCACCGAACCCGCCGGGCGATCCCGGTATTCGGTGTCATGATGGGGCACAAAGGGCCCGATGCCCACCATCTGGGGTTTGAGTTCGGCCAAAAAGCACAGATCCCGGGCCAGGTGGCGGCTGGTTTGTCCGGGCGCGCCCACCATGAATCCGGCGCCCACCTGATAGCCGATCTCCTTTAAATCGTACAGGCAGCGCACCCGGTTTTCCCATTCCATTTCCGGGGGATGCAGCGCCCTGTACAGCTGGGGATCCGCGGCCTCGTGGCGCAGAAGATACCGGTCGGCCCCGGCGTCAAACAGCGCCTGATAGCTCTCCCGGCTGCGCTCGCCCAGGGACAGGGTGAGGGCGCAGTCCGGGTGGCGGCGCTTGATTTCCTGAATCAGGGGAATGAGCCGCCCGTCGGTGAAGAAGGCGTCCTCGCCCCCCTGAAGCACAAAGGTCTTGTAGCCCAGGCGCTCGCCCATATCGCAGCAGCACAAAATTTCCTCCTCACTCAGCCGGTAGCGCTGGGCGTTTGGGTTGCCCCGGCGGATGCCGCAATAGCGGCAGTTGTTTTTGCAAAAGCTGCTGATTTCAATGAGCCCCCGGGTGAAGATTTGGTTTCCGAAGCGCGCGCGGCTCACCCGCCGGGCCAGGGAAAACAGATATTCGGAAAGTTCGGGGGTGCGGCGGTCGATGAGTTCGGCAAACTCGCCGGCGCTCAGAACCTCCCCACGGTGCAGCCGGTCGATCCATTGGATATGCGCGCTCATGCCTCCTCCCTCCGAAGCCGGGCCATCTGGCTCTTTACGCTGATGCCCGGGATGCGGCCCAGCCGCCCGCCCAGGGCGTTGATGATGTCCGCGGGCGCGTCGATGACCACCGAAATGATGCTCAGATGGCGCTCCGGGCAGGGAATGCCCATGCGGCCCACCACATGGCGGGCAAATTCATGCAGCACCGCGTTCACCGCGGGCGCGGCCTCCAAATCCTCCACAATGATTCCAATGAGCGCGATCCGGTTTTCCATGGGCGCCTCCTGTCTCCGCCTGCGCGGGCAAGCTGTTTTAGGTTTTTTCTTTAAAGCGCAGCTGCGCGAAATCGCTCAGCGGCCGGTATCCGATTTTTTGATAGACATGGTTGGAGATGGGGTTGCTTCAATACTTCCACGACTGGATTCGCCCCCCTTCCTTCAATATCCTTTATTATCGGAGAACGGCGGAAAAAAGTCAAGCCCCGGGCCCCGGGCACAAAAAATCCCCTCCGCCAGCGCGGAGGGGGGAAGGGCCCAAAACTTATTTCTTATTTCGCCAACAGATCCAAAGTGGCCTGATCCACCAGCCCGGTCTCTTTCAGGGCGTTGTCCTTCTGATACGCCTTGACCGCGTCCTTGGTGGCCGCGTCGTAAATTCCGGTCTGCCCGACGCTCAGTTTTTTCTGAAGCCAGTTGACGGAGGCCGTCTGATCATAATTCTGATC
>DVJW01000120.1 GCA_018716505.1 Candidatus Faecaligallichristensenella faecipullorum | reverse complement strand
CGGCTGGAGGTTCGCAAACGTTGTTTGCGAACCGAAACCCCGGCCCGGCGTAGGCCGAGGCCGGGGCGAAGATATGAAGGGGCTGCGGCCCCTTCATGCATCCCCAAACGGGAAAAATAGGTTTGTCAATGGTCTGAAGCCGCCCGCTAAGCGCCTTCCACCAGTTCCAACGCCCGCTCCATGGAGGGCATGGCGGCCTGGGCCCCGGCGGCGGTGGTGGACAGCGCGCCCACCGCGTTGGCCAACCGCACCGCGTCCTCCATGGGGAAGCCCATCACCAAGCCCGCGGCCAGGCCGGCGTTAAAGGAATCCCCGGCCGCGGTGGTATCCACCACATCCACCTTAAACCCGGGAATCACCCGGGCGCCCTGACGGCTCACCCAAATCGCGCCCTTGGCCCCGCGCTTGAGCACCACATCCCCCACGCCCCTTTTGAGCAGGCTGGCCGCGGCCTCGATGGCCTGTTCCTCGGTCTGGCCGCTCATGCCGGTCAGGATTTCCAGTTCGGTCTCGTTGGGCGTCACAATGTCGCACAAAAACAGCAGCGCGTCGGACAGCGGCCGGGCGGGCGCCGGATCCAAAATCACCTTTTTGCCCGCGCGCCGGAGCAGCGCCGCCGCGTGATTCACGCTTTCAACCGGGGATTCCAGCTGCATCAGGCACACGTCGCAGGCCATCAATTTGTCCTGATGGCGGCTCACCAAATCGCAGGTCAGCAGGGCGTTGGCCCCGGGCACCACCGCGATGCGGTTTTCCCCCTTTTCATCCACCTCGATCAGCGCCACCCCGGTGGGCGCCTCGTCCGTTTCCTCCACGGCCTGGGTATCCACCTTTAAATCACCCAGCACCCGCTTGTACATCCGCCCATTATCGTCCGCGCCCACGCATCCGATCATCAGGGTATCCATGCCCAGCTTGGCCGCGGCCACCGCCTGGTTTCCGCCCTTGCCCCCGGTAAAGGTATGAAAATCCTTTCCGGTTATGGTCTCGCCCGGCTGATGGAACCGCTCAAGGGTCACGGTCAGATCCACGTTCAGGCTGCCCAACACACATATTTTCCCGCTTTGAATGGTCCATGGATTGCTCATACGCCACCTCAATTTTCTTGCGCGTCCGCGCCTTTCATTCTTTTCCCTATTTTGCGCCATTTAAAGTTCGCTGTCAATCGTTTCTTTATCCCAGGGAAAACTTTTGTGCGGACAGATTCAAAACCTGCGCAAATCCGACTTGACGAATATGGGGAAAAACGATATGATGGTAAAAATATCTAAAGGAAACGGAGAATTTTCCAAATCATGCCGCAATGGATGGAATGGGAAATCGGATTGCTTGACTGGATACAGCAGAGTTTGCGCGGTCCGGTGCTGGACGCGCTGCTGCCCGCCATCACCGCGCTGGGCAACGCCGGGGCCATTTGGATTGTGCTGGGGCTGGTGTTGCTTATTCCCCGAAAGCGCAGGGAACAGGGCGCGGTGATCCTGATCGCCCTGGCCATGTGCGGCCTGTTGGGCAATCTCGTCCTGAAGCCGCTGGTGGCCAGACCCCGGCCCTTTGCCTGGAATCCCGAAATCCAACTGCTAATCGACGCGCCCAAGGATTTTTCCTTTCCCTCGGGCCACAGCATGAGCAGCCTGGCCGCGGCCACCGCGCTGTTTTTGTATGACAAAAAGCTGGGCTGCGCGGCGCTGGTTCTGGCCGGGATCATCGTGTTTTCCCGATTGTATCTGTATGTCCATTTTTTGAGCGACGTGCTCATGGGCAGCCTGATGGGCGTTGCCCTGGCCTTTGCCGCCAGATGGCTCTATCGAAAGGTCCGGCGGCTCATGGTTTCAAGACGTAAAAGAGGAGTGAAAGAAAGATGAAAGTCGTTTCCCTCATGACCAACCGGATGGTCAATCCCCTGGGTTTTGATTTCTCCGAGCTCCGGCTCAGCTACAAAGTGACCGATACCAAGGCCAAAAAGCAGGCCTGGGCGCGCGTCACCTTGGCCACGGACCCGGAGATGAAGTCCATCGTCTACGACAGCGGCGAGCGGGACGGCATCAACAGCCTGAGCTTTACCCCGGATCTGTCCCTGCTGCCCAGAACCCGCTATTACTGGCAGGTGGAGGTGGCCGCGGACAACGGCGAGCGCGCCAGGAGCGATACCGCCTGGTTCGAGACCGCCAAAATCGACGAGCCCTTTGAGGCCCAGTGGATCAGCGCGGATTGGGATTTGGACGAGGCCATGAACCTGAAAAAGCGCTTCAGCGCCCAGGATGTGGTAAGCGCCCGGGCGTATGTGTGCGGCCTGGGGCTGTATGAGCTGTACATCAACGGCCAGAAGGCCGGGGACGAATACCTGACCCCCAACTGCAACGCCTATGACAAATGGCTTCAATATCAGACCTACGACGTGACCGGCCTCATCGCCCAGGGCGAGAACGACCTGTGCGTAATGCTGGCCGACGGCTGGTACAAGGGCCGTTTCGGCTTCAGGAGCGCGGACAAGGTTTACGGCGACACCGAGGCCTTGATTCTGGAACTGCGCCTGAAGCTCAAGGACGGCAGCGAGCAGGTTATCGCGAGCGATTTGAGCTGGAAGGCCCAGCGCAGCAAAATCCGCTTTGCCAACATCTATGACGGCGAAATCTACGACGCCACCTTCTCGGACGACACCCTGTATCCGGTGAAGGCCATGGATTTGGGCTTTGACCGGCTCACCCCCCGGCTCAGCCCGCCGGTCATCATCACCGAAAAGATCACGCCCAAGGAGATCATCAAGACCCCCAAGGGAGAAACCGTGCTGGATCTGGGCCAGGAGATCACCGGATGGCTGGCCTTCAAGACCCGCGCGCCCAAGGGCACCAAGCTCCACCTGAGCTATGGCGAAATCCTGCAGGGCGGGAATTTCTATCGCGACAACCTGCGCAGCGCCAAGGCCGAATATACCTACATTTCGGACGGCAGCGAACGGGAGGTCCGCCCCTATTTCACCTATTTCGGCTTCCGCTACATCAAGTTGGAGGGCTTTGGGGAGGATATCCAGCTTTCCGACTTCACCGGATGCGTGGTGCATTCCACCTTGCACCAGATCGGCCGCCTCAAGACCAGCAACGAAAAGGTCAACCGGCTGATCCTGAACGCCCTTTGGGGCCAAAGGGGCAACTATCTGGACGTGCCCACCGACTGCCCCCAGCGGGACGAGCGCATGGGCTGGACCGGCGACGCCCAGGCCTTCGCGGCCACGGCCTGCTTCAACATGGACAGCGCGGCCTTCCTGCAAAAATACCTGTACGACATGCAGATGGAGCAGGACAAGATGCAGGGCGGCTGCCCGCATGTGGTGCCGGCCTTTGAGATGTATTCGCCCAGCAGCTGCGCCTGGGGCGACGCGGCGGCCATCATTCCCTGGACGCTGTACATGTTCTACGGCGACAAGACCCTGCTCAAGCAGGAATACCGCAACATGCGCGACTGGGTGGAGTATATCCACAACATCGACGAGCAGACCGGCGGCCACCGGCTTTGGACCGTGGGCTTCCATTTCGGCGACTGGTTGGCCCTGGACGCCGAAAAGACCGGCAACGTCATCGGCGGCACCGACACCTATTACATCGCCTCGGCCTTCTATTATTACTCCACCAGCCTGTTGGTCAAGGCGGCCAAGGCGCTGGGCTATGAGGAGGATATAAAGAAATACGAAAAGCTGCAGGGCGAGATCCTGAGCGCCATCCGCAGGGAGTACCTCACCCCCACCGGCCGCCTGGCCGAAACCACCCAGACCGCCTATGTGGTGGGCCTGATGTTCGGGCTGATTCCCGAGGAGTTCGAAGAGCGCAACGCCCAGGCCCTTCGGGAGAAGCTCAAGCTCAACGACGTGCACCTGCGCACCGGATTCGTGGGCACCTCTTACCTCAACCGGGTGCTCTCGGCCTTTGGCAGCAACGACTATGCCTATCAGCTGCTGCTCAACGAGGACTACCCCAGCTGGCTTTACGAGGTCAACATGGGCGCCACCACGGTTTGGGAGCGGTGGAACAGCGTGCTGCCCGACGGTTCCATTTCGGATACCGGCATGAACTCCCTGAACCACTACGCCTATGGCGCCATCGTGGAATGGATCTATCGGGACGTGGCGGGCATCAACCCCACCGAGCAGGCCCCGGGCTTTAAAAAGGCCCTGATCCGGCCCCGGCCCAACTTCCGCCTGCCCAGGATCTCGGCCGAATACGACTCGGCGGCCGGCCTTTACAAGAGCGCCTGGGAGATCTTTGACGACGGACGCTTTGTGATGAGCGTGAGCGTGCCCTTTGACGCCAGCGCCGAAATCGTGCTGCCCCACGGCGATCTGGACAGCCTGAAGGTCAACGGCGAATGCCCGTGCAAATCGGGCCTGAAATTCCAGGTTTCCGGGGACGACCTCGTCACCGAAGCGCCCGCCGGGGACTACACCTTTGAGTATGTGCCGGTCAAGCCGCTGCGCAAGGTGCTGAGCGTGGACAGCCCGGTGGTGGAGATTATCGAAAACAAAAAGGCTCTGGACATCTTAATTCAGCATGTGCCCGACATGGCGCGTCTGGCCAAGGGGGAACGCAAGCCCAATCCTTCTATGACGCTGCGCAGCCTGGCCAATTCCATGTTCGTTTCCATCAGCGACGAACAGTTGGAGGCCATCGACAAAGAGCTTGGCAAGCTGTAAGACCTTATGCAAAAAAGCCGCGAGGCGCTCCCAAAACGGAGGCTTCGCGGCTTTCTTTTTTCAATACGCGCTATTTCAGCGACACCAACAGATCCAAAATCACCCGGCCCGCCTCATCCGGGGCGGTGTATCTCGGGCAGGCATAGCTCTCCAGGGCAAAATCCCCCATGGTCAACCGGGCCTCTGCCATGGCCGGGCCCATGAGCGCCATTTCCTCTGAGCAGACCTGGCTTTCCGGGCCCTGAATCCAGCCCAGGGCCAATTTGCCCGCCGGGATTTCCCGATATGCGCATCCTTCGGGCACGGGCGCGCCGGGGCGAACCGGAAGCCCGATCACATAGTCAAAGCAGCCCTGCTCATCCACCGGGCCCATCCAGCCCAGACAGGTATCCTTTGTATCGGGCAGGGCTTCAAAGAACAGGTGGTCTTTCAGGGCTTTTTCCAACTCATCCAACACCCCGGTTTCAAAGCACCAGCCCCAAAACGCCCCGGCGCTTCCCCCTTCGCCGCCCACCCGGCGTTCAGGGCCGGCCACCCAAAACCAGGGATTCTCCACCACCTCAAAGCGAACGAGCTCAGCCATCCTACAATCTCCTCTCCAGCAGCGCGATGGCCTCCCGAAGCGCCTTGATGCGCGCGTAGTACTTATCGTTGGACTCCACGATCACCCAGGGCGCATAGCTGGTGTTGGTGAGCTGGAGCATCTGATTCACACATTCCTCGTACTGGGGCCACTTCTCCCGGTTGCGCCAATCCTCCTCGGTGATCTTCCACCGCTTATCCGGATTGCTCTGGCGGTCGTTGAAGCGCTTGAGCTGGGTATCCTGATCGATTTGCAGCCAGAACTTCAGGATAATCGCGCCCCAATCGCTGAGCTGCCGCTCGAAGCGGTTGATCTCGTCGTAGGCCCGGCTCCATTCCGCGGGGGTGCAAAAGCCCTCGATGCGCTCCACCATCACCCGGCCGTACCAGGTGCGGTCAAACACCGCGATATGGCCGTCCTTGGGCAGGCGCGACCAAAAGCGCCACAGGAAGGGGTGGTTCTTTTCCTCGGACGAGGGCGCGGCGATGGGCAATACATCATAGCCCCTGGGATCCAGGGCCCGGGTCATGCGCTTGATGTTCCCGCCCTTGCCCGCGGCGTCCCAGCCCTCGTAGGCCAGGATCATGGGAATTTTGCGCCGGTAGAGCTTGTTATGCAGCTCAAACAGCCGGCCCTGGCACTCCTTGAGCTCCTTGCGGTAGTCCTTGGCGTCCAGGCGCAGATCCAGATTCACGTCCTGCAAAAGGGGAATGGGCATGGGGCGGATTTCCGGGGTGGTGCGCACCGGGCCCACCGGGGCGTCCGGGGCCGCCTTGGCCTCGCGCTTTTGTTCCAGCGCCCGCTCAATGCGCCGGATCACGATCTTGTACATCTGATGGATGGCCTCTTTCCGGTCCGCGGCCTCCAGCACAATCCAGGGCGCGTTGGGGGTCTGGGTGCGCTCCATCATCTGGTCAAATACCTCGTAGTATTCCTCGTACAGCTTGTGGCGCTTCCAATCCTGTTCGGTCACCCGCCAGCGGGTGGCCTTTTGTTCCTCCAGCTGTTTGAAGCGCTTTTTCTGCTCCTTTTTGGAGATTTGCAGGAAGAACTTGATGAGCACATAGCCGTCGTCGGTGAGTTCGCGCTCAAAATCCACAATCTGCTCGAAGCGCTTTTCCAACTCTCCCCCGGACACCCCGCCCTCCATGCGCTCGGTGGAGACCTCGCGGTACCAGCTGCGATCAAAAATGGCCATCTGGCCGTATTCGGGCACCTGGAGCTGATACCTGCGCATCATCGGATAGCGCTTATCCAAATCGCTGGGCGCGCCGGTGGTGTACACCCGAAATCCTCGGGGATCCA
>DVJW01000119.1 GCA_018716505.1 Candidatus Faecaligallichristensenella faecipullorum | reverse complement strand
TCAGTCTACTGCTCTACCGACTGAGCTACCAAGGCATATATAATTGGCGACCTGGAAGGGGCTCGAACCCTCGACCTCCAGCGTGACAGGCTGGCGCTCTAACCAGCTGAGCTACCAGGCCGCATATTTGGTGGGAACAACAGGGCTCGAACCTGTGACCCTCTGCTTGTAAGGCAGATGCTCTCCCAGCTGAGCTATGCTCCCCCACTTCTCTGCCGCTCTTTGTCTCGGACAATCGCGGCGACAGGTGATATAATACCGCAAATAGCTTGATATGTCAATACCTTTTTTGAAAAAAAGTGGATTTTTTTCATTTTCTTTCAAACAGCGCCAAATCACCCCTTCAAACCGGCCTTTTCTGCCCTTCTTTCCTACGTAAGATCAGCGGGACGCCCGCCTTTTTTGAGGCAGGCGTCCCCATCATGGTATCCGAACAGCGTTTACCGCTCGTCCTTTAAAACCCAGCGCACCGGGCCCATGAGGCCGGATGCCGGCAGGGCGATATACTTCGAGAAGCCGTCGCGGTGTTCATTGGCCAAGGTATTGGCCACTTCGATCTCCAGCACATTCTCGCCTTTTACCAGCGCGCCCTCCAGAGCATAGCGGTAGGGCGGGCATATGCGTTGACCCCAATCCTTTCCGTTGAGAATCAGTCGCGCGCTCTCCCCCACGCTGCCCAGATCGATGGCCGCAATTGCCTCGGGGTGTTCCACCTGAACCGTGGCTTTATAGCGCATGAAGCCCGAGAAGTCGGCTTGGCCCTTGGGCCCGGTGAGGTTATACAGCTCTCCGGTTCGGTCATAGGGTTCAAAATTCGGATAAGCCGCGGCTTTGCAGCGGGAAATCTCCCACTCCGCCGAAACGCATTCCATCCGGCCGGCCTCCTTGCGCGCCGGCAGCTCCGGCAAATCCGGGCCAAATACCAGGATTGCCGACTGATAAGGCGTCAGCTCCAAAGGCACGCATCCGTCCTCAGAGCGCGCCGAATGGCTGCCGTCGCCCAACAGATCCAAATGCACATAATCGCCTCTTAGGCCGGTTTTCAGCGTCACACGCGCCGTCTCCACCGTGGACTCGTTAAAGGCCATGATAACGTCCGTATCGCCGCGGCGCACATGATACAGCCTGAGCAGCGGATTGGCCGGGCTGATGCTCAAATGGGCAAAGCCGCGGTTCTCCACCTGCTGGGCCAGCCTGGACAGGGTCACCACCGGCGCGCACACGCCCTGGGCATTGTCGGGCAGCGCATCCACAAACAGTAGGCATCCGCCCTGCTCATGAATCCATTCCATCTTGCTCAAAAGCGCTTCGGGCAAATAGCCAGCCCGGGGCACGATCAGGCAACGATAGCGCTGTTTGCCCATGCGCAACGAACCATCCTCCACCACGGCCTCCATTACCGCGTCCGCAGGCGTGATGTCATAGCTGATTTGGCGCTCATACAGCCGCTTGGCCGGCTCCTGAACCAGCATACTGCCCTTTCCCGCCCATTCGGCCTCGGCATGGTACAGGATGGCCGCATCGGTCACCTGTTCCCCACCGCTGAGCAAATGGCTGGCGCGGTTGGTATACCGCATGAGTTCAGAGAACGCAGGGAACTGCGGATTGTTGCCATCCGCGTAAAAATGCGGCGGGCAGTCCGGATCCGGATAATCCACCGAAAAGGCATGGGGTACAAAGTGATTGACGCCGCGCACCAGCAAAAAGTCCATGAGCCATTTCATCATAGGAGAGCCCTCAGCCCATCCATAGGCGCCGAACACCTCGCACATGGCCCTGCCCCCCATCCGGGGCTGCAAATGCGCGTGGGAAGCCGCCAGCTGGCCCAAAACGTTGTGGAAAAAGTCCACATCCGATCGATGGCCCGCCAGGCTGCCCGAGTGCACCTGGCGTCCAAAGCCGGGCATAACCTGATGCAGCACAATATCAATGCCCGCCATATCCTGGCCATCCAGGCTTCTGAAGTAATGGCCGCCGCTGCATCCCAGCCGGGCATGGGCGTTCATATCCTCAATGATATGTCCGATGTACATGACTCCATGTTTCCGGCACCAATCCCCCAGCCGCTCGGAAAAATTTTTGCGCCAAAGCTCGGTGAGCACATCCATATAGGCCACGCGAACCTTGGCCTGAACCTCGTCCCGGGTAGGGAACCAGAGCACAGGCAGAAGGCTTCTGGCCTTCTCTCCCAGCTTTTCCTCAAGCTTCTTTAACAGCTCGTCGCTCCAGGGCAATGCCAGACCCATCGTGCCCACCCGCCGGTCATAAAACCCAGGGTCGGCCACGCCCCATTCCACCATCTCGTTGCCCAAACTGGGCTCATCCGAGAAAAATCCGGCGATGGTATTGCCAAAGTATTGCTTGTAATGCTGATAATGGGACTCATACACGGCCTCAATCAACACATCCACCGATTCCCCATCGATCAAATGAATGTAATCTTTTTGATTGGTGCCGGTCCTGGTTTTCCAAAGATAGAAAATCCGCCAACATCCCTCCGGCACATCCCAAAACAGAAAATCCCCCTGAATTTTATCCGTCAGCTCAATGGCTTCGGGATTATAGAATTCCTCGGCGCCCGAAAGGCGGCTCGCAAATACGCCCACCAGCTGATCCTCAGGATCCCCGGGGCACAAGGGAATAAAGGCAGTCTCCGGGGCCGGCCCCATGACATCCACATGCATTTCCCTGAGCTGCCATTTGCGGCGCTCGGGATATTTTTTCGGAACCAGTCCATTGGCATACCCGGTGGGAAAGTGCTTGTCGTCCAAAATCCATACCTGCATCCCCCGCTTGTGCGCCTCGGACAGGATCAAATCCATGTCGTCCCACCAGGGCTGTTCGCAAAAATATTCATGCGGGCGGGATTCCACGCAAAACGCCCTGGCACCGCTCTCATAAATCTTTTCCACCCGTTCGGCCAACTTGTCGTGACGATCGTTATGCTGCCAGAAGAATGGCAACAGGTAATTGGATTCTTTGCCCTCCATTACTTCACGCAATCTGCTATCCATACCTATGTTCTCCCTTCATTTGGGTGTCACCCGTTGTTTACGAGGGTACATGTATTATAGCATGGCCCTTCCCGCGCTTACAGCCTTTACCCGCTGATTTTTTTGCATTTTCCGTACATATTTTTCGGGTTCCAAGGAATTTGCGCAAAAAAATACTCTCCCGGATTTCTCCGGGAGAGTATTTATCTTAAATTAGTTGGAAGCAGCGCCGCCAGTCACAACCGCATGCTGCAGTTCAATCTTGCCGTTGGCATCAAAGATGACGTTGGAAACCACATCATCGCTGTACAGAACCACAGTCTTGGAGTGATAGAGCGGAATCATGCCCACTTCGTCAACAACCAGGGTCTGCTCGGCCTGATGCAGCAGCTCCATGCGCTCGGCGTTGTCCACCGTGGTCAGCGCAGTGTTGTAGGCGGTATCAAAGGCCTCGCTGCTGTAGCGGCCGGCATTGATGAAGTTGCCGGTCACAAAGATGGACAGCATGTTGCTGGCATCAAAGTAGTCGGCGCCCCAGTTCTGATTGGTGATATCGAAGGAACCAGCGTCGCGCAGCTCGGTCATAGCGGCGGGCTCCATGGGGGTCAGCACGGTCTGAATGCCCAGTTCTTCCCAGCAAGCCTGCAGGTACTCAAACAGGGTGGTGTTATCAGCAGTGTTGTTGCCATAGGAGCACTCGATAACCGGGAAGCCTTCGCCATTCGGATAGCCGGCGTCGGCCAAAAGCTGCTTGGCGGCCTCAACATCGGTGCTCAGCAGATCGCCGCCCTCGGTGCGGAAATCCTGATCCGCGGTGCTGCCCGGGAAACCATGGCCCACATAAGCAACAGCGGGTTCCTTGGTTCCGGCCATCAGCACGTTGGCCAGATACTCACGATCGATGGCCAAGGACAGAGCCTTGCGCACGTTGGGATCGTTCAGGGGTTCCTTCTGGGTGTTCACCAGCAGGAAGCTGCTGGCCAGGGCGGGACCGGTGTGGTACAGGCCCTCCGAAATGAGCGATTCGGTTTCCTCGGAAGGATAGGTGAGCGCCAAATCGATATCGCCGGTCTTGAGCATGCTCAAGGTGGTGTTGGCGTCATCCACCATCTTCACAACCAGCTTGTCCAGTTCGACATCCGCAGCGCCATAGTAGGTCTCGCTCCTCTCCAGAACGATCTCCTGCTCCTCATCGCAAGCGGTCATCTTCATCGGGCCATTGGTGATGGAACGCTCCACTTCCCAAGCCCAGTTGCCAGTGCCGTCCTCAACCACCACGTCGCTGCGCAGCGGATAGAAGGTGGAGTAGCACAGCAGCGCATCAAAGTAGCTGCATACGTTCTCCAGTTGAATCTCCAGGGTGTAGTCATCAATCGCCTTTACGCCCAGCTCTTCGACTTCCATCTCGCCGTTGGCGATGGCCAAGCCGTTCTTCAGGAACTGGCCGTAGTCCTTCATGTAGGTAGTACCCACCTCGGGGTTCACCAGGCGCTGCATGCTGTACACATAATCAGCGGCGGTTACCGGTTTGCCGTCATTCCAAACCGCGTCCTGACGCAGCTTGAACGTCCAGGTCAAACCATCTTCGGAAGTCTCCACGCTTTCCGCGCCAGCCAACTCAAAACCGGTGGGCGTGGTGCGGTACAAGCCTTCGTACATGAGCTGAATCAGCTGGGCGCCGGTGGAACCAGCGTTCCAGTGAATGTCCAGGTTGGGGTTCAAGCCCATGGCCATGGTCAACACGTTGGATCCGGTCGCTTCTTCTGCGGACGCGATGGAAACGCAGCCCAGCATCATCATAACGGCCAAAACCAGAGACAGGATCTTGCGCATGATTGATTCCCTCCTAGTAAGATTTTATAACGCGGCACTGACTCCTTTCAAAGGCAAAGGCTTTTTTACTTGGAAGCGGCGCCGTTCGTTACCACCACATTCTGGAACTGAACCAGACCGTTGGCGTCAAAGATAACGTTGGAGCAAACATCCTCGTCGTACAGCACCACCGTCGCGCCATAGAACAGCGGAATAATGCCCATATCTTCCTCGACCAGGATGCGCTCGGCCTCGTGCAGCAGCTTCATGCGCTCGGCGTTGTCCACGCAAACCATGGCGTCGTCGTAAGCCTTGTCAAAGGCCTCGTTGCTGTACTTACCAGCATTGATGAAGTGGCCGGTCTTGAAGATGGACAGCATGTTGCTGGCATCAAAGTAGTCGGCGCCCCAGTTCTGATTGGTGATATCGAAGGAACCGGCGTCGCGCAGCTCGGTCATGGCCGCGGGCTCGGTGGGGGTCAACACGGTCTGCACGCCCAGCTCTTCCCAGCAAGCCTGCAGGTACTCAAACAGGGTGGTGTTGTCGGCGCTGTTGTTGCCGTAGGAGCACTCGATAACCGGCAGGCCTTCGCCATTCGGATAACCAGCGTCGGCCAGCAGCTGCTTGGCGGCCTCAACATCATAGCTGAGGATATCGCCGCCCTCGTGACGGAAATCCTGATCCGCGGTGCTGCCCGGGAAGCCAGGGCCCACATAAGCGGTGGCCGGCACCTTGGTGCCCACCATCAGCACGTTGGCCAGGTAATCGCGGTCAATGGCCATGGACAGGGCCTTGCGCACATTGGGATCGTTCAGGGGTTCCTTCTGGGTGTTCACCAGCAGGAAGCCGCTCAACAGAGCCGGGCCGGCATGATACAGGCTTTCGTTCATCACCGACTCGGTCTCCTCGGAAGGATAGGAGAAGATCATGTCCACATCACCGGTCTTGAGCATGCTCAGCGCGGTGTTGGTATCGTCCATCATCTTCACAACCATCTTGTCCAATTTGACATCCGCAGCGCCATAGTAGTATTCGTTCTTTTCCAGAACGATCTCCTGCTCCTCGTCGCAAGCGGTCATCTTCAGCGGGCCGTTGGTGATGGAGCGCTCCACTTCCCAAGCCCAGTTGCCGGTGCCGTCCTCAACCACCACGTCGCTGCGCAGCGGGAAGAAGGTGGAGTAGCACAGCAGCGCATCCAGGAAGCTGCACACATTCTCCAGCTGAATTTCCAGGGTGTAGTCGTCAATGGCCTTCACACCCAGCTCTTCCAGCGGCAGCTCGCCAGCGGAAATTTTCGCGCCATTCTTCAGGAACGAACCGTAAATGTCCATATAGGTGGAGCCCACTTCGGGGTTCACCAGACGCTGCATGCTGTATACATAGTCAGCGGCGGTTACCGGCTTGCCATCAGACCATTTGGCATCCTGACGGAGCTTAAAGGTCCAAGTCAGGCCGTCTTCAGAAGTCTCCACACTCTCCGCGCCGGCCAGTTCAAAGCCAGTGGAAGTGTAGCGGTACAGGCCCTCGTACATCCGATTGATCAGCATGGCGCCCGTGGTGCCAGCGTTCCAATGGATGTCCAGGTTGGGGTTCAACCCCATGGCAATGGTCAGCACGTTGGAGCCGGCCGCTTCTTCAGCGGACACGGCCGACACGCAGCCGAACATCATCATGACAACCAGAACCAGAGACAGGATCTTACGCATGTTCTTTTCCTCCTAAGAACTATATTATAACGCGGCCCCGCCGTCGTTATAAACAATCGTTGCTCCACCCGCGGATCAGGGCAACCGACTTATTGCAGCTCCTGATAGTGGTGGCAGGCCACCATATGACCGCCGCCCACATCCTCCATTTTCGGCGGCACCGAACGGCATTCGTCGGTGGCAAAGCGGCAACGGGTCGAGAACACGCATCCGGCCGGCGGGTTGATCGGGCTGGGCACATCGCCCTGCAGGATCTCCCTGTGACGCTGGCGGCTGGTGTTGGGATCCGGAACCGGGATGGCGCTCAGAAGCGCCCGGGTGTAGGGGTGCAGCGGATGGCGGTACAGGTCATCGGAAGAGTTGGTCTCCATCACATGGCCCAGGTACATAACCACCACATGCTGGGAAATATGCCGCACCACCGAAAGGTCATGGGCGATGAACAGATAGGTCATGCCCATTTCCTGCTGCAAATCCATCAGCATATTCACAATCTGCGCCTGAATGGAAACGTCCAAAGCCGATACCGGCTCGTCGCAAACCATGAACTCAGGCTTTATAACCATCGAACGGGCAATGGAGATACGCTGGCGCTGTCCGCCCGAAAACTCATGGGGAAAGCGGGAAAGATGCTCGCTGTTCAACCCAACCAGTTTGATCTGTTCCAACACCCGCTCGTTGCGCTCGCTTTTGGACATGTTGGGAAATTGGATATCCAGCGGCTCGCCCACAATTTCATTGATGGACATTCTGGGATCCAGCGAAGAATAGGGATCCTGAAAGACCATCTGCATCCGGCTGCGGTAAGGCGTCATATCGCAATGGGTGATATCGTTGCCGTCAAAGAGGATCTGACCGTCGGTGGGGTTGTAAAAGCGCATGATGGTGCGCCCGATGGTGGACTTGCCACAGCCCGACTCGCCCACCAGGCCCAGAGTCTCGCCCCGCTTTACCGCGAAGGTAACCCCGTCCACCGCCTTAACCGAATGGGTCTTTCCGCCCTTATGCACATCAAAGTGCATCTTTAAATCTTTAACCTCAAGAATATTTTCAGTCTTTTTTTCGTTGCTCATAAAGTCACCGCCTATTCCCCAGTATTGAGCGCCGACAGCCAGCAGCGCGATTTGTGCGCCTCGCCCACCGGAATCAAATCCGGACGGCGCTTAATGCACAGCTTCATGCAGTTATCGCACCTGGAGGCAAAAGCACATCCTTCGGGCAACATCATCAAGTCCACCGGCGCGCCATTGATGGGCTCCAACCGGTCCTTGGTGTTCTCACCCGTGGCGTCGGGCAAACAGTTCAAAAGTCCCCGGGTATAGGGATGCGCGGTGCGGTAGAACAAATCGTCCACCGTGCCGGTTTCCATGAGCTGACTGCCGTACATGACGTTCACCCGGTCGCACAGGTCGGACACAATGCCCAAGTCATGGGTAATCATGATGATAGAGGCAGACACCTTGTTCTTTAACTCTTTCATCAATTCCAAAATCTGAGCCTGAATGGTCACATCCAACGCGGTGGTGGGCTCGTCGGCGATCAAAATTGCCGGGTCACAGGCCAATGCCATGGCAATCATGACACGCTGGCGCATACCGCCGGAAAACTCATGGGGATACTGTTTAAAGCGAACCTCGGGCTGGGGAATGCTGACCATATCCAACAGTTCAATGGCGCGCTTGCGGGCGGCCTCACCCTTGAGCCCCATATGCAGCTTCAAGGTTTCCACCAGCTGATTGCCCACCGTATACAGCGGGTTCAGCGAGGTCATGGGATCCTGGAAAATCATGGCGATATCCTTGCCGCGAATCTTGTTGAACTCGCGATTGGGAATGGACATGATATCCCGGCCGTTGAGTTTAATGCTACCGGTAATCTTGGCGGTGTCGGGCAAAAGCCGCATAATCGCGTTGGCGGTTACCGACTTGCCGGAGCCGGACTCACCCACAATGCCCAGGATCTCGCCCTGCTTTAAGTGAAAGGTTACATGACTGACCGCGTGCACCACGCCCGAAGGGGTGTGGAATTCCACGCTCATATCGTCAACTTCAAGAACGTTTTTTGCGTTTTTATCCATGCACTCTACTTCCCATCTTTGCTGTAATCAGTTCTATCAACGTTTGTAGGAGCATCAGGTTCTTACTTGCGCATCCGCGGATCCAGCGCGTCGCGCAGCGCATCGCCCAACACATTAAAGCACAAGATGATCAAGCTGATCAGCACCGCCGGATACACCATGTTCATGGGATAGCTCATCACGCCGTTCAGCGCGTCGTTGGCCATGGAACCCAACGAGGGAACCGGGGCCGCCACGCCCAGGCCGATGAAGCTCAAAAAGCTCTCGGTCATGATGGCGCTGGGCACGATGCTGGTGGCGTTGATGATAATAACGCCAATGGAGTTGGGCAGAAGGTGCTTAACGATAACCCATTTGCCCTTGGCGCCCATGGCCTCGGAGGCCAACACATACTCCTGATTCCGGTTCATGAGCAGCGCGCCGCGCACCGCGCGCGCCATGCCCAGCCAGTTAAACAGCGCCAACACGATAAATATGGAAATCAAACCGGAACCCAGTGAGGCCAGCGCAACCATGCTTTTGTTATTCAATAGCGCCTTTAACGGCTCCCTCATGGCCACTGACAGGATGATGATAATCAGCATATTGGGGATGGTGGACATCAAATCCACAAACCGCATCATCAGGTTGTCGGCCCAGCCGCCCAGGTAGGCCGATATGCCGCCGTAGGTTATACCCACCACACTGACCAGTAACATGGTCACAAAACCGACCAACAGGGAAATCCTGGTGCCGTACATCACGCGCACGAAGATATCGCGGCCCAGCTTATCGGTGCCAAAGGGATGCTGAAACGAGGGGCCCTGGCGCACATCCCGAGTCTGGCCCTTGTAGGTATAGGGAGAAATAATCGGACCCAGAATGGCCATCAACACGATGATGATCAGCAAAATCAGCATGAACATGGCCAGCTTGTTGCGGGCGAAGCGCTGCAGGGCATCTTTCCAATAGGAAATGGAAGGACGCATCTGATCCACAGCCTTTTTTTCGGCCATGCTGGCCGGTTCAAGGTCTTCCACCGCAATATTGTATTTTTTGAGTACCTCGCT
>DVJW01000118.1 GCA_018716505.1 Candidatus Faecaligallichristensenella faecipullorum | reverse complement strand
ATTCGGATAGAGACTATCTGGGGGCCGTGTGGATAGAAGGAGAATATGTGATAGATTTCAGCGGCTATAAGCTCACTCCGCAGGAGCGGTTGCGGATGTTGAAATCAATAGGGGAGGGGATTTCTTGAAGAGAATTCTGATGCTTGGTTTGTTGGTATTCGGCCTCTGCTTGGGAACCTGTTCGGTTGTGTTGGCGCAGGAGATAACCCCATATAGCAGCGATCTATTCCAAAAGGCAAATGCTACTTTGAATGTCAATGGTAAAGTATTAACCGCACAGGTGAAAATAGTGGGCAGACAACGTCTGGATCAGGTAGGTGTCTCCTCTTTCGCGATTCAAGAATATCGGAATGGGACATGGGTGAGTGTAAAGGTTTTTAAATCCGGCTATAATAAGAATGCTTTAACTTATACACACACTTTGACTCATAACGGTAAATCCGGTACAAAATATCGTGTGCGGGCTACCTGTGTGGCCAAATTAGATGGCCAGACTGATACCCGGGTAAGATTGTCGTCAACCAAGACTATCTCTTAATCCATCGCGCGCCAAGAATATTGAGCGGCCGTCCTTGGCTATAAAGCAGGGACGGCCGCGTCTTTTATTTCCCCACCAACCCCACAAACCGGTCGATGGCCTCCTCAATTTCCCGCAAAGAGGCGCGCCAGAATTCGATGTCGGTCAGGTCGATGCCCACCCGGGCGGCCACCTCCCGGGCGCTGCCCGAGCTGGTGGCGCGCAAGAGCGCGTCGTATTCGCTCAGGAAGGCCTCGCCCCGCTGCCGGTAGCGGGCGTATACCCCCTTGCCGAACAGCAGCCCAAAGGCATAGGGGAAGTTGTAGAAGTGCAGGTCCGCGCTGTAATAGTGGCTCTTGCAGGCCCACATGTAGGGATGCAGACAGCGCCCGTCCAGGCCGTCGCCGTAGCTCTGCCTCTGGGCCTCCAGCATGATCTCCTTGAGCTCCTCCGGGGGCAGGGCGTGATCCCTGCGGCGGCGGAAAACCTCGGTTTCAAACAGATACCGGCTCAGGATATCCACGATCACCTGGGCGGCCTCGGTGATTTCCGAATCCAGTAGCTGTATGGCCTGCTCGCCGTCCGCGTCCTTGAGCGCGGTTTGGGAAAGCAGGGTTTCGTTGAAGATGGAGGCGGTTTCGGCCAGGGGCATGGGATAGTCGTGGCCCAGCACGCTCAGGCCCTTCATGCATTCGTTGTGATAGGCGTGGCCCAGCTCGTGGGCCAAGGTGCTCACAGCCGACAGGCTGCCGTCAAAGTTGGACAGGATATAGCTGATTTCCAGCCCGGGAATGCCCATGCAAAAGGCGCCGCCGGTCTTGCCCGGCCGGGGCAGGGGATCGATCCAGCGCTCCTCAAAGGCCCGGTCCACAAAATCCGCCATTTTTTTGCTGAACGCGCCCAGAACCTGAATCAGATAGGCCCGGGCCTCGTCCAGGGTAAAGCGCCGGGTATCCGCGCCCATGGGCGCGAACAGGTCGTAAAAGGGCAGTCCGTTTTCATGGCCCAGGGCGCGCGCCTTGGCCTTAAAGTACCTGCGGAAGGCGGGCAGGGATTCCTTCATGGCGGTCAGCATGGTTTCCAAAGTTTCCCGGTCCATCTGGCAGGCCGTGAGCGACTGATCCAGCGCGCTTTCATAGCCCCTGAGGGCCAGCACGGTCAAGGATTCGCCCTTGATGCCGTTTAAGCAGGCGGCCATGCTGTGCTCGATGGCCGGATAGGCGGCCAGCTCGGCCTCATAGGCGCGCCGGCGCACATCCGCATCCGGATCGTAGGCCAAAGCGCGCACCTGGGCCAAGGAAAGGCCGCGCCTTTCGCCGTCTTGCTCAAACTCAATGGTCAAGGTGCCGTCCAGGGTGTTGCGCAGCTGTTCCCAGGCCCGGGAGCCGGTGGCCTGCATATTGAGCACCGTCTCCTCCAGGGCCTGGGGAATCAGGTGGCGGGCCTCGGCCTGGGCCCGGCGCAGGTAGTGGGCGTGGGCCTTCAGGGTCTCGCTTTGGGCGATGACCGCCTCCAAATCCTCCACCCCGCCCAGATACCGGCTCAGGGCGCTGGTCAGGCGGCTCATCTGGTTCATGGCCGCGAAGAACCGGTCCATCAGCGCCCCGGCCCGGGCGTTGGTGGCGTCCACCGAACGGGTGAGCATCAGCATGCCGTCCAGCCGGATGGAGATGTCCGTCAGCTCGTTGAGGGCCTGGAGCGCCCGTTCGATCACCGGGGCCGCGTCTGCCCCGCGCTGGGCCAAATCCAGGGCCTGGGCCTCCTGGGGCGCGCGCGTCTCGATGGCCTTAAAATCCCGCGTAAGGCGCGGGTCGTCGAAGTCCCGGTACAGCCGGGTTAAGTCCCAATTCATAATCAATCCCCCCGTTGAATACTGTAATATGAACCATTATAGCATGTTTCTTCATGAAAGCGCGCGGAAAGGACAAATTTCCCGCGGGGACGCAAAAAAACAGCGGGAAAAGGAGTTGGCAGGGACCGCCGGGTGGTGTATACTGGTTTTAAT
>DVJW01000117.1 GCA_018716505.1 Candidatus Faecaligallichristensenella faecipullorum | reverse complement strand
CTTTCTGTATTCACTGGGCGTAACGCCCAATACACGTTTAAACGCGCTGCGCATATTATATAAATGTTCAAATCCAGATCGAACCGCAATTTCATCCAGAGAAAGCGATCCATCGATCAGCGTCAGGGCATGGTCAATGCGCAGCTTTTCCAAGTATGCCGAAAAATTAATACCTTTGAAGTCTTTAAAAGCCCGGCTGAGATAGGCGTCGGCCAGGGAAAAATGTGCTGCCGCGCTGGTCAGGGTGAGCTCGGAATCCCCAAAATTGGCCTCCAAATATCTCTGAACGGCCTCCATCAGCGCCTGGGTTCGTCCATGCTGTCTGCTCTGTACCTGGTCAATTATGGCGTCAAAACAGCCCAAAATCGTATCCCGCACCGTCGAGAGGCTGTCAGCCGAGACCAGTTGCCTGGCTGTATCCTGTATACCCCAATCATCCACTTTCCATCCCAGGAGCTGATGGACGCGCATGAGTGTGGCGCACATGCCCTGGGCCAACAGCCGTTGGGATGGCGAAGGGTAATCCTGCGCATGGACCTCGCCAAACGCTCCCGCAATCAGTTCATGCACCTTTTCCCGATTGCCCACCACCGTGAAGTTGATCAGCTGGTTTTCAACATCCAGCGAATATGAGTACACCTGCGGCGCCCCGTCCCGCTGACAGATCAGCTCCGCTTCGGTGGCGCAGCTATGAATCAATTCGGCACAGCGCGCATACGCCCGGCTCAATTGGATATAGCGCTCCACCGGCAACGATATGGCCGCCTTTACCCGCACGTCGGGATAAAGCCCCAATCCGCCCCGGATGCGCGCCAAGGCCGCGCTCAGTTGCCGCTCCACCTCCTGATGCGATATATTGCTCAGGCTGAAAATCAACGCGCAACTTCCCAAATTGGTTTCGAACATGTTCCAAGGCGCGGTAAGCTCGGCCTGAAAGGCTTCGGCGCGGACATCGCCCAATTCACTCATATCGCTCACCGTCACTTCGCCGTTCGCACGCTCCATCACCACCAGCGCCAACAGAAACGGCCCCTCCAGCCGGGGTTGGCTTACATATTCCAACATGGCGTATATCTGCTCTTCATCTCCGAAGTATCCGCCCAGCAATTTTTCGAAGAACATCTGATCCACCACATTGATCTGCCGGGAAACGTACCGGCTCAACTGGCCATGTTTTTCAATCAACTCGTTGACGCTGTCCCCCAGCTGTTCCAAGGGATTGCGCCGGACGGTATGCGCGGAAACCCCATCGTCCTGTTCCAATGCATAGAGTTTGCTCAGATTATCCGAAATGCGGTCCAGCGGCGCGCCCAACCTGCGCGCAAATACCGTCGCCGCCCCCAGGCCCAGCAGCACCGAAGCCACCACCGTTCCCACAATAACCCAACGCAACCAGCTCACCTTGGCGTCTACAAAGGTGTCCGGAATGCGCACATTATATACCAGTTGATTGTACATGGAGCGCTCGGAAACGCTCAACATTTCCGCTTCATTGGCCGGGTTCACCTGGGCTTCGGCCGGACAGCGCATGATGATCTGGCCATCCGAGGTCTCCATCCAGGCCAGCGCCCCCGTCCCCCCATCGGCGACCGTCTCCATGTAGCGGGCAAACCGCTCGCCATCCAGTAAAAAGATCACGCTGCCCCGGGCCACCCCATCCTTATACAAGGGCCAGACGAATAGCCCCAGCGTCCGCTCTTCATCCTTGCCGCCGGAATAGGATTCCACCACGGCGCTCCGTGCGGGTACAAAAAAGCTGCTCTTGGCGCTTTGCAAAATCTCATTCCATTGTTCCTCCGTGAAATCCTCAAGCTCCAAAAAGGCGGGATAAAAAACCTCGGGCCTATCCAGGCTGTATCCGTTTCTGGCGCCGAAGAGCATATTCGGCGCCTTGAGATATACCAATACATCGTAAATGAGCGAATCTTCGAAATAAAGCTGTTTAAGCTCCCTTTGAAAATAGATGGCGTCTATGACCGTGTCCGCTTCCTCACTGGGCGGAGCACCGGTGAGCAGCGGCCGCAGCGCGCTGGACTGCATGATGCGCGACATTATTTCGCGTATGCTCTGAAAGTTCGAGTCCATGCTGCTGACGCTTTGGCTCAGCATTTCCCGCGTCTTTTCATACTCGTTTTCATACACAACGCGATAGGTGTAGGTGTAAAAGGCAAAACCAACAACGATTGGAATCAGTGCGATGATGATATACGTCGAAAGAAACGCGCGCACAATGCGCGCTTTGTAATCCCGGCGCGCTCCCTTTGCCCTAAGCAAAATGCATCGCCCCCTCACTAGTCGCTATGCGTTCATAACGTCCTTTATATCGAGTATACCGTTTCATCCCTCCCTTGTCAATTTATATCGGGCACGGGGGTGAACCGGCTATGCGCCCTGATGCGCCAAAATCAGCAGATATCCCGTGAATAGGAAACATCCAACCCCCGGGCCATGCCCCCACGCCCCCTTGACACGGCGTTTTTCATCCGATATGATTGTATCGAAAGAACGGGGTTCGGTTCAACCCCGAAACCGCCGGGAGGTAACTTATGTCCTATTATGACGAGCAGCTGCGCCGTCTCCAGGAACAAGCGGCGCGTTCGAGGCATCTCAAGGCCACAATTCAGGAATTGCGCAGCCAGCGGGACGTCCTGACCGCGCGGGTTTCAGAGTTGGAAGCCTTGAAATTGGACGAGCAGGCCGATGTGGAACAGTTGGAGCACCGCAGTCTGGCCGCGTTTTTTTACAATGTTATCGGAAAAATGGATGAGCGTCTGGACAAGGAGCGGGCCGAGGCCTATGCCGCCAGCGTCAAATACGACGCCGTAGCCAAGGAGTTGGCGGCGGTGGACGGTCAGTTGCGCGAAGCTGAGGCCGAATTGGCCGGTCTGGAGGGCTGTGAAGCGCGCTACCTGGCGGCATTGAACCAAAAGGCCAGAGCCGTCAAGGCGGCGGGCGGACCGGACGCGGCGGAGATCCTTCGGCTGCAGGCGCGATTTGCTTTTCTGAAGAGCCAAAGAACCGAGCTGGGCGAGGCCATCTCCGCCGGGAACACAGCGTTTAAGACCACCGATCGGATTCTGTCCAAACTGAGCAGCGCCCATAATTGGGGTACATGGGATCTCATCGGCGGCGGCCCCATCGCTGAAATGGCCAAACATGACCATCTGGATAAAGCCCAGGCTGAAGTCGAGCTTTTGCAGTCTCAGCTGCGTGAGTTCAAAACCGAGCTGGCGGATGTGACCATTCAGGCGGATATGCAGGTCAATGTGGAGGGCTTTTTGCGCTTTGCGGATTGGTTCTTTGACGGACTTTCCATAGATTTTGTGATTCTGGATAAGATCAGTCAATCGCAGGAGCAGGTTCAGGCCGTCAAAGCGCAAATCGAGCAGGCGCTGTCCAGCCTGCACGCCATGGTCAAAGAAGTGGATCAAGAACAGGCGTGCATAAACGGCCGGCTGGAAACGCTGCTGCAAGAGGCGCGGCTATAAATCACAAAGGAGGCGGCGGGGAGCATGAAAACGTTATGCGGAATCGACTGCGCGCAATGTGAACTCAGCGCGAGCTGCCCGGGATGTGCTCAGACCGGGGGGCGGCCCTTCGGGAGCGACTGTATGCTGGCGGCCTGCTCAAAGCGCAAGGGACAGCAGGGCTGCGGCCCGTGTTCCGGGAAAAGCTGTCAACTCAAAGAACAGCTGATCGCGGAGTTCAACGCGCTGGGCATTGCGGATATGGAAGAGGTCAGGGATCTCAACGCGCTGGCGGGATCCTATATTAACCTTGAATACACCTTGCCCAGCGGGCAGACCTTCAAGCTTTGGGATGACGCGCGGGTCTATTTGGGCAATCAGCTCTGCAAAAAAGGAAGCGGCCGGTGTTACGGCTTAACTGCCGACGAGCGCTATCTTTTGGTCTGCGAATACGGACCGGACGGCTCTGACCCGGAAATTGTGGTATTCAAAAGAAGAACCGCTCAATAGGCGGCCGCGGACTCTTTCAGCCCCCAGCCCCTTTCTGGCGAAAGGGAGGCTTGGGGGCTTTTTATGCCATTTCGTTCGATTCCATGCGCCATATGCCTTGGGCTTCAGGGGGCCATACCCTCAGTGTACAAGGGTCAACACGGTTTTCCGGGGCGGGCCACGTCCATGTCTGCGTTTTCCTCCTCGCCTTACGCCCAGTAAGGCTTCGTCGTCAAGCCTTGCCATGCTTCGGCCATCACCGCCTCCGCCTCATCCCGGCTTAACCGGGATGAGGTTTCGGGGTGCAAATCACATTTGCACCCCTTCAAGCTGGTTTTACCAGCCCTCCGGGTTTGGCGGCGCTGGCTACGCTCGGCGATTGTGAACAATCGCCATCGCTAGTCGGCCTTTGGCCGACCTCATGAACGCGGCCCGCATCCGGAAAACTCCCTTGGACCTGCC
>DVJW01000009.1 GCA_018716505.1 Candidatus Faecaligallichristensenella faecipullorum | reverse complement strand
CGCCTTTGAGGAGGAGAGTTCATGGCTTGCTGCTGTAAGGATGAGGGAAAAATGTTGGGATTGGCACATATCGGCGTCATGGTTACGGATATGGACAAGTCCATTGACTTTTATCAGAATGTGGTTGGACTCGAATTGATGAATGTTGAAAATATGGGCCAGACCCGCTTGGCTTTTTTGAAGGTGGGTTCGTGCATTCTGGAATTGGTGGGTGTCGCTGGCGCCCAAGCTCGCCCGGCGGGCGTGGTGGATCACATTGCCATCGAAACCAAGAACACCAAGGCCGTGGCCCAGGCGCTCAAGGCCAAGGGCGTTCAGTTTAAAACGGAAGAGGTTTCGGTCAACGAGGCGCTCATGGGCGGCGTCGCCAACATCTTCTTTAAGGGGCCGGATGGCGAGCGCATCGAGCTGTTCGAATATCTGAATCGATAATTCCTTCGGCGCAAAGGGGGCTGAGCATGGAAGCTCGGCCCCCCTTAAAATTCCTTCGCAAGGATTTGAAAAACCATGGGCTCGTTGGGACGGGCCACCCCCACATAGAGCGCTTCATCCGCTCTGCCCGTTTTTAGGTAGTGAAGCAAGACCTGCTTGGCGGTGTAGGGCATTTCCAAGCCCTCAATCTCCCCTGTCTCCATCCATTTCAGGCATCCTTCATCACAATCCGTGGGGACAAAATTCGAATGGGAAAGCCGGGCAAAAAAATAATAGTTCTGCCTGAGCTCGCCCATTCGATGGGAGAGGGTAACGTACCGAAGTTTGATTCCGCACAAATCCGATGGGTTCAGCCCAACCTCTTCATGGGCCTCACGCAATACGCATTTTAGTGGATCGTTGAGTTCATTTTCCTGGAAATGCCCCCCGATTCCACACCAGCTGGGCGCAATGACCCGAGAACCGATGCGATAGAGCAGGAGAATCCGGTTGCCGTTGAAGAGGAAAAGGCTGGTCATATTGCGCAACTTCATGGCAACTCCTCCTCTCGGGCTTCAAAGGCGTAGCCGGCGCGCCTTAGCGCCTCATGGGCCGCTTCCCTCTGGGCTGTTTTGACAAGCACATAATCGGTATCATAGGTGGAAACCACAAACACCCCAATTTTTGCGTCTTTGAGCACCCCGGTTATGCCAGACAGAATGCCGATCAGAGAAAACTCCAATTGGCCCTTGACCCGAAAGGCGTTCCATCCCGCTTCGAGATATGGGGCGTCCGATGGGGCATATTGGCTTTCGCAGACCAACGATAACTCATGATCGGTCTTCGCGAAAAAAAGATAACCGCCTCCCACCTTGGCCTGATCCAGAGCCTTGAGCCTGCACACGGTGAACTCAGGCTTTAGCCATTCCAGAAGCATTCTCCCGCTCCTTTCTTTCGTTAAAAAAGCATCCCTCTGCCCGGTCGGACAGAGGGAGAAGCTCAAATTTTCATTATTCATCATCCTGGGGATCATCATCTTCCGGCGCCAGTTGGGCAATGGGCAGGTTTTCCTCCTCAATTGCCTCCACATGGACATGTTCCCCACAAGCGGGACAGACATGCTTGACATGCTCACCCAGCTCATTCGCTCCGACGTAGAAAACGGATTTGCAAGCGGGACAGACGCACTCCAAATAGACGTTCTCTTCGGAAATATCTACGCTATCATCCTCTTCATCCATATCCTCGTCTTCATCTTCCAGTTCGTCTTCGTCCAGATCGTCCTCGTCAAAATCCTCATCGTCGTCGATTTCTTCGCCGTCGACGCTGTTTTGAAGCTCGGTTACCTGGTTATCCAACGTTTCCAGATAGTCGCTCAGCTCATTGTGGGCGTCCTGCATATCCGCAAAGGCCTGGGCCATTTGATCCAGAACATCCAGGATTTTTACAATCACCTGGCCCTCTTTGCTGGAGGATGATAACTGCATGCCCTCCACCAGACCACGCAGATAGGACACATTGTCGGAAATCCCTCTCATGACAATTCCCCCAATTTCTTACTTACGGGACATATACTCCCCGGTGCGGGTGTCGATGTTCAACACATCGCCAATTTCCACAAACAGCGGAACCTGAAGCACATAGCCGGTCTCCACCGTGGCGGGCTTGGTGGTGTTGGAGGCGGTGTCGCCCTTGAAGCCGGGTTCGGTGTGGGTTACCTCCAGCTCAACAAAGTTGGGGGCTTCCACCGAGAAGGGAGAACCCTTGAAGAAGCGCACAGTGACGTTGGTATTCTCCTTAACGAAGTTCATGGCGTCCTCCACCTGATCCTTGCTCAACGGGATCTGGTCGTAGGTCTCCATGTCCATAAAATAGTACAGGTCGCCGTCATTGTACATGTACTGCATTTCCTTGGTCTCAATATGAGCGCGCGGCATTTTGTCGGTGGGGTTGAAGGTGCGCTCCAGCACCGCGCCGGTTACAATATTCTTGATCTTGGTGCGCACAAAGGCAGCGCCCTTGCCGGGCTTAACATGCTGGAAATCGACGATCGTCCAGATGCCGTTGTCCATCTCCACGGTTACGCCTTTACGGAAATCGCCTGCGGTAATCATTAGGATTCCTCCTCAAAAAAAGTTATCATGGTCAAACAGGAATCAAAATTGAAACAAACACAGGCTCAGCGCAAGCTGCATGCCCGGCTTTCCCTTTGAAATCCCGGTACCCAGAAACATACTCATACATTTTACCACACCCAGCGGCGCATTTCCACTAAAAATGAGCCGATCACCTGTATTTTACCTGAAAAGCGCAATTTTAACCTCAAAAATTCGCGGGATTTATGTGTATTGCGCCGTCATGGGCTTAAATGATATAATGATAAATGAATTTACAGCGCACAGGGGGCGGAGACATGAGCCCAATATCCCGGATTCCCGATGAACTTACCCAACGCGTTCAGCGCCAAATGGAGGCGTATGCAGGTGCCTGTGGTTTGCCCGTCGGGTTTTATGATTTGGCGGGCCGTCCCACGTTGGGCAAGCCTTGCCATACGCATTGCAGGATCTGTTCCTTGATTCAGCAGAGTCTGACGGGGCGCAGGAAATGCGCGCAATTTCACGACTATGCGGGCCGGGCTTCGGCCCAGATGGGCGAGGCCCATATCGACCGGTGCCATGCCGGGCTGGTGGTGGCCAGCGCCCCACTTTTGGAGGAAGAAGAATATCTGGGCGCCTTTTGCCTGGGACCGTTGATCCTCTGGGAATGGGATGAGCTGGCCCAGGATGAGCTCATGGAGCGCCTTTCCTGGATGGAGCCCAAGCGGGATCTGTTTAAAGATGTGGAAAAAGATCTGCCCGAGGTGGATGGCAAGCGGATGCAGGCGCTCAGCGAGACCCTTTATTCCGTGGCCGCGATGCTCTCCGGCCGGGAAAGCCGGTGGCTCAGCGAAAACCGGGCCCGCCAACGCCAGCAGATGGCTTTGGCCGATGCGCTGATTGAGCAAAAGCGCGTAGATCCCCCACGCTTGAGCGGGGGGATCACGGCCTATCCGCTGCATATGGAACAACAGCTGCTCACCAAGGTGCGGCTGGGCGACCGGACGGGTGCCCGGGGCATTTTAAACGAACTCATGGGGCATATCTTTTATACGGCCGCCGGCAACGTGGAGGTCATGAAGGCGCGCATATTGGAGCTCATCATCATGATTTCCCGGGCCGCCGTGGAGAGTGGCGCCGAATTGGAAAAACTGCTGGGCATGAATTATCAGTTTATTACCCAGCTCAGTTGCCAGGACAATTTTGAGGATATCTGTCTTTGGGTGGTTCGGGTGCTGGAAACCTTTATGGATACGGTATACGAGACGCGCAACGTAAAGGGTATACGCTTTCTGGGCGATGCCCTGGACTATCTCAAGGGGCGATACAACCGCAGCGTAACGCTGGAAGAGGTGGCCGGTCATGTGCACATCAGCCCCTACTACCTGAGCCATCTTTTTAAAGAGGAGTTGGGCATGACCTTTGTGGAGTATCTGACCCAGCTCCGCATGGATGAAGCCCGCCGCCTGCTCACCCAGACCGGGCGCTCCATACAGGAAATTGCCGAGCAGGTGGGCTATGATGATCCCAGTTACTTCTGCAAGGTGTTCAAAAAGAGCGCCGGCGTGACGCCCAACCGGTTCCGCAAGGGAATTTGAAAACAAAAAAATCGCAAGATACTACCATTTGCAGCCAAGGAAATCCAAACATAACGCGTTTATTTCTGATAAAATAGAGAAGTAAATTGAGGACGGCAATGCGCCGCAAGCGCATTGAAAGTTGAAGGGAGTTATGAAGTATGGCTGATTTCCGCGCTATTGCCGATGCCGTTAAGGCCGGCCGTGCCAAGGTGGTTAAGACGTTGGTCAACGAGGCCCTCGCCGAGGGTGCCAATCCCGAAGCCCTGCTGAACGAAGGCTTGGTTGTGGGCATGAACGAACTGGGCATCATGTTCAAGAACAATGAGGTCTATGTGCCTGAGGTTCTGATCGCCGCCCGTGCCATGAAGGCGGGCACCGAAATCCTCAAGCCCCTGCTGGCCGCCGCCAATGTGCAGTCCCTGGGCAAGGTTGCCATCGGAACTGTAAAGGGCGACCTGCATGATATCGGCAAGAACCTGGTGGGCATGATGCTGGAAGGCGCCGGCTTCACGGTTATCGACCTGGGCGTGGACGTTTCCCCCGAGCAGTATGTGGACGCCGTGGCCAACCAGGGCGCGCAGATCGTGGGCATGTCGGCCCTTTTGACCACCACCATGCCTTCCATCAAGGACGGCATCGAGGCCCTGAAGGCGGCCGGCCTGCGCGACAAGGTTCGCGTCATGATCGGCGGCGCGCCGGTAACCCAGAGCTTCGCCGACGAAGTGGGCGCGGATGGATATTCCTCCGACGCGGCTTCTGCGGCTGATCTGGCCAAAGAGCTGATTAAGCAGCTGTAATTATCCCCTGTTTTTAAGCCCCTGCGCCATTGGCGTAGGGGCTGTTTATTTCTCTTGCATTTTTTTGATTCCTGAGTATAATGAATGCAACGCAATTGAAACAAAGGGAGGAAAGGGCCATGGAAGAAGCAACCGAAAGAATCCGCCGTTTGCGCAAGCATGCGCTGAAGTGTGCAGGCCCCTCTCAGGAATGGGCCTATTATCTGGCGAAAGGATTTATTGAGTCCGGAAAAACCGAAAAATCCACCTCCATCCGCCACGGCATGGCCAAACGCTACCAATTGGAACGTGTGCGCCCGGTCATCGACGAGGATGAACTGATCGTGGGAAAATATTCCACCTTGCCCCTGGAGGAAGCGCAGCAAGCCGAATATGAACTCATCAAGCGCTATGCCCTGCCCGCTCAGCCGGTTCAGGAGGGACAGGCCAGCCACATGGCCGTGGATTATCAAAAACTTCTTCGTCTGGGTTGCGATGGGGTGATCCGGGAGATTCGCCAACGCATGGAAATCCTGGACTGTGCCCAGCCCGATCAGATGGAGCGGTATAACTTTTATGAGAGCTGCATTCAAGCTCTGGAAGGTTTGTGCGCCCTGTCCGGCCATTATGCCGACGAAGCCGAGCGTCAGGCGGAAAGCGCTTCGCCCGAGCGGAGGGCGGAGCTGAAGCAAATCGCGGAAATTTGCCGCCATGTGCCCCGCTATCCGGCGCGCAGCTTTCATGAGGCGCTCCAGGCTTGCCATCTGCTTTCGGTGGCCATGGTGGGACTGTATCAGCTGGGTAGGCCAGATCGGTATTTGTATCGGTATTATTTAAATGATATACGGAGCGGACGTTTAAATCGCGAACAGGCCCAGGAGCTGATCGACTGCCTGTGCATACTGTATAATGAATACATTGACCGGGGGCTGGCGGTGGGCTTTATGGTGGGCGGACGCGACGCCTATGGGCGGGATGTCTGCAATGAGCTGACCGAGCTGTTTTTGCGCAGTATCCCCCACACCGCCATGATCTATCCGGGTATTGGATTTTGTATAAACGAAGATACCCCGGCTCCCTTGCTGCGCCTGAGCTGCGAGATTTTGGGCCAAGGCCATTCCCACCCCGCGCTGTTTAATGACGATGTGATCATCAAGGGACTGTTGCGCTATGGGCTGCCCTACAGCGAGGCCTGCGAGTATATCCACTGCACCTGCGTGGAGATCACCCCCTGCTGTTCTTCGGCCTGCTGGGTGGCCAGTCCCTATGTCAACCTGCCCCAGCTTTTACTGGATACCCTGAATATCACCCCGGAGGGTGGGAAACCCACCCGGTACCCGGACTTTGAGGCGCTTTGCGCGGCGTTCAGAGAGCGGTTGAATGGACATATGCGCGAATGCATCATCGAACAAAACCGCATTCAGGCCGAGCGCACCCATTTTTCCGGCGACCCACTGGTCTCCTGCTTTGTGAACGACTGCCTGTCCAAGGGCATGGATATCGAGCAGGGCGGCGCGCGGTACAATTGGATTATGCCCTCCTTTGTGGGCATGGCCAACCTGGCGGATGCGCTGTTTGCCATCAAAACCTTGGTCTATGACCGAAAAGAAATCGATCTGGACACCCTGGCCCAGGCGCTTCAGCAGAACTTCAAGGGCTTTGAGGTGCTGCGCGGCAAGATCTTAAACCGGGTGGCCAAGTATGGAAACGACGACGATGAGGCCGACGCCATGGTTTTGAAGATTGTGGACTGGCTTCAGGCCTCGATTTCCGGCTATAAGAGCTATCGGGGCGGCCGGTTTATTCCCAGCATGTTCTGCTGGATCATGCACGACGAGTTCGGGAAATGCACCATGGCCACCCCGGACGGGCGAACCGCGGGCTTTACTTTGGGAGATGGCTCAGGCCCGGCCCAGGGGCGCGAAAAGAATGGCCCCACGGCTTCCATCCTCTCCTCCACCAAGTGGGCCCACGATCCCTTTGTCGGCGGCATCGCGGTGAACATGAAATTCGGGAAGCGGATGTTCAATGAGTCCAGCGTGGAAAAGCTGGAGTCCTTGATCCGGGTGTTCATGAAGCGGGGCGGCTTTGAGTTGCAAATCAATGTGGTGGATAAGCAGACCTTGCTCAACGCGCAACAGCAGCCCGAGTTGTACCAGGATTTGGTGGTGCGCATCGGCGGCTATTCCGACTACTTTACCCGGCTCACTCCGGCCAAGCAGCTGGAGGTCATCGAGCGCACCGAACACGAGCTTTAAGGAGGCCGCATGAAGGGCACGGTCTTTAATATCCAACGCTTTTCGGTAAACGACGGCCCGGGCGTGCGCACCACAGTATTTCTGAAGGGATGCCCGTTGCGTTGCGCCTGGTGCCATAACCCGGAAGGGCTTTCCCCGCGGCCCCAGTTGTATTTTGACGCACAGAAATGTGTGGGTTGCTCGGCATGTGTTCAGGCCTGCGCCGAAGGATGTCATGAAATGCGCGATGGGCGGCATAGGTTGAGCCTTGAGAAATGCCGGGGCTGCGGGGCCTGCGCCGAAGCCTGCGCCTTTGGAGCCTTGTCCTTATATGGCCAGGCCGTGGAAGCCGAATCCGTCATGAAGACGGTGTTGCGTGACCTTCCCTTTTATGAGAACAAGGGCGGGCTTACGATTTCAGGCGGAGAACCCCTGATGCAGGCTCAGTTCAGCTGCAAGCTGTTGGATCTCGCCCGGGCGGCGGGCATCCATTGCTGTGTGGAGAGCAGCGGATACGGCGATCAGGAGGCCGCGCGAGCGGTGTTTGAGCGGGCGGATCTGGTGCTCATCGACTGCAAACACACCGAAGCCGAAAGCCTGCGATATTGGACAGGCGCGCGCCTTGAGCGCATTGAGGCGGCGTATGGGCTGTTGCTTGAGCTTCATAAACCCGCGGTCTTGCGATGCCCCGTCATACCAGGCGTCAACGACACCCGGGCACATTTTGAGGGCATTGCCCGAATTGTCCAGAAATACCAAAACATTCAGGCGGTGGAGGTCATGGCCTATCATTCTTTGGGGGAAGGCAAGCGCACCGCTTTGGGTATGGATAGGGGCAAGGCGTTTTCCACCCCCGCCCCGGAGCAGAGCCAGGCATGGGTGGACTGTCTTGCCGGATTGATCTCACGGGTTCCGGTTTCCCTGGGATAGGCTTTGGTTGATTTCCCTGTGGGATCATGTTCTATCATGATGGATTCTCTTGCGCCCGTTTCCGTGCTGTGCCGGGAACGGGCTTTCCCCTTTGGACTCCAGCAAAATCAGGTATACCCATGGCAAAAAACTGTTTATGGGTTTTGTCATTATAGCAGCCAGACCACAACGACCAACAACGCAAAGAACAGCGCGGTGATCAGCTTGACTTTATCCATATGCCGGCGCATCCATTCCGAGAGATCCATAACGCTTCTCCCCCGCGCCACCAGCGCGCACAGAATCAGCGCCGGGGTCAAAAAACTTACGCAGTAACACACCAGCATGAGCCCCATGCGCAGGGGTTGCGCCCCGGATTGGAGAGCGGCCAGCAAGGTGGCCAGATACACCTGCCCCGCGCACAGGAATTCTCCCGCAGCCACCAGAATTCCCAGCAACAGCATGTACACCGTCAAATGCCTGGGATGGCGTTCAAATACACCGCGAATGGTGTCATGGTTGAATTTGCGCAGTCCCACCGGGAGTTGATTGCGGATTTTTCCGTATTTTTCGCTGCGCGCCGCAAAAAAATCGTTTAAGTTCAGCACAATGAGGATCGCCGCCATGACGGTCAGCAGGATTTTTATTGCCGTGGACAGCCAGGTGGGATTCCACATCTGAAAGACGGTCAGCAGCACTGTTCCGATGGCCAGATAGGCCAACAGTTTTCCGCCCAGAAAGGTCAGCGCATATTTCCAGGG
>DVJW01000116.1 GCA_018716505.1 Candidatus Faecaligallichristensenella faecipullorum | reverse complement strand
TATAAATATAATGCTCAGCGCGGTCGATGCTGACGCCCATATCCTTGCGGGTTACCGCGCATACGCTAAGGCGCGGCGCTTCGCCGGTGAGGATGGTGGTGGTATCGATGTCATAAAACTGGGACAGCTTCAAAAGAAAGCTGATGGGAATATCCACCGCTCCACTTTCATAGGATAGATATTCCTCCTCGGAAACGCCTGTATTCTTCGCAACCTGTTCTACGGTGTAATTGGATACATCGCGCAGATCATGGATGCGCATGGCGATTTGCTGTACCTGGTCGGACATGGGACGTACCTCCTTTTGATAAAGATACTCTTTATTATACTAAAGTCCGTCGTGCTTTACAAGCTGCAAATTGGAAGAGATTGCGCTTTTCGGGTAAAAATGCTATACTGATAAGAAAAAAGGGGCGATGGACATGCTTCAACATGTGGTATTGTTTAAACTGAAACCCGAGTATATGGAGGAGATTCCCCAATTGGTTCAGGGATTTTTGAATATGCGTGGAAAGATTGATGGATTGGTGGAGCTCCATGCGGGCGCTGATATCCTCAAGAGCGAGCGCAGCTACGATCTGGGTTTGGTGTGCGTCTTTCGCGACCGGGCGGCCTTTGACGCCTATCAGAACCACCCGGTTCATCAGCCGGTGCGCAAAAAGATGCATGAGGTGCGCTTAAGCTCGGTGTCCTGCGATTTTGAGTTGGACTAAGGGCGTAGACGAACGTCAGTTTAAATCCCGCGTGTCCGGGTTGGCACGCGGATTTTTTGTGCTATAATAAAAGAATGAACAAAACCGTGCGCGGGAGGGACAAGGGTGTTTGAACTCAAATCAGAATATCAGCCCAGGGGAGACCAGCCTGAGGCCATTGAGGCGCTGGCCCAGGGGGTTGAGGCGGGCATGCGCCATCAGGTGCTGTTGGGCGTGACCGGGTCGGGCAAGACTTTTACCATGGCCAACGTCATCCAAAAGCTTCAGCGGCCCACCTTGGTCATCGCCCACAACAAAACGCTGGCCGCCCAGTTGGCCGCCGAGTTCCGCGAGTTTTTCCCGGACAGCGCGGTGGGCTACTTTGTCTCCTATTACGATTATTATCAGCCCGAGGCCTATATTCCGTCCACCGATACCTTTATCGAGAAGGACGCCTCCATCAACGACGAAATTGAGCGCATGCGCCACAGCGCCACCGCCTGGCTCAACGAGCGCAGGGACGTGATCATTGTGGCCTCGGTGAGCTGTATCTATGGCTTGGGCGACCCCAGCGAGTACGAGGGGCTTTCCATATCCCTGCGCGAGGGGGGACGCCTGGATCGGGACGACCTGTTGCGCCAATTGGTGGATATCCAATATGAGCGCAACGACTTTGAGTTTGAGCGAGGAAGCTTCAGGGTTCGGGGCGATGTGGTGGAGATCATTCCGGCCAGCTACGACAAAAAGGCGCTGCGGGTGGAGTTTTTCGGGGATGAAATCGAGCGCATTTCCGAGGTGGATACCGTGACCGGGGCGGTGCTGAGGCTGCTCAACCATGCCATGATCTTTCCGGCCTCCCACTATGCCACATCCCGGGACAAGATCGATGCGGCCATTGAAAACATCGAGCGCGATTTGGAGATTCAGCTCAAGGCGTTTCGGGACAACGACCGGCTGTTGGAGGCCCAGCGGCTGGAACAGCGCACCCATTACGACATTGAGATGATGCGGGAAATCGGCTATTGCTCGGGGATTGAAAACTATTCGCGCTATTTTGACGGACGGGAGAGCGGAGAGGCGCCCTTTACCCTGATGGACTATTTTCCCAAGGATATGCTGGTGTTTATCGACGAATCCCATGTGACCGTGCCCCAAATCAGGGCCATGTACAACGGCGACTATGCGCGCAAGCATTCGCTGGTGGAATACGGCTTTCGGCTGCCCTCGGCCTACGACAACCGGCCGCTGAAATTTCATGAATTTGAGGAGCGGGTGGGCCAGACCATCTATGTATCCGCCACCCCGGGTCCTTACGAGTTGGAGCGGGCGGGCCAGGTGGTGGAGCAGATCATCCGGCCCACCGGCTTGATCGACCCGGAAATCGTCATGCGTCCGGCCACCGGCCAGGTGGACGACCTGTTGGGCGAGATTCGGAAGGTTACCGAGGCGGGCGAGCGGGTGTTGGTGACCACCTTGACCAAGAAAATGGCCGAAAATCTGACCGGATACCTCCGGGAGATGGATGTAAAGGTCGAATATTTGCATTCGGATATTGAAACCCTGGATCGCGTGAAGCTGATCCGCCAGTTGCGGCTGGGCGAAATCGACGTGCTGGTGGGCATCAACCTGCTGCGCGAGGGTTTGGACATGCCCGAGGTCTCACTGGTGGCCATACTGGACGCCGACAAAGAGGGCTTTTTGAGATCGGAGACCTCGCTTATTCAGACCATTGGCCGGGCGGCGCGCAATGTAAACGGCCGGGTCATCATGTATGCGGACAACCTTACCGATTCCATGATGCGAGCCATTCAGGAGACCAACCGGCGCCGGGGCATTCAGCAGGCCTACAACGAACAGCATGGCATCGTGCCCCAGAGCGTGACCAAGGCGGTGCGCGAGCTCATGGAGGTAACCCGGGAGCCCGACGCGGACAGCGTGGGCGCGGGCATGGACGAGACCGAAAAGCAGATGGCCATCGACCAAATTCAAGATCAGATGCTGGAGGCCGCAGCCAATCTGGACTTCGAACGCGCGGCCAAGCTGCGCGATCAGCTGTTGGCGCTAAAGGGCGAGAAGATCGCGGTGAGCGGCGAAAAGTCCCGGCAAAGCCGCAAGAGGCGCAGAAACAGATAGACTTTGGTTTGTTTTTAAAAAGAGACTAAAGTTTGCAAAGAAAACAACCGTTAAGTCAGGGCAGGAGGATACCTATGAGTGAAATTTGGCTCAATCTGTTCAGCAAGCTGGAGGAAGGATTGCTGAAATGCCTCACTTTGCAAAAGGTTATGGTCAACCGAAAGGGCACCCGGATGACCGTTTGCTTTGACGCGGCGCGGCTGTTGGACGACCAGGAGTTTCACAAGATCAAGGCCGCGCTGCAAGAGGGTTTTCCGGGGATCGCCCTCAAACTCATGGTGGCCTATCCGGACCTTGCCCAGCGCTTCACCGGGGACATCAACGGTTTCGTGTCGTTTATCGACAAAATTTTGTGTGAGGAAAGTCCGGGGGTGCGGCCGTTTTTGCGGGATGCCCAATGGGAGTTGAAGGACAAACGGGTAATCCTGTCCATCGGCAGCGCGGCGGGCGTGACCTTTATGCAGGAAAAACAGATCGACCGAACCATCGAAAAGCTGCTCAACACCTTGTTCGGCCTGGAACTTTCGGTAAAGTTGGAGGTTCGGGGCCAGGAACAGGAGCGCATACGCCAAATCGAAGAAAAGCGCCGGCAGGACGAGGAGCGCATGGCCAAGCTGGTGGCCGAGGCCCCCAAGGCCGCCGATCCGGCAAAGCCCAGGATTCCCTCGCAACTCCTGGGCCGGCCCATCAACGATCCCCCCATTTCCACCAAGGAGCTCACCGAGGACGCGGGCAGGGTGACGCTGATGGGCGAGGTGCTGTCCGTGGAGACCCGGAATCTAAAGAACGATACCATGGTGTTGCTCAGCTTCGCGCTCACCGATTATGAGGGCACGGTGCCCTGCAAGGCCTTTTTGAGCACCAAGCCCCGGGGCAGCGAGGAGACCAGCGAAGCCATGCAAAAGCAGGTGGAGGCGCTGCTGGATTACATGAAGCAGGGCGCCTGGATCAAGGCCCGGGGCAATTACCGCTATGATGATTTCAAAAAGGAAATGACCCTGATGGTGTCGGACATCGTGCGCGCTGAGGCGCCCAAGCGGGTGGATACCGCCGAGCGCAAGCGGGTGGAATTGCACATGCACACCCAGATGAGCACCATGGACGCCACGGCCTCGGCCAGCGACTTGATCAAGCAGGCCGCGCAGTGGGGCCATCCGGCGGTGGCCATCACCGACCACGGGGTGGTTCAGGCCTTTCCCGAGGCCTTTGGCGCGGCCAAGAAAAACAATATCAAGCTCATCCCGGGCTGCGAGGGCTATCTGATCGACGACAGCGCCATTGTGGTGGAAAATTCCGACAATCGTGCCCTGGAAGGCATCAGCTATGTGGTGCTGGATGTGGAGACCACCGGGCTGAACAAGTTCACGGACATGATTACCGAAATCGGGGCGGTGCGCATTGAAAACGGCCGGGAGGTGGCCGAATTCTCCCAGCTCATCAATCCGGGCCGGCCCATCCCCGAAAAGGTGGTGGAACTCACCGGCATTACCGACGCCATGGTTCGGGATAAGCCCACCATCGACCAGGTGATCCGCTCCTTTGAGGAATTTTGCAAGGGCGCGGTGTTGGTGGCCCACAACGCTTCCTTTGACATGGCGTTCTTCAAGCGCGCCTTTGAGGAGAACGGATTGGACTTTGACTATCCGATGATGGACACGCTGACCTTGGTGCGCAACCAATATCCGGAGTTTAAGAGCTATAAGCTGGGCAATATGTGCAAGCAGCTGGGCATCCGGCTGGTCAATGCCCACCGGGCGGTCAACGACGCCAGGGCCACCGGGCAAATGCTTTTGAAAGTGATGGGGGACGTCGTCGAACAGCACGACATCGAACGGCTGGATCAGCTCAACGAGATCTACACCGGGGACGCGGGCGGCAAGAGTTATCACATTATCCTGCTGGCCGCCACCCAGGAGGGCATGGCCAACCTGAACCGGTTGGTCAGCGAGGGCCATCTGCATTACTTTAACCGCAGGCCGCGCATGCCCAGGGGCCTGATCCGCAAATACCGGGAAGGCCTGATTATCGGGAGCGCCTGCGAGTCCGGCGAGCTGTTCCGGGCCATGGTGGAGGGCAAGGATCAAAAGACCCTGGAGCGTATCGCCCGGTTTTATGACTATTTGGAAATTCAGCCCATCGGCAACAACGAATTCATGATTCGCGAGGGCACGGCCAAGGACGAGGAGGAACTGCGCGATTACAACCGGCGCATCGTCAAGCTGGGCGAGAAACTGAAAATCCCGGTGGTGGCCACCGGGGACGTGCATTTTAAGGAGCCCAAGGACGCCATCTTCCGGGCCATCCTCATGGCCAGCAAGGGATTCGAGGACGCGGATTTCCAACCGCCCCTGTATTTCAAGACCACGGACGAGATGTTGGAGGAATTTTCCTATCTGGGCAAGGAAAAGGCCATGGAGGTGGTGGTGGACAACCCCAACGCCATCGCGGATCGGGTGGGCAAGCTGAGCATTTTCATCAAGCATCCCGAGGGCAAGGAGACCTTTCAGCCCTTCTGGCCCGAGGCCGAGCACGAAATCCGTGAGCTTTCCGAAACCAAAGCCCGGGAAATTTTCGGCGACCCGCTGCCCGAGCTGGTTCAAAAGCGGCTGGACAAGGAGCTGGGCTCCATCATTGGCTACGGTTTTTCTACCCTGTACGATATCGCGGTGAAGCTGGTGAAAAAGTCCCTGTCCGACGGCTATATCGTGGGCTCGCGCGGTTCGGTGGGCTCCAGCTATGTGGCCCACCTCACCGGGATTACCGAGGTGGACGCCCTGCCGCCCCATTATGCCTGCCCCAAATGCAAGCACTATGAGTTTGATGTGCCCCATGAGTACACCTGTGGGCTGGACCTTCCGCCCAAGAACTGCCCGGAATGCGGGACTTTGATGAACAAGGACGGTTACAACATCCCCTTTGAGGTGTTCCTGGGCTTTAAGGGCGACAAGGTTCCGGATATTGACCTGAACTTTTCCGGCGAATACCAGCCGGTGGCCCACAACTATGTAAAGGAGCTGTTCGGCAAGGAAAACGTGTTCCGGGCCGGAACCATTGGCACGGTGGCCGAGAAGACCGCCTATGGCTATGTGTTGAAATATTTGGAGGAGCGGGGAATTACGGTTTCCAATGCCGAAAAGGAGCGGCTGGCCTTGGGCTGCACCGGGGCCAAGCGCACCACTGGCCAGCATCCGGCGGGCATGGTGGTGTTGCCCAAGGGCTACGAGATCTATCAGTTCACCGCCATCCAGCATCCGGCGGACGATATGACCAGCGACACTGTGACCACCCACTTTGACTTCAGCTCCATGCACGACGTGCTGGTCAAGCTGGATATACTGGGACACGATGATCCCACCATGCTGCGCAAGCTTCAGGATTTGACCGGCATCGCGCCCCAACAGGTGCCTTTGGACGACCCGGAGGTGTATCAAAAGATCATCTCGCTGTTCACCGGAACCGAGGCGCTGGGGGCCACGGCGGAAGAGATTGGCTGCAAGGTGGGCACTTTGGGCATACCGGAATTTGGCACCAAATTTGTGCGCCAGATGCTGGAGGATACCAAGCCCAAATCCATGGAAGAGTTGATCCGCATTTCCGGTTTGTCCCACGGCACCGACGTCTGGCTGGGCAACGCCCAGGATATCATCAAGGCTGGCATCGCACCCTTGAACCGGTGCATCTGCACCCGCGACGATATCATGAACCAGCTCATGGAAATGGGCGTGGAGCCCAAGATGGCCTTTACCATCATGGAGTCGGTTCGAAAGGGCAAGGGGTTGACCCCGGAGATGGAGGAGGCCATGGTGGCGGCCAACACCCCGGAGTGGTTCATCGACAGCTGTAAAAAGATCAAGTACATGTTCCCCAAGGCCCATGCGGTGGCCTATGTGGTCATGGCCCTGCGCATTGCCTATTTCAAGGTGTTTTATCCCACGGCCTATTATGCCTGCTATCTAAAGCGCAACGCGGACGCCTTCGACGGTTCGCGCATGATCACCAGCCCGGAAAACCTGCGCAAGATCCTCGCGGAAATCGACGAGCTGCCCAAGAACGAGAAGGAGCGCGAGGCCGATACCGTGACCATTATTGAGATCCTGTTGGAAATGGCGGCGCGGGGCATCAAGCTGCTGCCGGTGGATTTGTATAAATCCCACGCCGAGGATTTTCTGATCGTGGCGGAAAACACCATTTTGCCGCCCCTGAGTTCGCTGCCCGGCCTGGGTCTGAACGCCGCCCTGAACCTGGCCGCGGTTCGCGAAGGCGGGCCGTTTATCAGCCAGGAGGATATGGTGCGGCGCAAGGTGGCCAAGTCGGTGGTGGAAACGCTGCGCCAAAACGGATGTTTGGATGGCCTGCCTGAGACCAGCCAGGTTAGCCTGTTCGACGGACTGACCGGCATGTAAAGGAGAAGCGAGCCATGAGAATTGCATTGTTCGGAGATATTCATTCCAATCATTTGGCACTGGAGGCCTGCCTTCGGGAGGCCAAAGGGTTTGCTCCGGAGGCCTGGGTCTTTCTGGGGGATTATGTGAGTGATTGCGCCTATCCGGAGCGCACCATGAAGCTCATATGGGAAGCTCAGGCGCGGGGAAACGCCTATTTTATCCGGGGCAACCGGGAGGAGTATCTGTTGAACCATCGCGCGGGGGCACAGGATCATTGGCAAATTGGCTCCCAGACCGGTTCGCTCTTATATACCTATGAACATTTAAGCGCCCGGTCGCTGGATTTTTTTGAGACCTTGCCCGATCAAATGCGCCTGGAATTTCCGGGTTGCGCGCCCATACGGATTTGTCACGGAGCGCCGGGTGCCGTTCGCCGGCTGCTGTTCCCGGGAACCGGCGAGAGCAAAGCGGCGTTGGAACAGGTGGAGGAGGATATCCTGGTGGGCGCCCATTGCCATAAACAGTTTGAAATGAACTGGAAGGGGAAGAGGCTGGTCAATCCGGGACCGGTGGGCATACCCACCGACGGCACCACCGCGGCCCGCTACGCGCTCCTGGATTGGTGCGAGGGAGAATGGCGGCCCCGGCTGCTCAGTGTGGACTACGATACAGAAGCCGCGGTCCGAGAGATTAGAGAAAGCGGCATGAGCGAAATGGCTCGGGTGTGGGCGCGGATGTCCATTCATTCCATTACCTGCGGGGAGGAGATTGCGGTAAAATGTATTGAGTTGGCCCGGAGCCTGGCGGTTCAAGAGATGGGCGAGCCCATAACCGGCATGATTCCCGAGCGGTATTGGGAAATCGCCGCCGAAAAGATGGGTATATTATAGGAAAAGGCGAGGGAATCATTCCCTCGCCTCATTTATTTCAATTATCCAGCGCGCCTTCCCAAAGGGTGGGGCTGCCCACAAAGCCGGCGGGCAGCGCGGCCGGACGCTCGCAACGGGACTGCATCTGATACATGATGCCGCTCTTGGAGCTTTTCCAGATGCCATGCACCAGTTCAAACACATGATAGCCCATTTCGCCGCTGGCGCGATGGGGACGGTTGTGACGGATGGCCCAAGCCATATCGGCCACTCCCAGCCCGCGGTGGCTGTCGGTATAGCCGTGGGTGAGCGGAATCTGGAAGCGCTCGGTGGGGCCGTTGGCCGAATTGCGGATCAGATAAATGGGCAAGCCGTAAGTGTTGGGGTCGGCCAGGATTAAGGTGCCCTGGGTGCCGTAAATTTCCAGCCGGGGCGTTTCGCCAAAGCCGTCGGCGATGAGGGACAAAGTGCCCATGCAGCCGCACTCAAACTCCATCGCACCCACCAGCATGCTGGGGGTATTCATATCGTAGGTTTGACCATAGCGGGGGTTGTGGGGGTTGACGAAGGGCTTTTTGGGCTGGCGCTGCTTTACAAAGCCGCCGCAGCGCCGCACCGGCCCCAGAATGTTGACCAAGGCGTTCAGATAGTAGCCGCCCATATCGAAGGGAATGCCCCCGCCCGGCTCAAAAACAAAGGCGAAGGTGGGCTCCGTCGGGGTGTCCAGATGATATCCGCGCACCACCATGGCCACGGCATTCAAGGGCTCGCCAATGAAGCCGTCGTCCACCAGCTTGCGCGCGGTCTGAAGCGAAGCGCCCAGGAAGGTGTCGGGCGCCATGCCGATGCGCAGATTTTTCTTGCGGGCAAGCGCCATCAGTTCGTCGGCCTCGCTGAGCTCCACGGCCATCATTTTTTCGCAATACACGTTTTTCCCGGCCAGGAGCGCTTGTTTGTTTATCAGATAATGGCTGGTGGGGTAGGTGGTGTTGACCACGATTTCGATTTCCGGGTCGTTCAGGATCTGTTCGTTGGTCATTTGGCGGATGCCGAACTGTTCCGCGCGCCGGCGGGAGCGTTCCTCTATTAAATCGGAACAGCCCACCACGTCCAGGGCGGAGAACAGCGTGGTCATGTTCTGAAGATAGGTTTCACTGATGCAACCCGAACCGATGAGCCCAACTTTAACCGGCTTGATCTTATCCATGGAAATCTTTCCTCTCGTCAATCGCAAAATTCGATATGGTTTTCCGCCATTTTTGCCACCCGGGCCAGCGAAATCACCTTATATCCGGCCTCGGCCAAGCGCCGTCCGCCGGGCTGGAAGGCCTTTTCAATGACGATGCCAATGCCCGCCACCGTGGCGCCCGCCTCTTCGATCAACCGGGCCGCCCCAAAGGCTGCCTCGCCATTGGCCAAAAAGTCATCGATCACCAGCACCCGATCCCCGGGATGGATGTATTTCCTCTTTACAGTCAGCTGATAATCGCTGTTCTTGGTAAAGGAGTGTACCTGGGTCTGGAGGGTATCGTCGCTCAAAATGCGGGAAGAAGATTTCTTCATGATGACCAGGGGGAGGCCCATGCCCAGCGCGGTCATGGCCGCGGGCGCGATGCCGCTGCTCTCCACGGTCATAATCCGGGTGATGCCCTGATTTGCAAACAACCGGGCAAACTCCTCACCCACCTGAGCCATAAGCTTTGCATCCACCTGATGATTCAAAAAGGAATCCACCAGCAGCACCTGTTCATTGAGCGCGCGGCCATCCTTGAGAATTTTCTGCTTCAGCGCTTCCATTCGCCACACTCCGTATCTCTTCTGTATTCTTCTCTTGAAACAAAAGCCCCCATTCCGCGATGTTCCGGCGCAGCAGAAGGGAATGGAAGGCTATTTGAAGTTTAATATCAGCAAAATTATAGCACGCCGCAGGCGGTTTTACAACCCTGCGGCGCGCCATTTACCGGTTTATTCGATGACAATCTTGGCGCCGGGCTTAAGCTTTCTTAAGAAGGTGACCATGGTGCTCTGGGGAACCGAAACGCATCCCGCCGTGGCCCGGCCGGTGGAACAATGCAGGAAGATGCACGAGCCTTTATAAGGTGTGCCCTCCTTGTTATAGTCGATGAAAATGGCATAGTTGTAAGCGCCCTTGTAGTTGATGAGATATTCGTCCTTGGAGGTGCGCTTGCGGCCGGTAACCCGGGTGTCGATGAGCTGGTTGTAGTATTTGGAAGTGGAGTCCCCGCACCAATAATGATACTTGGTGACCTTCACATAGGGCAGGGCGGTTCCGGGATCCTTGAGGATGCCGAAGGCCTGGGTCAGGTTATAGGTCCCGGTGGGGGTGCGCTTGTCGCCCTCCTTTTTCTTGTCGATGCCGTTTTTGCCCACATAGCCGTTTGCGCTTTTCACCAAAGTCCAGCGGTCGTATTTATTTTTCTGATACATGGATACCTTGGCCTTGCTGCCGCCCTTATACTGAACATAGATAATTTGGTCGGTTTCCTGGGCCGCATCCAATTTGGAAACCGCGCTGTTGTCGGGAAGCGCCGGAATCTTTGGGGTGGTGCCCTTTTTGCCGATGGAGACCACGCTGCCCTTATAGCCCCGGGCGATGAGATCGCTACTGGTGGCGGCCTTGCGGTAGGTGTAGCCCATATAGCTCAAAATGCCCGCGTCGGCCATGAGCACCTTACCGGACTGCATGTAGCACTTGCTCTTTAAGGTCTTCTTGGAGGAGCCGACTTTGATGACCTTTGAGCCGCTGGTGGCCACCAACTTTTTCCCGCTGTTCAAGGTTACGGTAAGCTGCTTTTTCTTCCCGTTCATCTTGGTTTCGAGGCCCAATTCCTGGCAGATCTTTTTCAGCGGCAACATCAATCGGCCGTTGGAGGTCTTGGCGATGTAACCGGTGGAGGAGGAAAGGCTTACGGGTTCGGCGTTGACCAGCAAAGTGTAGCTGGTGAGCTTTTTGTCCGCAAATCCGCTGGGCGCTACCCCCAGCAGCAAGGTCAGCAGCACAACAACGCTGAGCAGTTTTTTCATTCGCGTATCTCTCCTTGAAAATATTTCAAAATTATTATAACACAACGCGGAAATATTGCAAATATATTTCGATTGTTGAGTTTGCTGAAAGGAAGATCACCGGTAACGCCTGGTGCCCATGGGTTGACAGGGGAGGATTGATTGACAACAATAGGTAAATATGATAACCTGACCGTGTATGCGCGGCATGACTTGAGGCCGCAGCCGGCAAGCTGTCAATCTTGCATTCAGGCATACGGCTTTTAGCGAAAAGTTCATTGAAAACGTCGTTCAATCATTCAGAACAGAAAGGGATGGAATTTATGATTACCATTCAAAACGGCGTGTGGCCCACCATGATTACCCCATTCACCGAAGACGGGGCGTTGGATCTGGAAAAGATCCCGCAGATGGTCAATTGGTATGTGAGCCGGGGTTGCGCCGGAGTGTTCGCGGTGTGTCAATCCAGCGAGATGTACGCGCTGAGTTTGAACGAGCGGGTGCGTTTGGCCGAAGCGGTGGTGGAGGCGGCGAATGGCCGGTTGGGCGTCATTGCCTCGGGCCATATTTCCGATGATATGCAGGAACAGATTCGGGAAATGCGGGCCATGGCCCAAACCGGCATCCAGGCTTTGGTGCTGGTCAACAACCACTTGGCCAGGCAAGGCATGCCCGACTGTGTGTGGAAGGAAAACGCTCAGCGCCTGATGGACGCCCTGCCGCCGGATATGCCCCTGGGCATCTATGAATGTCCGGTGCCCTACAAGCGGCTGATGACGCCTGAACTGCTGAATTGGTGCGCGGAGACCGGACGGTTCGCCTTCTTAAAGGACACCAGTTGTGACACCGAGCAGATTCGGGAAAAGATTGAAGCCACCCGAGGAAGCAACCTCAAGATTTTCAACGCCAACAGCGCCACTTTGCTGGAAACGCTGCGCTTGGGTGCGGCCGGATTCAGCGGGGTTATGGGCAATTTCCATCCCGAGCTGTATGTTTGGCTGTGCCGCCATTACGCGGATCAGCCCGAGCAAGCCCAGTTGCTTCAGGCGCTGCTCTCCATCATGTCGGGCATTGAGCGCCAATGCTATCCCATGAGTGGAAAGTATCATATGCGCCTGAGCGGCGTTGATATGCAGTTGAAGTGCCGTCCCGGAGCGGATAAGCCCTTCGAATATGCGGCAAGGCTGGAGGTTGAACAGGCCCTTCTGCTGGAGGATTATGCCCGGAAGACGCTGGGGATTGAAATTTGAACAGCGCCATGAAGGAGCAAAGGGGAGAAGGAACATGAAGGGGATAAGCGGATGGGACTATAAGCCCTACACTCGGCTGACCGAGACGCAAAAGGCGGATCTTCCCTACATTTGTTTAATTGAGCCCGGGGTCAATGGCTTTAGCTTTGAGTGGTTTGACCGCGGGTTTACGGGAGATCACACGGTGAGCTACCGCAAATACAAATCGCTCAGAGAAGAGACGGTTTTGAAGGTCAAAGATTCGCGCGTTTCCATAGAAGGTTTGGAGGAAGAGCAGGACTACGAGTTTACCCTGCGCCGGGTGGGCGCGGGGGGACAGAGCGAAACCCGGGTGGTGCGAACCGGCTTTGTGCCCGGGAAGGTGGTCAACTATCTGCATCCCATGGACGATCAGTATGCCTTTTCGGGCAAGGCGCTGTGCAGTCCTTGCATTGTGCGGTTGCCCTCGGGCCGGCTGTTGGCCTCCATGGATGTCTTCGCGGGCGGCGCGCCCCAGAATCTGAGCCTGATTTTCCGCTCGGACGATCGGGGGGCGAGTTGGCATTACCTCACCGATCTCATGCCCTGCTTCTGGGGAAAGATGTTTGTACATCGGGGCGTGCTGTATATGCTGGCCATGTCCACCGAATATGGGGATTTGCTCATCGGTTGTTCGAGGGACGAGGGCAAAAGCTGGAGTGCGCCGGTGCGCATACTGCCCGGCGGCGGATTGATGGAGGACGGCATGCACAAGGCGCCCATGCCGGTGGTTGAGCACAACGGCCGGCTGTACACCGCGGTGGATTATGGAAGCTGGAAGCGCGGCGGCCACGCCAACGGGCTTTTGTCCATAGCCGTGGAGGATGATCTGCTTGTTCCCGAAAACTGGTGTGTGACGCCCTTTACCGCCTACGATCCCGGCTGGCCCGGCGCCTCATTGGGTCCGACCGGCGGCTGCATCGAGGGCAACGCGGTGGTGTCTCCGGAAGGCAGGATATGCAATTATCTGCGCTACAACATCGCGGGCGCCAACCCGTCCCATGGCCGGGCGGTGATTTTACAGGGGGATAATCAAAATCCCGAGGCCGCTCTGGAGCTGGATCGAATCGTGGATTTTGAGGGCGGCAGCAACTCAAAATTTACCCTGCGGCGGGACGAACGCACGGGAAAATATTACGCCATTGTCAACGAAGTGGTGGACGGGCGCGCGCCGGGCCAGCGCAATGTGCTGTCGCTGGCCGTGTCCGATGATTTCTATCATTGGCGCATCGCAAAAAGGCTGTTGGACTATCGCGGCGCCTCGCCCAAGGACGTGGGCTTTCAATATGTGGATTGGATATTCGACGGGGAAGATATTCTGTACCTTTCCCGAACCGCCTTTAACCGGGCGCGCAATTTCCATGACGCCAACTATATTACCTTCCATGTGATCGAAGATTTCCGAAAATATTGAGCAACAAAAGGCCCCGGTGCCGCGCAAGAAGCGCGACGCCGGGGCTTCAGCGTGTCGAAAAATTCGACACGCTGTCAGGAAAATGAATGCTTCATTTTCCTGAGTTACATCATTTTCTTGCTGCCCTTGGCAGCGGCCAGAAAATGATAAAGGAAGCGGCCACCTGGGCCGCTCCTCGGTCCGGCAAAGCCGGCCCTGCGGATTGAATATGAAGGGGCTGCGGCCCCTTCATGCATCCCCAGAGTACCAAACTGGGTTTTTTGACAGTCTGAAGCCCCGGTGCCGCGCAAGAAGCGCGACGCCGGGGCTTGTCTCTTTCAATGAAGCGCAGCATTAAGCGTAGGGATTCTCGTCCTTATACATCATGCCCTTGGGTTGATTAAAGGAAACCTTTTCCACACCCAACATTTTCATCACTGAGAAGATGGCCTTGCCCGCCTTGCCGAAGGCCACCGCGCCATGATGCGGATAGTGATCGGCGATCAGCACATGGCGATAGAAGCGGCCCATTTCCGGAATAGCGAACACGCCAATTCCGCCGAAGGAACAGGTCTTTACCGGCAGCACCTCGCCCTGGGCCACATAGGAAACCAGCTGGCTGTCGCTGTTGCCCTGGAGCCGGAAGAAGGTGATGTCGCCGGGTACGATATCGCCTTCCAGGGTTCCGCGGGTGATATCGGGCTCCTTGTCGGGTTCCAGGCCACGGTGCATGATGAGCTGATACTTCATGGTGCCCTTGGTCAGCCGGCAGATCGGGGTATTGCCGCAATGGAAGCCCATGAACACATCCTTATGGGTGTAATTGTAGTGGGGCTCGATGGCGGATTTATACATATCCGAGGGCACGGTGTTGTTGATATCCAGCAGCGTCACCGAAGCCTGGGTCACACAGGTGCCGATGAATTCGCTCACCGCCCCGTAAATATCCACCTCGCAGGAGACCGGGATGCCCCGGGCGGTCAGCCGGCTGTTCACATAACAGGGCACAAAGCCGAACTGGGTCTGGAAAGCCGGCCAGCACTTGTTGGCCAATACCACATACTTGGCGGCCCCGCGGTTTTCCTCAATCCAGTCCAAAAGGGTGATTTCATACTGGGCCAGACGGGGCAGAATGCCGGGCATTTTGTTTCCGTCGCCCAGTTCGGCGGCCATATCGGCCATGACTTCGGGAATGCGGGGATCGTCCTTGTGGGCGTTAAAGGCCGCGAACAGATCCAGCTCGGAATTTTCCTGGATGTTGATGCCCAGCTTGAACAGCGGCGCGATGGGCGCGTTACAGGCCAGGAAATCGTAGGGGCGCGGGCCAAAGCTGATAACCTTCAAATCGCGCAGGCCCAACAGAGTCCGGGCCACGGGCAGAAACTCCTCAATCATATCCGCGCATTCTGAGGCCGTGCCCACCGGATACTCGGGGATATAGCAGGTCAGTCCCCGCAGCTTAAGGCTATAGCTGGCGTTCAGCATGCCGCAGAAGGCGTCGCCCCGGTCGGAGGAGAGCACTGCGGTATCCTCTTCGGCCGCGGCGATCACCATGGTGGGCATGCCGAATTTTTCCACCAGCATGGTCTCCGGGCCCTCGGGTCCAAAATTGCCCAGGAACAGCACCAGCGCGTTGCATCCGGCCGCCTTTAGCTCATCCAACGCCTTGAGGGCGTCCTTCTCATTCTCAATAATGGTTTCAATTTCGGCGATCTCGCCACCCTTTGCCCGATAGGCGGAAACCAGCGCCTGACGGCGGCGATGGGAAAGCTCAATGGGAAAGCAATCGCGGCTTACGGCCACAACACCGAGTTTAACCTCTGGGATATTCACCATAATGTTTTGCCTCCGTTCTGTGTAGATCAACGAATTGCTCTTTTTTGTATTATAACATCTTTACATGGGGTTGGGAATAGGCGAATTTTGCCCAGTATGCCCATGGATTCAGCAAAATCCGTCTGAAAGATGGGGACGATATCCGGCGCGTTCCAAAGCGTAAATTTCCCCTTAAAACTTTTCCCTTTAACGCTTGACGGTAAAGGGGTTTCGGAAGATAATCTGATAGGATATAGCAACAGAAGCGAGGGGGATGGCGCTTGAGCGAGGAAGAAAAGCAGTTGGACACGGTGGTGGAATTGGTGCGTTTGGCCGCGCAGATACTGCTGAAAAACGGGGCGGAAACCTATCGCGCCGAGGATACGGTGATCAGGATATGTCGCTCATATGGCTACGAGCCTAGCGTAATCGCGCTGCCCACCGGGGTCATGATTACCATACAGGCCCAGGCCGGAACGCGCACGGTAATCAGCCGGATCGAGGTGAGGACCGTGGATTTGTCCCGAATCGCCGAGGTCAACGAGCTTTCCCGGCGCATTACCCGCCAGGAGCTGACCTATGAGGCCGCGCTCTGCCAAATGCGCCAGCTATCCGTGGATAATCCCCAGAATATCTGGAAACTGGCGGCCTATGGGGCGGCCTCCGCCGGATTTTTTGCCATCATGTTTAAGGGCGGATGGATGGAATTTTCAGCGGCTTTTGTGGTGGGGTTTGCGGTGCAGCTGGTGGTGAATCTCCTGCCCGAGCGGGCCGGCCTGCCCGCGGTAAACCTGTTGGGCGGCATGCTGACCGCCGGGCTTTCGCTGATGTTTGCCTGGGCGTTTCAGATGCCCAGCGCGGATACCGTGATCGCCGGCGCGCTGATGCCCATGCTGCCCGGGCTGGTGATGACCAACGCCATCCGGGACGCCATGCACGGGGATTTGGTGTCCGGGGTGGCCCGGGCGGTGGACGCCATTTTGCGGGCGGTGTTACTGGCCGCAGGCGCGGGCGTTGCGCTGACCCTGATGATGATGTTGGAGGCGGTGAAATGGTAGGCGTTCTTTGGCGGCTGCTGGGCAGCGCGGTGGCGTCGGCCTTCTTTGCGCTGCTGTTTCATGCGCCCAAAAGGTCCATTCTGCCCGCTTCTTTGGTGGCCATGGCCGGATACGGGGTGTATCTTGTGGGGGAAGCCCTGACCGGTTCGGTGGTGGCGGGGAATTTTTTCGGAGCCATGGCCATTGCCGCCCTGGGCGAATGGCTGGCCCGGCGCATGCGCATGCCGGCCACCATTTTTGTGTCGGTGGGCGTGGTACCGCTGGTGCCCGGGCTGGGGCTCTATCAGACCATGCTCAATTTGGTGCAAAATAAGCTGGGCGCGGGGGCGCGCTCGGGATTGGAAACGCTGATGGTGGCCGGAGCCATTGCCATGGGCATCGCCCTCGTCGCCCCGTTTTTTTCTATTTTTCATGGCCGGAATAAATCCCGGACCTGAAACAGGCGCGATAGAGAGAAGAATTTGTGACACTTTTGAGGCTTCCGTTGACATACGGCGCAACCAATGACACAATAGATTTACCGGCGGTTTTCGGGGCGAAAAGGGGATGTAAAAAGCCCGATTCGTCAAAGCCGTACCGGAATCTTTCGGGGGCCTGGCCCAAATGGGAACAGGGCGGGAAAAAGTGGAGAAAACGATGACACGAGTTGGATTCAGGATCGGGACATTGGGATTGTTGCTGGCCATCATTTTATCGGCTACATGCCCGGCTTCCGAGGCGTGGGCCATGGGCTGGGACGGGAATTTCTGGTCGTGGAGCGAGGTGTTCAGCCGCTCGCCGGAAGCCGTGCGCGGACAGCTGAATGCGTTGCTGAAGGAGTTCCGTCAAGAGGAAGGCGGGTTGAAGGGCATTTATTTCAAGCGGGTAGACGCCGGGGAGGACAAAGGCTTCCGCTTCCTGGGAAAGGAAGGACAGGATGTGCTGGCGGGCCAGCATGTTCGGGTGAGCGTGGAAGGTAAGACCAATACCGAGGGCGAGGTGGAAACGCTGAGCGTTTGCTGCCGTCCCGCCCAGGGGCTGAGCGCCGACTTCGACGAGGAAAGCTTTCAGATTATGCGCATGGCCCTGATGGCGCTGTTCGACGATGCCGATGAAAGCCAAAGTGAAGCGCTGTCTTTGCTCTATATTTACGACCTCAGGCCTTATCTGTATGAAAAGGGCGATAAGGAATTGCCGGCGGCACAGCGGGATGTGGGTACGGTGGCCGACGGCCTTTACGTCAAGGCTGTGGCGGAAAGCAAGGCCGAGGAACTCTGCCTTACGGTCAACATACTGGGCCAGGCGAATGAGCAGCAGATACAGGAGGCACGCCTCAATGACCAGAGCAATCGGGTTATGGATCAATCCGTGGGCGAACTGGTTCTGTTAAAGGAATGCGCCTGGGAACTGGCCGGCATTTTGCCTGAGGTTCAGAAGGATGAGATGGAAGCCATATTGGAGCAGATGGAAGTCAGCCTAAGCGTGCTCGACGAATTGAGTATGGATCAATATGCCAAGTGCAAGGGATATGCTGAGGCACTGGATCAGATCATGGAGCAGATGAACGGCCTGATTCAGAGATTCCGTCTATGGATGAATCAACCCGAGGCCCCGGAGGGGGAGACGCTGGAGGCGCAAATACTGGATCAGGTAAATCAAATCAAGCAACTTTCCGAACTCATTCAAATGTGCTAAAATGATGCGGAAGGGATGTGAGAACGGTATGATCCTTAACGAAGTGATTCAGACCATGTTTGAGCGGCGCAGTGTGCGCGCCTATCAAGCGGAACAGTTATCCGACGAGCAGCTGGACACCCTTTTACGCTGCGCCATTTCGGCGCCCAGCGCCCGCAATGCCCAGCCTTGGCATTTTACCGTCCTTCAGGATTCGAAGTTGATCGATGATTTTGCGGGGGCTTTCCGCGAGGGGGCGCGGCGCTCAAACGAAGAATGGATTCGAAAGCTGGGGGAAAACCCGGATTACCATGTGTTTTTTCACGCGCCCACCGTGGTGTTGGTCAGCGCAAAGGAGGGGGAAAGCGGTTTTAATTTGGGTCTGGCCGTTCAGAATTTGGTGTTGGCCGCCCAATCCATGGGCCTGGCCAGCGTGATTCTTGGGCTGCCCTTGCGCGCTTTTGAAGGGGATGGAGGCCGGGAGATCCTGGAACGGCTAAAATTGCCCGCGGGTTTTCGGCCCTTTATGTGCGTCTCGCTGGGCTATCCGGATCAGGCGCCCGAGGCGAGGCCCAGAAATTTTGATGTGGTGGACTGGATTCGGTAAAATTGGCTGGGCTGAAGGAGGGCTGGATGAATACCATTGAGGATATTCGCCTCTATAAAAGTAACAGGCAAGATGATATGGGGAATCATATTATACATGCATTTGGGGATAAAAAGTTGAATGCCATGGTCCATAGAATTGTCATGAAGTTGAGAGAGCGTGCGTTTTCGTTTGGCGAATTCGACCATTTATACATTGACTTTACGACTTGTGACTTGGAAGGCAATATGAAGTTGTCGAATAAAGTGGACAAATACCATCCGTGGTACAGGTATTGTTTTTTGAAAGTAGAGGATGCTTTATATCAAACACTGGGGGCATTGGACACTTATCAGTATATTATCGACGCAATAGGCGATGTACTCATTTGCTTCCTATGCGGAACTGAAACAAGCAG
>DVJW01000115.1 GCA_018716505.1 Candidatus Faecaligallichristensenella faecipullorum | reverse complement strand
CTTTGCAACGAGCGTATTGCTCTTGGAAGATGCCGCCAGACCATTGCTTTCACATTGTACAACTTGGGCAATGAGTTGTCCCTCGCCTGTGGCTGGCTGCCACGAACATGGGGCAAATATATAGTAACAGGGAGGAAGAATGCGATGCAGAAGACCTCAAACAGCCTGACCGAGGGCAGCATTTTGACAACCCTGGTGCGTTTCGCGGTGCCCTATCTGCTGGCCAACTTTGTTCAGGCGCTGTACAGCGCGGTGGATCTGATGATTATTGGCTGGTTTTCCAACGACGCCGCCATTTCCGGGGTCAATACCGCCACCCAGCTGATCCAGACGCTGCAAAGCCTGATTATCGGCCTGGCCATGGGCGGAACGATTCTCATCGGCCAATATGTGGGCGCGCGCCGGGATAAGGATGCGGAGCAGACCATTTCCACCATTTTGACGATGTTTATCATTTTGGGTGCGCTGTTTACCGTGGGCATTTTGATCTTCTGCGATCCGCTGCTGCGGCTGATGCAAACCCCGGCCGAGGCTTTTGACAGCGCCAGTGCCTATGTGCGGGTCATCGGGTGCGGCATCATCTTTTCCTTTGGTTACAACGCCTTGAGCGCGATTTTGCGGGGATTGGGCGATTCCACCCGGCCGCTGCTCTTTGTGGCGGTGGCCTGCGTGACCAATATGGTGCTGGATTATCTGATGGTGGGCCCGCTGAACATGGGCGCGGGCGGCGCGGCCCTGGCCACCATTATCAGCCAGGCCCTCAGCGTGGCGCTGGCCATTTTGTACTTGCGCCGCATTCATTTTCCCTTTGATTTCCGGCCATCCTCCTTTCGGCTGCATCGGGATAAGGCGGCCGGGCTTTTGAAATTGGGCATCCCGGTCTGCATGCAGGAGACCTTGGTCAGCCTGTCCTTTCTCATTATTATTGCGATCATCAACGGCATCGGGGTGGTGGCCTCGGCCGCGGTGGGCATTGCCGGAAAGTTTGAAAACTTTGCCATGTTGCCGGCCAGCGCCTTCGGCGGGGCCATTGCGGCCATTGCCGCCCAAAACATGGGCGCGGGCAGGCCGGATCGCGCGGTGAAATCCCTTTGGTTGAGCGTGGGATTGTCTTTGGTGCCCTCGATTGTGTTCTTTTTCTGGGCCCAGTGGATGCCGGAAAGCATTTTGAGGCTCTTTGGAGCGGGCGGGGAAACGGCGGTGGCTGGCGCGGCATACCTGAAATCCTTTAGCTTTGATTTTATTTTGACCTGCTTTGGATTTACTTTGTTGGGCTTTTTCAATGGATGCGGCTGCACGGTGTTTGCCTCCACCAACGGCATTGTGGCCTCGGTGGTGATCCGGCTGCCCTTGGCGTATATTCTGTCCCGGCTGTTCCCCTCCGATCTGACTGCGGTGGGCATGGCCGTGCCCATGGCCACCTTGATTTCGGTCACCGGCGCCCTGATCTATATGAAGATGGGGCGATGGAAGGACAGAAGCGCCCAGACTTTGAAAGCCCAATAGCGGCAAAAATCCCTGTCTTCCAGGACCATTGGCCCGGAAAGACAGGGATTTTTTGATTTATTCGGTAGGATCGTCCTCGGGGACAAAGAGCTTATCCGGGCTCTCATAGCCGCTTTCGGCGGGAGACTCGGAATTGGCCGGGACAATTTCGAAAGCGGGTTCGGGCTCTGAAAGCCGCTCGGCCGTCTCTTTTTGAATGCGCTCGGGCCGGGGCGGACGCTCCCGGCGGCCGGATTCACCCTTGGGCTTGTCACGATTCGGCCGCTTGCGGGGCCTGGGTTCCGGAGCGGGATTCTCGTCCATTTGTTCGGCCGGGCCGTCCGGTTCGCCGCCGTCAAAGGATTCCAAATCCTTTTCGTCTGAATCCGAGGGCTCTTGAGCCGGGCGCGCAGGGGAGGCGGAATTGGGCTTTGAGACCTCTTCCAGCCTGTATTCCCGCACGTCGAAGGTTCCGTCAGGCAATTGCATGCGAACGCGCACCTTTTCGCGGATGACGTTGATTTCGGTGATGATGCCGCTGCCGTCCGGGGTGATGACCTCGCGACCCACCTTGGGCAGCTTTTTCAGGGCCGATTCATAATACGCCTGCTCGTATTTGAGGCAGCACATCAGGCGGCCGCACTGGCCGGAAATCTTGGTGGGGTTGAGGGAGAGGTTTTGTTCCTTGGCCATCTTGATGGACACCGGTTGGAAATCTCCCAGGAAGGCGCCGCAGCAGATGGGCCGCCCACAGGAACCCAGCCCGCCCAACATTTTGGCTTCATCGCGCACCCCGATTTGCCTTAACTCAATGCGCATTTTAAACACCGAGGCCAGGTCTTTGACCAACTCCCGGAAATCCACCCGGCCGTTGGCGGTGAAGTAAAAGATGATCTTGCTGTTGTCAAAGGTGTATTCCACATCCACCAGCTTCATTTCCAGCTTGTGCTGGAGGATTTTTTCCTGGCAGATGACATAGGCTTCCTTTTCCCGGGCGGCGTTGTTTTCCGCGCGGGCGATATCCTCCGCGGTGGCCACCCGAACCACCTGTTTCAGGGGGGGAACGATTTGCTCATCCGGAACTTCCCGCGCTCCGGTCACCACCTCGCCCAGTTCGATGCCCCGGGAGGTTTCCACCACCACCGCATCGCCCGGACGCGGCCAAAATCCCGCCGGGTCAAAATAATATACCTTGCCCGCCTTTTTAAAGCGCACGCCAATGACTGTCGCCATATTTATCCTCCTATAATTTCCAAAAACAACATTTCCAGCACCGACTGCCAGGCCACATTGCTGGCCAGGCGTTGCCGGGCGTTTTGAAGGCTCATCAAAACCTTTTGGCCGCTCAGGTCGGAGTTTTCCAGGGCGGCGGCCTGATCGGATTCGATGGGGGCCAGATGGGCGTCCTGCATGACCATCAGATCCCGTCCCCACAGCTCCATAATATAGAATGCGTCCTGAGCGTTGTTTTTATCATCCTTGAGCATAAGGGCGCATTGGGCCGCGTCGGATGGGGATTTGAGCGAATTCAGCGCTTCCAATACCCGCGAACGCAACTTAAAAAAGCCCTCGTCCTCCTGCATTTTCAGGGCACGGCCCACGCTGCCTTCGGCCAACCGGGCCAAAAGGCGGGCGCGTTCGGGGGCGATTCCCCGCCCGGTGAGCGCCCGAACCGCGTTTTCTTCATCGATGGGATGAAACCGAACCAGGCGGCAGCGGGAGAGCACAGTGGGCAAGAGGGATTGGACGGAATCGGTCAGCAAAAAAAAGACCACATCCTCCGGCGGCGATTCCAGAGTCTTCAACAGGGCGTTTTGCGCCTGGGCCGTCATTTTTCCGGCATCCTGAATAATCACCACATGGCGGCCACCCTCGAAGGGCTTGACCTGCACCTGGGCGATCATCTGTCGAATCTCTTCCACGCCGATGGATTTTTGCGGCTGAAGGGTAAACACATCCGGAAAATTTCCGGACAAAAAGCGCTTGCAGGCAGGGCATTGATCACAGGGCTTATGCCCCTCGGAGCGGCAATTCAGCGCGCGGGCGCAAATTTCCGCCAGCGTGCGCTTGCCCGTCCCCTCGGGACCGCAGAATAAATAGGCATGGACAATCCGCCCGGTATCAATGGAATCGCGAAGATTCTGAACCAGTGCGGATTGTCCCAATATGCTATCGTAATTCAAAGGGAAATCTCCTTTGGCGCAGGGGCTTAGAGCTTGACAAACTGCTCGACGTTGAGCACAAACACCGTGGCGCCGCCCACCATAACCTCAATGGGGTAGGGGACATATACGCCCGTGGTGCCCGCCACCGGCGAGGGAGAAGTCGCGATCTGCTTGCGGCTCTTACATACCTTTTCAATTACATGCATAGCGCCTTCAAACTTATCGTCGTCCACGCCCACCAAAAGCGTGGTATTGCCCGCGCGCAGGAAACCGCCCGTGGTGGCCAGCTTGGTAACGCCGTATCCCTCGTTCATGAGGTTGCTCACCAGGCGGGAGGCGTCCTCATCCTGGACAATCGCTATAATCAATTTCATAAAACCATCCTCCTCCTGCAAATGCTGATTCCTTCCCTTTCAATTATAGCCGATTTAAAAGGAAAAATCAAATGATTTTGGAAAAATGTAAATATTTTATGAAGCGGAGGCGCGTTTGGCACAGTGAAAAGAAAAGGAAGCCCAAAAGGTTCATCAAATCTTGCTTGTCCGGCCCACGGGCCTAAGGCTATAATAAAGGCAACGGAGATTTCGAGACGGAAGGTGGGAAGCGCGATTGGGATACGGAATGGAGGCGCGACTGGCCCTCAGGCGTCATGATTTTCATTTTTCCCACAAATTGGGTCAGAATTTTCTGCTGGATGAGCAGGTTTTGAGCCAGATCGTGGACGCGGCCCAGGTGAAAAGCGGCGATTGTATATTGGAAATTGGGCCCGGAGCGGGCACCATGACCGCTGAAATGGCTTCGCGAGGGGCCGAAGTTTTGGCGCTGGAGCTGGATAAAGGGCTGGAACCGGTGCTCAGGGCGGTGCTGGCCCCCTGGGAAGGCCGGGTGAGCCTGGTCTTCGGGGACGCCATGAAGGTTGATCTATCCGCACTTCTGCAGCAGCGGTTCGGCGGCCGGCCGGTGAGCGTGGTGGCCAACCTTCCCTATTATATTACCACCGACGTGGTGCTCAGGCTGTTGGAATGCGGGGCAAGGCTGGACAAAATTGTGGTCATGGTTCAGATGGAGGCGGCCCAGCGCATGATGGCCACGCCCGGGGAAAAGAATTACTGCGCCCTGGCCGCTTTGGTTCAGTTTTATGGAGAGGCCAGGAAGCTCATGGAACTGGAGCCCCAGCTGTTTACCCCGCCGCCCCATGTGGTGAGCTGGCTGATGGAAATCAAGCGGTTTGAGGAGCGGCCGGTTCAGGTGCAGAGCGAAGAGATGATGAAAAAGGTTATTTCCGCCTGCTTCCTCATGCGGCGCAAGAAGCTGCTCAACAATTTGTGCGCGGCGTTTTCCCTTGGAAGGCCCGAGGCCCTGGAAGCGATTCGCGTCGCCGGCCTGGAAGAGGGCGTGAGGGGCGAGGCGCTGAGTCTGGAGGAGATGGCGCGCCTGGCCGGCCAACTTATGAAGACAAGGTGTTGAATGGGTTAATTTTTTGACAAACATGAAAATGTAGAAGGATTAAAGGAAGATATGTCGTATTAGGAAAAATAGGGAGAACGTTGACGATATTGAAGACGGTTCCCAATTGGCAAAGGATATCAGATTTGTATAAACAAATTTGATAATAAAATGGAGGTAGAAGTATGAGCAATCTGTCTTTGGAGTATCTTGGCATCATCCATCCCACGGTTGTGCATCACAACATGTCCGTCGCCCAGCTGACCGAGCGCGCGGTGGATCGCGGCGAGGGTATTCTGAGCAATACCGGCGCGCTGTGCGTGTATACCGGCAAATACACCGGCCGTTCGCCCAAGGATCGCTTTGTGGTGGACGAGGCTTCCATTCACGATCAGATCGCCTGGGGCTCGGTCAACGTACCGATCAGCACCGAGAAATTTGAAATGATTTATAAGCGCATGATGGCTTATCTGCAGAACCGCGAGCTGTTCGTGTTCGACGGCTTTGCCGGCGCCGACCGCGAGTACAGCCTGAGCGTGCGCGTGGTCAACGAGTTGGCCAGCGAGAACCTGTTCATCCATCAGCTGCTCATCCGTCCCACCCAGGAAGAGTTGGATAACTTTGTGCCCGGCTTCACCGTCATCGCGGCGCCCGGCTTCAAGTGCATTCCCGAGGAGGACGGCGTGAACAGCGAGGCCGCCATCATCATCTCCTTCGAGAAGAAGTGCGTCATCATCGCGGGCAGCCAGTATGCCGGCGAGATCAAGAAGTCGGTCTTCTCGGTGATGAACTTCCTGATGCCCGCCCGCGACGTGTTCCCGATGCACTGCTCGGCCAACGTGGGCAAGGATGGCGACACCGCCCTGTTCTTCGGCCTGTCCGGCACCGGCAAGACCACCCTGTCCGCGGATCCCAACCGCTACCTGATCGGCGACGACGAGCACGGCTGGTCCAAGAACGGCATCTTCAACTTCGAGGGCGGCTGCTACGCCAAGTGCATCAAGCTGTCCAAGGAGCATGAGCCCGAGATCTGGAACGCCATCAAGTTCGGCGCGCTGGTTGAGAACGTGGTCGTCGATCCCGAGACCCGCGTTTGCGACTATGACGACGACTCGGTGACCGAGAACACCCGCGTGGGCTATCCGGTGGATTATATTCCCAACGCCAAGCTGCCCAGCGTGGCCGGCCATCCCAAGACCGTGATCTTCCTGACCGCCGATGCCTTCGGCGTCATGCCGCCCATCTCCAAGCTGAGCCGGGAAGCCGCCATGTATCACTTCGTGTCCGGCTACACCGCCAAGCTGGCCGGCACCGAGCGCGGCGTGACCGAGCCCCAGGCCACCTTCTCCACCTGCTTCGGCGGCCCCTTCCTGCCCCGTCCGGCCAGCAAGTACGCCGAGATGCTGGGCAAGCGCATTGACGAGTACGGCTCCAATGTGTACCTGGTCAACACCGGTTGGACTGGCGGCCCGGCCAGCGGAGAGGGCACCCGTATGAAGCTGCCCTACACCCGCGCCATGGTGACCGCGGCCTTGAACGGCGATCTGGAGAAAGTGGAGTTTGAATTGGATCCCGTCTTCAACGTGATGGTACCCAAGACCTGCCCCAACGTGCCCACTGAGCTGCTCAATCCCCGCAACACCTGGAAGGATAAGGCTGCTTACGACGCCGCTGCCAAGGATTTGGCCGCCCGCTTCGTGAAGAACTTCTCCAAGTATGAGGGCATGGATCCGGCCGTTATCGCCGCCGGCCCCAAGGCCTAAGCATCATATAGCGCGTCAGCGCGTTTCCCCCGTTCCGAACCGTCGGAGCGGGGGATTTGTTTTTGGATTTGATACCGAAAGATCGGAATAAAATTTTATAGGGAAAAACCTATGAACTCTATTCAGTGTTTCTATTTTACTTATGAAACAGGGGGTGATATACTGTTTAATGGCAGAATCAAACAAGGAAAGGCGGTAGGGCCGGTGAAACGGGATTCCAAACTGTACGGCACCTTATTTTTGCAGACTTTGAAATTGAGCGCGTTCACTTTTGGCGGGGGATATGTCATCATTTCGCTGATGAAAAAACAGTTTGTGGACAAGCTGGGCTGGATGAATGAGAAGGAAATGTTGGATTACACGGCCATCGCCCAGTCTTCCCCCGGAGCCATAGCGGTCAACGCCGCGATTTTGGTGGGCTATAACCTGGGCGGGGTGCTGGGCGCGCTGGTGGCCATCGTGGGCACGGTTTTGCCGCCGCTGGTGATTTTGACCGCCATTTCCTATGTATATAGCGCATTTATGAGCATTAAAGCCATACAGTACATCATGTTGGGCATGCAGGCCGGGGTGGTGGCGGTCATCTGCGACGTGGTTTGGGGATTGACCCAATCCATTTGGAAGGAAAACCGCTATGTGGCGGTGGTTGTTGCGCTGTTGGCCTTTGGAGCCACCGCCATTTTCTCGGTGAACGTGATGCTGGTGGTGGTGCTGTGCGCCCTGTTCGGTGCGGCCATGTACGGAAGGGGGGAGAAGAAGTGATCGTTCTTGAGCTGTTCTGGGCGTTTTTTCAGATCGGCCTGTTTTCGGTGGGGGGCGGTTACGCGGCGATGCCCCTGATTCAGGAACAGGTGATTGACAAATTTCACTGGATGACGGTGAGCGAGTTCACCGACCTGATAACCATTTCCCAAATGACCCCCGGCCCCATCGCCATCAACTCGGCCAGCTTTATCGGAGCGCGCATGGCCGGCATTCCGGGCGCGCTCATCGCCACTGTGGGCTGCGTTCTGCCCTCCTGCGTCATCGTTTCGGTTATTGCGCTGCTATACAAGCGGTACAGCAGCCTTACATTAATCGACGGGGTGCTCAAGGGCATCCGGCCGGCGGTGGTGGGCATGATCGCCTCGGCCGCGCTGACCATGATGCAGGCCTCCTGGTTTGCCGATACCCTGGCTTCGGTGGGCGGGGTGGATGTGGCGGCCGTGTTGATCTTTGCGGCTGCGTTTTTTGTGCTGAGGAAATGGAAACCCAGCCCGATTTTGGTCATGAGCGCGGCCGGTGGATGTGGACTTTTGGTCTACGGCCTGTTGGATCTGTTGGGCAAGGGATAGCCGCCGGACGCGGTTCTTTTCCTCCTTCGCCATTCATATCAATGAAACGGCCATTGGGCGGATGAGGAGGGAGAGACATGCTCAGAAATGATTATCGCCGCGCCATGATTATGCTGCGCGGACTGGAAAAGGGGATGGGCGGCTTTATCCGGCTGGAGCGCCGCACGCTGATGGGTTCCATGCAATTTACCGTGAGCGGAAGCCCCCAGGGCATGATGCTGAACGCGGTCATGCTCAGTCAAAAGGGCGGACAATGGAGCGTGGCGCCCCTGGGCACCATGCGGCGGGACAGCCGGGGGCAGGCCGGATTGACCTGGTCCTTTGACCCCAGAAATATTCAGGGCAAGACCCTGGAGGACTATGATGTGGTGGCCGTGGTCAATATGAACGGCGAAAGATGCCGGCTGCTGCTCATTGGGTTTGTGAACAGCTCCAAAGAGGTGGACGTGGAGCAGGTGCGCATGGCCATTGAGCGGACTCTGGGAGCGCGAACGGCCAGGTCGGCCTCCAGTGTGCAGACAGAAGCCGCCTCAACCCAATCGGACGCCGAAGCGGCGGAAGATACAGGCGATATGGCCCAGGCCACCGAAAGCGCCGCGGCCGGTCAAACCATGGAGGCGGAGGATTCCGCCGAGTACGCGGACGACTTGCCCCAGCAGGCCGATGCGCAACAGCAAACCGATGAAGATATCCTCAGTTGTTGCTGCGATGAGGCCCAGGAGCCCCAAACTGAGGAGGCGCAGCAGAGTGCAAGTGCGGTCGACTCCGCCGAGTCCGCCGCGCAAACCCAGGAGGCCGGGGAGGATACGGTAACCTGCTGTTGCGACCAAGCTGAACTGGGCGAATTGGATGTTCCGGCCCAGGAGGAAAACAGCCAATCGGAGGGGATCATCAGCGACGAACAGGCCCAGGCGCTGCTCATGGCCGCGGACAATGCCTCGGATTTTGACGAGGATTTGGAAGTTCCGGCCCAAGAGGATCAGAGCGCCGGGGGGCAGCAAGAGGTGGACACCGATGCCATCTGGCCCGAGAGCGTGGAGCCGCTCAGAAGCCTGTTCAAAACCGAAGAACGGATTTATCCCTTCCCGTCGCGCTTTATTTTTATTCGGGCCGCGCTGCCCGCGGAGACCGGGCTGGATTACTGCGCGGTGGGCATCCGATGCCAAAACGGTCTGCCTTACTTGGTGTGTTACGCCCTGCCCGCGCGGTTTGAAATTGAGCCGCCGCCAGGGCTGGAGGGATACAGCTGGAAGGGCGACACCCGTCAGGGCTGGTGGGTGACCTGGCAGACGGTGGACAGCGGTGAAATGTTGGAGGAAAGCCAGGCTGAGGCCGAGTAACGAAGAAATTTAAGGAAGCGGGCTCATTTCCGTCGGGAAGTGAGTCCGCTTTTATAATCATTGGGGTTGGATTTCCCTGTGTTTATCCATTTATTGTTGTTCACAATTTGTTCATATCTTATTCAAGAAGTTTAGGTTAAAACTTGATATAATAATAACGTGAGTTTTCCGCTGTATAACCTGGAATGCATCCCCGGACAAGCCGTCTGGCCGGATGGATTGGCCGGGGATGTATTCCGCACGCGGACTCATGGGTAGAAAGGAGAGGGCAAGCGCATGATCGAAATTCAAAACATTTCTAAGCGCTACGGCAACAAGTACGCCGTGAAAAACGCTACCTTTACCATCCAGAAAGGCGAGATTCTGGGGTTTCTGGGGCGAAACGGCGCGGGCAAGTCGACCACGATGAACATCGTGACCGGCTACATTTCGGCCAGCGAGGGCAGGGTGCTGCTGGATGGCCACGACATTTTGGAGGAGCCGCGGGAAGTGAAGCGCCGCATTGGCTATCTTCCGGAGATGCCGCCGCTGTACATGGATATGACGGTGGAGGAATATCTTCGGTTCGTATGCGCCATCAAGGACGTCTCCAAGAAAAATGTGCGCAGCCATTTGGACGACATCTGTGAATTGGTGAGCATTCAGGACATGCGCAAGCGGTTGATCAAGAACCTGTCCAAGGGCTATAAGCAGCGCGTGGGCATGGCGCAGGCGCTGGTGGGCAACCCTGAGGTGGTCATCATGGATGAGCCCACCGTGGGCTTGGATCCCAAACAGATCATTGAGATTCGCAAGCTCATCAAGCAGCTGGGCGAAGACCATACCGTGGTTTTGTCCTCGCACATACTGCATGAGGTGGCTGACGTGTGCGAACGGGTGGTTATCATCAACAAGGGTGAGATTGTGGCCCAGGATACGCTGGATCATCTGACCCATGGCATCAGCGAGACCTTCCGGATGATGATCCGGGTGGCCGGTCCGGCGCGGGAAGTTCAAGGCGCTATCCGCCAGTTGGATGGCACCCGCTATATCGAGCCCATGGGCACCAAAGAGCCCGATACCGTGGATTTTTTGGTGGAATCCGACCGGAATATCGATATTCGCAAGCCCATGTTCAACGCCATGGCCAAATTGGGCTATCCGCTGCTCATGGTCCGGCCCTTGGATGTTGAGTTGGAGGATATCTTCCTGCAGCTGACCAGCGATAAGGAGGAGGCGTAAATATGGTCGCGGTTTGGAAACGTGAGTTGCAAGCCTATTTCTTCACGCCGATTGGCTACGTTTTTATGGGTGTTTTCCTGCTGGTCGGCGGTTACTACTTTGCTTTCGGCAATGTGAACCGTCTCTCTTCTGATTTGGGAACCCTGTTTGGCAATTTGACCTCTCTGTTTATGCTTTTGGTTCCGATTCTGACCATGAGGGTGCTCAGTGAGGAACGCAAGAACAAGACCGACCAGCTGCTTTTGACTTCCCCGGTTTCTGTGGGCTCCATGGTGGTGGGTAAGTTTTTGGCCTCGTGCAGCGTGCTGCTCATAACCTTGATCCCCACGCTGTTTTATGTGATTGTGATCGCGGTTTACGGCACCCCTTACTGGGGCGAGATTTTTACCAACTACCTGGGTTTCTTCCTGATGGGCTGCTGTTATATCGCCATCGGTGTGTTGATGAGCTCTTTGAGCGAAAACCAGGTATCCGCGGCCGTTTTGACCTTTGCCGTCAACCTTTTCCTTCAGATTCTGGAGTATATGGGCCCCAGCCTGAGCATTCCCTACATGAGCTGGCTGCCCTCGGTGTTTAGCTGGCTGTCGCTGTACACCCGCTATTATGACTTCTCCGCCGGCATGTTGAGCTTGGCCAATGTGTTGTATTTCCTCTCCTTTATGGCCGTGGTACTGTTTTTGACCGTGCGGGTTATCGACAAGAGAAGATGGAGTGAGGGTTGAGCATGAGCAAGAATAAGAAGAGCAAGTTCCGCTCTTTTCTTGGGAAAAGACAGTTTCGCTACGGCTGGTATGCCACGCTGATTACCGTGCTGGTCATCGCGGTGGTGGTGGTGGTCAACATGGCCGCGGGCGCAATTGAGGACAGATTCGCGCTGAGCATTGATATGTCTCCCAACAGCATTACCTCCCTGAGCGATCAGACCCTGGAGGTTTTGGGCCAGGTGGATGAAGAGGTACATATCTATACCGTCTATCAGAATTCCACTCAGACCGAAAGCCGGATTCAGCTGGAGGCCATTATCAACCGGTATTGCGCCCAAAACGGCAACATCAAGACCGAAAACATTGATCCGGTGAGCAATCCCCAGAAGATCAATGGCTACACTGGCAATACCTCGCTCAGCGAGGGCGCGGTCATCATGACCAACGCGGACGAATCGCGGGTCAGGGTGATCAATGCGTCGGACTTCTATCAGTACTATCAAAACAGCAGCACCGGCAGCTACAGCGCCAGCTTCACCCAGGCCGAATCCAGGCTGACCGCCGGCTTGCTGTATGTGATTTCCGATGATACGCCCAAGGTTTACTTCCTGACCGGCCACAACGAGTTGTCCAGCGACAATTGCAGCGTGCTCAAGGAACAGCTGAGCAACGAGAACTATGAGGTAAGCGACCTGACTTTGGGCGCGGCGGACGCGCCGGAGCTGGCGGCCGGAGACACTATTTTGGTGCTCTCGCCCACGATGGATTTGACCGACGAGGAATATGAAACCATGAGGGATTGGCTGGAGTCCGGCGGACGGTTGATGTTTGCGGCCAATTACAACGTGGATTTTGAACAGCTGCCCAACTTCTCCAAGCTGTTGGCCCTGTACAATCTGAGCTTTAAGGACGGCATCGCGGTGGAGGATCAGGAGACTTCTTCTTCCTGGCTGGGCCGGCCCGACTGGATTGTCCCCACCATTGAGGAGCATGACGCCACCGAATCGTTGACCGATGGCCGGCTGATTATGCCCAGCGCGCGTCCGGTTCAGTATCCGGAAATGCCGCTGTCGGGCATCCAGTACAAGAGCATGCTGACCACCTCGGACAATACCTATGTGAAGAGCTCGGTGGATGCGAACACCGATCTGTTTACCCGCACCGACGAGGATGAGACGGGCAGCCAGATCCTGGCCATGAGTGCCATGAGGCAGAATATTGACGATCCGACCCAGGATGTCCGTATCGTTCTGGTAGGTTCCAGCGACATTTTTGCCGACACCACGCTGATCACCAGCACCAATAACATCGACTTCATTTTGTCCGCTATTCAGTGGATGGTCAATCGCGACGTGAATGTCTCGGTGCGTGCCAAGACCGCTCAGGATACCGTTTTGAGGATTCCTGACGCCGGCACCTTCTGGACGTTGGCCGCGGTGTGCATCATCGCCATCCCGGTGCTGGTCCTGGTGGGCGGCGTAGCGGTTTGGCTGAGAAGGAGGCACCTGTAATGGATCAAAACAACAAGCAAGAACACGAGCAGCATGTGTTGCCTTCGGCGGATCAGCTGAAAAAACACAATGATAAGCGATACGGATCAAAAAAATGGCTCACCGTGATTCTGCTTGTGGTGGTGTTGGGCGCAGCGATTGGCGGCTACTATCTTCTGAGTAGCACGGGCGGCACGGGCACGGATTCCGCCGAGGTCACGCCGGGGCCCACCAGCAGCATGATTGCATTGGTGGACAAGGAGCGCGAGGAGGTAAAATCCGTCGACGTAACCGTAAAAGACGGGGAGGCCTTTACGCTGTTGTATGACAGCGCGACCACCAGCTATTCCATCGCGGGTCAGGAAAAGTTTGAGGTTGATCCCAATGAGGCATCTGCGCTGGTGACCTATGCCAGCCGGCTCAGCGCCTCCCAGATCGTGGCGGAAAACGTCACCGATATGGATCAGTTTGGACTTCAGAGCCCGGCGGCTTCCTTTACCGCAAACTACACGGACGGCACCTCCAAGACTTTCTTCCTTGGAGATAAGACCCCGTCCACCAGCGCTTACTACCTTTGTGAAAAGGGTGGAGACACGGTCTACCTGGTCTATTCTGCGGTGTATAACGCTTATAGCCGCAGCATAAACTCGCTGCATACCTTGCCCGAGTTTACCATTGATGCCAGCACCATCAGCCGTCTGTTGGTGGAGCAGGAGGGCGAGGATACCGTCGAGCTCACCTTGAACGGGGATAATGCCGATCCCCTGTCCATCAGCACCTTGCGCCTGGAGCAGCCGTTCCTGTATGACGCCAACTCTGAGCGCGCCAATGAGGTCCTGACTGCGGCTGCGGCGCTTGCGGTAAATGGATATGCCGGCATGGTGGATGACGGCAAGGATTATGGCCTGACAGAACCTTCGGCGCGTATCGAGATTACCACGACCACCGAGGTTCAGGTGCCCGCAGAGACCGCGGCGCCTACGGCTGAGCCCACGTTGGATGCCTCCGCCCAGGCCACAGCCGAAACTACCGCTGAGGCCACAGTGGAAGCTACCCCTGAAGCCACACCGGAGGCCACGCCCGAGGTTACCACCGAGCCCACCCCCGAAGCCACGCCGGAACTCGTCACCGAGACCGTGGTGGAGACCATCACCTTTACCATTGGAGGCTCCGCCGAGGACGGCAACGTGTATTGCACGGTGGATGACAGCGGAGCGGTTTACCTGATGGATGAGTCCCTTTTGAGCTTCCTGGAACAGGCCAAGGCTCCGTATTTGGTGGATCAGTTCATCAATCTGGTCAACATCGCCAAGGTGGACGCCATTGTGATCGAGGACGCGAACGGCGGCAAATATGAGTTGGGCATTACCCGCGAGCCCGCCCTGGACGAGAATGGCGAACAGGAACTGGACAACAGTGGCAACCCCAAGACCAATGACAGCTATACCTTTAACGGGGAAGCTACGGATGAAGACCTGTTTAAGCAATTCTATCAGGAAGTCATTGGTACCTTGGCGGATAAACTGTTGGAGGAGGATCCGCCGGTGGGTGAGACGGTGTTGCGTATTACCTATAAGCTCAACATTGATCCCGGTGAGTTGGTCATCGAGTATCAAACTTACGATGACGACTACTATGTGGCCCGCCGCGGCGACACCGCGCGCTTCCTGATCAGGAAGAACAAGGTGGAGAGCGTGCTGAATAGCTGCAAGGAATACGCGGAAGGCACCTACACCGAGGAATAGGTTTAAAGAGACTAAAGCCGGCGCGCTGATGGGTTTCAGCGCGCCGGTTCTTAGCTTTTCTTACAGCAATTTTGCTGTCAAAGGGCTTGACATGGACGGAAAATTTCGGTATAATCATACCTGTGTCAAATTGAGCGTGGAGAAGTATCGAAGTGGTCGCAACGAGCCGCACTCGAAATCATGTTATTTGCCCCAAAAATTGAATAATCATTAAATGGAGACGTATCGAAGCGGTCATAACGAGCTCGACTCGAAATCGAGTTGTCCGAAAGGGCACGTGGGTTCGAATCCCACCGTC
>DVJW01000114.1 GCA_018716505.1 Candidatus Faecaligallichristensenella faecipullorum | reverse complement strand
GATTTTGACCTTTTGATTGTGGATGTATTTAATCAATGTGAATACAACAATAATGTCATTATGACCATTGATTATTGGCACGATATTCATCCGATGCTCAAGGTTTTGCCGGTGGATTGGCCCTACACGATTCCCTTTGGAATCATGCATTCGCCTTATCCCTCCACGACGGTGGAACATTTTTTGGAGGCGGTTCAATCCGTCCTGCACCTTAATTGAATTGGTCATAACCTTTGGCTTTATACTTGGCAAAAAAGAGAAACTTCTCTTCCTGAATGGGGCATGATATACTGCGGTCATGGAACGAAGAAACATGCAATGTCCGTGGCTGAATGCCGCGGCGCAAAGCCATTTAGGACGGGAGGTTTTTTATATGGAAATGGTCATGTTGAGCAATGGCGTGAAAATGCCCATGGAGGGGTTTGGCGTTTTTCAGGTCCCGGATGCGGCCGTTTGCCGTGGGGCGGTGATGGACGCGATTCAGACGGGATACCGGTTAATCGACACCGCGGCGGCATACGGCAATGAAGAGGCGGTGGGCGCGGCCGTTCGCGACTGCGGCGTCGCCCGGGAAGAGCTGTTTATCGCCACCAAGTTGTGGGTGCAGGACGCCAGCTACCAGGGCGCCAAGGCGGCCTTTGAAGAGTCCATGCGCAAGCTGGGGTTGGAATACCTGGATCTGTATCTGATTCATCAGCCCATGGGCGATACTTATGGCGCCTGGCGCGCCATGGAGGAATTGTATTGCGAGGGCCGCATCCGCGCCATTGGAGTGTGCAACTTCTATCCCCATGTGTTGGCGGATTTCTGCGAGACGGTGAAGATCAAGCCCATGGTGAACCAGGTGGAGCTGCACCCGTTCTTCAGCCAGGAAAACGCGCTGGCCCTGATGAAGGAATATGGCGTTGTGCCCGAGGCCTGGGGGCCCATGGCCGAGGGTAAGCACGGAATCTTCACGCATCCGGTGTTGACCGAAATCGGCAATCAGTACGGCAAGACCCCGGCGCAGGTGGCGTTGCGCTGGAATACCCAGCGGGGCGTGGTGGTGATTCCCAAATCGGTTCATCAGGAGCGCATGCAGCAAAACATCGACATCTGGGACTTTGAGCTTTCCGAGCGGGATATGAAGCGCATCGCCGAATTGGATCTGGGGCATAGCGAAATTGTCGACCACTTTAACCCCGATTTTGTGAAGGCGCTGCACGGCAGAAAATTGCATTAATGAGTAAAGAAAGAGCGGATTTTTCATTGGCCGCGCGTGGGAAGAAATTCCTGCGCGCGGCTTTTCTGTTGAGGTGCGCGGGCATCCCGGAAGTTATTACTCATGGGTTTATACTCGGAAACGAAGAGAGACTTCTGTTTGACGCGGGGTTCCGCTATAATACAACCGTACCGGGAAAGGAAAGCAATTATGAAGGCAGTGAACAATAATAATTCGCTTTCTGTCTGGGGATGCAATCCCTTGAGATGAGATAAACCAGATAAAATAGGGAAAAATCAATCTCAGTTCGGACGCATGGACAAAAAGGAAGGAACAGTTATGAATAATTTTATCTTTGAAAATGCAACCAGGACGTTTTTCGGAAAGGGGTGCGTGAAGGAATATCTGAGGTGCCTGCTGAGCCGGTATGGGCAGAATGTGATGCTGGCCTACGGCGGCGGTTCCATCAAGCGCAACGGGGTGTATGACGAAGTGGCATCCATTCTTAAGGCCGGCGGGAAAAATATCATTGAGTTTTCCGGCATCCCCTCCAACCCCACCTACAGCAAGGTGTTGGAAGGAGCCAGGCTGGCGCGGGAAAACAAGGTGGATGTGATTCTCGCGGTGGGGGGCGGCAGCGTGATGGATTGCTGCAAGGCCATTTCCCTGGCCGCGGTGTACCCTGGGGATATATGGGAAAACTTTTGGGCGCGGACCGGCATCATCGATGTATCCCCGCTGCCGTTGGGGGTGATCGTTACCGTGTCTGGAACGGGCAGCGAAATGAACGGCGGCGCGGTGATTACCAATGAGGAAAAGCGGATCAAGACCGGCAGGGATTACCCCAAGCTGAATCCGAAGTTCGCGATGCTGGACCCCACTTACACCCGCAGCGTGCCGCATAAGCAGCTGATTTCCGGGGCATTCGATACCCTTTCCCACATCATGGAGACCTATTTCAGCGAGCCCGACGAAGAGAACGTATCCGATGACATCGCCGAGGCGTTGATGCGCGGCGTAATCCGCGATATGCGCGCGATAACCGCCAATCCCGAGGATGACAACGCCCGCGGCAACCTGATGTGGGCGGCCACCATGGCGGAAAACCGGGTGCTCAAATTGGGCAAAAAGACCGACTTTGAGGCCCATCAAATCGAGCACCAGCTGGGCGCGTACACCAATTGCAACCATGGCTTTGGACTGGCGGTGATCCATCCGGCCTACTACCGCCATATCTGCCCGGCGGGCGCTCAAAAGTTTAAGCGGTTCGCCCTGCGCGTGTGGCAGATTGAGGATCATGGCCAGGACGACCTGACCCTGGCGCGAAAAGGCGTGGAGGCATTGGCGGACTTCATACGGGAAATCGGTTTGCCCACCACCTTGCGCGAGTTGGGCATGACGGATCGGTCGGCCCTAAAGGAAATTGCCGGTTCCTGTGCCATTGTGCCGGGCAGCTACAAGCGCATGACGCATGAAGAAATCCTGGAAATTTTGAATGAATGCTTCTGACAGGAAAAGAGAAAAGGAGGATATCCGAAATGAAACGATGGATGATGTTGGCGCTGTGCTTTATGTTGACCCTGAGCCTTACGGCCTGCACGGCGCCCACCGCGACCCCTTCGCCCACGGCGCAGCCGGCCACCCAGGCGCCCACCGCCACCCCGGAACCCACCGAGGCCCCCAGCGCCGAACCTACCCAGGCGCCGGATGCCGGGGAGAGCGCCTCGGGCAAGACGCTGGTCGTGTATTATTCGGCCACCGGAAACACCCAGGCCGTGGCCAACATGATCGCAGAGGCCACTGGCGCGGATGTTTTCGAACTGGAACCCGCCCAGCCCTATACCGACGACGATTTGAATTGGACGGACGAAAACAGCCGGGTGGTCTATGAACACGATCATCCCGACGACAGAAATGTGGAGCTTGTGTCGGCGACTGTCGAAAATTGGGATTCCTATGACACCGTGTTCATTGGCTATCCCATCTGGCTTGCGTACCATAAATTGATACAATGCACCCAAATTGCGTGAATGGGTGCATTTCAAATTTACCTATAAAG
>DVJW01000113.1 GCA_018716505.1 Candidatus Faecaligallichristensenella faecipullorum | reverse complement strand
TCCAACTCCGCACCCTCCACCTCTTCCCTGAGGATATAGCGGAAAGATTGCTCTTTATCCGCATGAGGCAGATCAATTTTGGTCAACATGTTGATCAGCTCGGCGCACAAAATCGCGCAGCTGCTTACATCCGCCGAATCCCCCGGAAGGCACAAAAACAAGGGCTGCGATCCTTCGGTTCCGATCAGCGTGAAGCCGCCATACACCAGCGGCTGAGTGGGGTTGTTGCGCAAGGCTTCGGGGAGATTAAACTCTCTGTCGTTGCCCTCTGGCAAAACAACAAGCCCATTGGAATCCAACAGCATAATGGACATGTTGAGCCTCGAAAGCACTTGCGCGATTTTTGCGATCACGCGATGGTCCAGATACATTGATGATCCTCCTTTTAATTCAGGCCTGCGATTCGAACCCTCTGGTTCGCCGCAACCCCTTTGTCGGACTGATAGGCCCTTCAGTCCTCCTCATATATAGTATATCCGCCGCGCACCAGGAACGCAAGAAAGCATTTCTGGTTCACGGCGGATTTAATATACGTATAACCTTTTGGACAAGCCACCGCCACTTTCAGGCGGCCATCCCCACCTTTGCTTAGCGGTTCAGAATGGTGGCCTCGGTGTCCTTATCAAAGAAGTGCAGCCGGTTGGCGTCAAAGGCCACGCGGATGCGGTCGCCGGTACGGGCGGTGGAGCGCGGGTCAACGCGGGCGATGATGCCATCGTCCTTGCCAGTGGTCTTCAGGTACAGATAGGTCTCAGAGCCCATCAGCTCAACCACTTCCACGTCCACATTGATCACGGAATCCGGCGAATTGCTCAGGAATACTTCTTCGTCATGGATATTCTCAGGACGGATGCCCATCAGAACTTCCTTGCCGATATAGCTGTCGGAGTTGAACTTCTGCAGCTTGCCAGCCGGAATCTTGACCTTGTTGTCGCCGAAGGTGGCATACACGCCGTCGCCTTCCTTAACCAGCTTGACGTTGAACACGTTCATGGCCGGGCTGCCGATGAATCCGGCGACGAAACGGTTTACCGGATAGTCGTACAGATTCTGGGGCGTATCCACCTGCTGAATGAAGCCGTCCTTCATCACCACGATACGGGAGCCCATGGTCATGGCCTCGGTCTGGTCATGGGTAACGTAGATGAAGGTGGTCTGCAGCCGGTGATGCAGCTTGGTGATCTCGGTACGCATCTGCACACGCAGCTTGGCGTCCAAGTTGGAGAGCGGTTCGTCCATCAGGAATACCTTGGGCTCACGCACGATGGCACGGCCCAGGGCAACACGCTGACGCTGACCACCGGAAAGAGCCTTGGGCTTACGGTTGAGCAGGTGCTCAATGTCCAGGATCTTGGCGGCTTCGCGCACGCGCTTCTCGATTTCCGCCTTGGGCGTCTTGCGCAGCTTCAAGCCGAAAGCCATGTTGTCATACACAGTCATGTGAGGATACAGAGCGTAGTTCTGGAACACCATGGCGATATCGCGATCCTTGGGAGCCACATCGTTCACCAGCTTGTCGCCGATAAACAGCTCGCCCTCGGAGATTTCCTCCAATCCGGCCACCATGCGCAGCGTGGTCGACTTACCACAGCCGGAAGGTCCGACCAGAACGATAAACTCCTTGTCTTCGATGTCCAAGGTAAAGTCGCTTACCGCAGTAACTCCACCAGTGTAAACCTTATAGATGTGCTTCAACGATACGCTTGCCATACCAGAAACCCCTCCTCAAAAATGTCCTGATTAAAGTTCATCAATCGCGAGTTCCATCAATCATGGTTAAATTATAGCGAAATATCGTAAAAAAAGCCAGACCCTAAGTTCACAAAAATCTTCCCATAGATTTTGTACTTATAGCATAGGATCTGTAGTTTACACAAACTACGCAATAAGTCGCCATCCGGGTCAAATTTTGGCGAACCGGCTGCAAAATCGTCCTTGGCTTGCATTTTTGCCAGGCTTTCCACCTATTTTTGCTGCATAATATTCACTTTTCAAAGGACAAACATTCAATTTAAAGCGCTTTTAATCGATATTTAGCCACCTAACTACCGGATTTTTCCGCATAAACTGCATTTTTTTCGCTTTTCGTTTTCTCCATTTCCTATGAAAAATGCACATAGAAAAAATGGAGAAAAGCGGCGTTCTTTGGTCTTCAAATGAATCCATGCGTGACCATCCCAATGTTTTCACCATTTTGGAAGGCGATTTTTCAGTATATTTTCCGCAATGCCTTTCCGCATCCCTTGAAAATGCCTGGAACGTTCCAGGGCATGGGATTTTATTCACCCAGGGAGGAAAGCAGACGCTATGAGCAATCGCGCTTTCTCCTTGAATTCTTTTCTTCCTTTTCCTACTTTTGACCATAATAGGCATTGGGACCATGCTTGCGCAGGAAATGTTTGTCCTGAAGCGCTTGGGGAAGGGGCTGTACACCGGGATTGATGATCAGGGTATTGAGCGCCATCTTCGCCGTCTCCTCCAATACCACCGCATTATAAACCGATTGAGCGGCATCTTTGCCCCAGGTAAACGGCCCGTGGCCGCGCACCAACACGCCGGGCACATGAATAGGCTGTTTGCCTTCAAAGGCTTGCACTATAACCTTTCCGGTTTCCCCTTCATAGTCTCGCTCAATTTCCTCCTCGCTCATCCACCGGGTGCAGGGCACTTCGCCATAGAAAGAGTCCGCGTGGGTGGTACCGAAACAGGGCAGCGCCCTGCCCGCCTGGGCCCAGGATGTGGCATAGCTGGAATGGGTATGGGTAATGCCTCCAATATCCCGGAAAGCCCGGTACAGCACAAGGTGCGTGGGCGCATCGGAAGAGGGACGCAAGTTCCCCTCCACCACCCGGCCGTCTTCCAGCGACAAAATCACAATTTGATCCGGCGTCAGCGCTTCGTAAGGCACTCCGCTGGGTTTGATGGCCACCACGCCCTTGGCCCGATCAACCTCGCTCACATTTCCCCAGGTATACACAATCAGATTCTTGCGCACCAGTTCCATATTGGCCTCATAGACCCGCTCTTTTAAGGCTTTCATCCGCTCTAACCTCCGTTGAGAGTTTTTTCCTATTGTACCTCAAAAGCCGGTCTTCCACAACCAAAAATTTTTTCATGAAGTTTCTTCCTGAATATAATCTTCTGTAATGTGCAGATCATCCACATTTCCCCAAAAATTATTTTTCTGGAAAATCTCGTTCAGGTATTGCATTTTTATTCATAAAATCGTATAATTACAGCATTATTTTCGGAAAGGACCATGTTTTATGCACGGGATTGATTATTTACAAAAGGCTGAAATCCTGATGGAGGCACTGCCCTACATCCAACGCCTGTCCGGAAAGACCGTGGTCATCAAATACGGCGGCAACGCCATGGTGGACAGCGCGCTCACTCATACTATTCTCCAGGACATCGTTCTGCTCAAATGCGTGGGCGTTAATCCCATTGTGGTGCACGGCGGCGGCCCGGATATCAACAAGATGCTCCAGGCGCTTCACATTGAATCCCAGTTTCATAACGGATTGCGCATCACCGATGAAGCCACCATGGAGGTGGTTCAGATGGTGCTTTCCGGAAAGATCAACAAGAACATCACCTCAGAGCTCAACAATCTGGGTTCAAAAGCCCTTGGGCTTTGCGGAAAGGACGCCAATTTGATCGAGGTCGTCAAAAAGCCCTCTTCGGACGGAGTGGATTTGGGCTATGTGGGACAGATTCAGAAAATCAACGTCCGGCTATTAAATACCCTGTCCCAGGACGAATATATCCCGGTCATCGCCCCCATCGGAGTGGGCCCGGATGGAGAAAGCTACAATATTAACGCCGATACCGTGGCCGGAGAAATCGCGGCCGCCCTGGAGGCGGAAAAGCTGATGTTCCTGACCGATATCGACGGCATCTACCGAGACCCCAGCCAGCCCGATTCCCTGATTCCGGTGATATCGGTCAGTGAGATCCGCGAAATGATCGCCTCAGGCGCCATTGACGGCGGAATGATTCCAAAGGTTCAGGGATGCATCCGGGCGGTACAAAACGGGGTCAAGCGAACCCACATCGTAAACGGAACCATCCCCCACCCCATTGTCTTGGAAATTTTTACCGATAAAGGCATCGGCACCATGGTAACCCAATAAGCCGGGAGGCGACGATCGATGAATCTTCATGAAATCATGGAACTGGATCAGCAGTATTACATGAACACCTTTGGCGCCCGCACGCCGGTGGCCTTTGAAAAGGGGCAGGGCATGACCCTGACCGCCCTGGATGGCGGGGTGTACACCGACTATCTGGGCGGGATCGCGGTAAATGCCCTGGGTTATGGCCATCCTGCCCTGACCCAGGCCGTGGTGGAACAGGCCCGGAAGCTGATGCATTGCTCCAATCTCTACTATATAGAAAAACAGGCCGAACTGGCCCGGCTGCTGGTGGAACAGATCGGCGGGCCCTGCGGGCTGACCAAGGTATTTTTCGGAAACAGCGGCGCCGAGGCCAACGAGGGCGCGCTCAAACTGGCACGCGCCTATTTTTACAAACAGGGCATTCAGCGCTATGAGGTGATCTCGGCGAAAAATTCCTTCCACGGCCGAACCTTGGCCACCGTGGCCGCCACCGGTCAAAGCAAATATCAGGCGCCCTACTATCCCCTCACCCCGGGCTTCATCAATGTGGAATACAATTCCATGCCCGCCATTTTAAATGCCCTCACCGGCCATACCGCGGCCATCCTGTTGGAGGTTATCCAGGGCGAGGGCGGGGTCATCGAAGCTGACCCTGAGTATCTTGCCCAGGTCAGCGCGCTTTGCAAGGACAAGGGATTATTGCTGATTGTGGACGAGGTACAAACCGGCATGGGGCGAACCGGAAAGCCGCTGGCCATTCAGCATTATGACCTCAAGCCCCATATCGTAACACTGGCCAAGGCGCTGGGCGGCGGAATCCCCATCGGCGCGGTCATGGCCCAGGAAGAAGTGGCCCAGGCTTTTGCGCCGGGCGATCATGGTTCCACCTTTGGCGGCAATCCACTGGCCTGCGCGGCCGGGGTTGCGGTGGTAACGGAGATCATGAAGCCCGGATTCCTGGACAACGTGCGCACCATGGGCGCCGCGCTCAAGTGGGGCCTCGAATCCCTCAAGGCACGCCATGGCTGCATTTTGGACGTGCGCGGCAAGGGCCTGCTCCTGGGTCTCGAACTGAATGCGGCCACCGACGGCAAAGCCATCGTTCAAAGGATGTTTGAACACCGCCTGCTCATCAATTGTGCCGCCCACAACACCCTGCGCTTTGCCCCGCCGTTGATTATCGGAGAAAAGGAGATTCAACTGCTCACCGACACGCTGGACAAGGTATTGCCCTGAGCATAATATTCAACCTTTATGGAAAGGAGCGCAATGCGCCATGGATCTGATGAATTATAAACCCGAAAAGCCCTTTGCCCAAAGGCATCTGCTCACCCTTCAGGATTGGAGTGCCGACGAAATCCTTCAGACGCTTTCCCTGGCGCTTCAGCTCAAGGCCAAACAAAAGGCCGGAGAACCACATCCCCTCTTGGCGGGCAAGAGCCTGGCCATGATCTTTACCAAGTCTTCTACCCGGACTCGAGTCTCTTTTGAAGTGGGCATGCAGCAATTGGGCGGTCACGCCCTGTTCCTGTCCTCCAAGGACATCCAGCTGGGCCGGGGCGAACCCATTGGGGACACCGCCAAAGTGCTCTCCCGCTATGTGGACGGCATCATGATCCGCACCTTCGAACAGTCGGACGTGGTGGAGCTGGCCCGGTATGGAAGCATTCCGGTTATCAATGGGCTTACCGACCGCTTTCACCCCTGCCAGGTGTTGGCCGACCTGATGACCTTTTACGAGCATAAAGGAGAGCTTAAGGGCCGCAAGCTGGCCTTTATCGGCGACGCGGCCAACAACATGGGCCATTCGCTGCTCATCGGATGCAGCAAGTTGGGGGTGAATGTGGCGCTGGGTTGCCCCAAAGGATACAGACCAGAGTCTGAAATTGTTGAATGGGCAAAGGCCAACGCTCAGGCCATGGGCTCAGACGTGCTGATTACCGACAAGCTGGAGGATGCGGTTGCTGGCGCGGACGCGGTATACACCGACGTTTGGACCAGCATGGGCATGGAAGAAGAACAGGCGCAGCGCTTTAAGGATTTCGCCGGGGTATGCGTGGACGAAGCGTTGATGGCCAAAGCCGATCCCAAGGCCATTTTCCTGCACTGCCTGCCTGCCCACCGCGGTGAGGAAGTCACTTCCGGGGTCATAGACGGACCGCAGTCGGTGGTGTTCGATCAGGCGGAAAACCGCCTGCATGCCCAGAAGGCGGTCATGGCATTGTTGATGAAATAAAAGCGAGGTCTTTATCATGGCACATGATCTGTTGGTCCGCCCGGCCACCGAAGCCGACGTGCTGGATATTTTTGAAATCACCCATATGGCCTTCACCCGGTACGCCCGGGATATGGGCCATCCGGAATTGGTAAGCGCACTCAAGGAACTGCCTGATGACATTCGAAGGGAGATGGAGCACAAACATGTGCTGATCGCCTCTTTGGATGGGGTTCCGGTGGGCTCGGTGCGCTATTGGGATGCGGGCAACGGCATGGGCTATCTCTCCCGCTTTGGCGTCAAGCCTGAGTGCCAGCGCGGCGGCGTGGGCAAGGCGTTGGTGGCCGCAGTGGAAGAGGGGTGCCGCTCCATGGGGCTCAGGGCCATCGCGCTGCACACCTCCTCACGCATGACAAACCTTGTTCGGTTTTATTATTCAGCCGGATATTTTATTCATTCCACCACCTTGGACCGCGGTTATATTCGCGCCCTGTTTATTCGGGAGTTAAAGGGCGTGGGCGACTACGACGCCACCATTTTCGAATAGGCGGATTTCAAAAAAGACCGAAGCCTTCACCATATCAAGACTTCGGTCTTGATTCAGCGTGTCGAAAAAGTCGACACGCTGTCAGGAAAATGAATCCTTCATTTTCCTGAGTTGCATCATTTTCCTGTCACCTTCAGTGACGGCCGGTTGGAGGCCGCGTTTACGCGGCTGGAGGTCCGAGGACAGCGCTTTAGCGCTCCACAGGGCCGGAACCCCGAGCAAGTGAAACGTAGCCGGGGCGAGAAGGAAAATGATAGAGGAAGCGGCCACCTAGGCCGCTCCGACGGCGCGGCGTCAAAATCTTCGATTTTGCCGTCCGCGGTCGGCGAAGCCGACTTGGAAGCCCAAAGGGCTTCCAACCTTGCTGCGTACATGCCGCCGCGGCGGATTAAATATGAAGGGGCTGCGGCCCCTTCATACATCCCCAGAGTAATGAATTAGTTTTTTTGACAATCTGGCTCAAGACTTCGGTCTTTTTTAATTCAAAGCATCCAACGGCAATCCAAAGCTGGGCACAAACTCTTCCATAAACTCCTTTACCTCAGGCCACTCCATGGCCTCAATATCTTTTAGAATGCTGGCCGAAGCGCTTCGGAATTCCTCATTGCCCACGCCCAGTTCCTCCACACACTTTACATAAGCGCTGATTCGGTCTGCCGCCTTGACCAGTTTCCACTCCGGGCTGTTTTCATCCGGAAACAGAAGAGGCTCAAAGGAAGGTTTCAGATCCTCAGGCAAATAGCTCAAGAGCTGGCTCGCGGCCATTTTTTCGATGGACTTAAAGGCCTGCTTGATCCCCGGGTTAAAGTATTTTATGGGGGTAGCCAAATCCCCGGTAATCACCTCGGGCGCCTCATGATACACCGCCAATAGCATGACCTTTTCCAAATCCACATTGCCGCCATGACGCACATTGCGCAAGGTGGCCAAGGCATGGGCGATCATGGCCACCTGAAGCGAATGTTCCTGGTCGTTTTCCTCCTTGGTACTCCGTCTGAGGCCCCAACGCTTAATATGCTTCATGCGCGCCATATAGGCAAAAAAGTGACTGGCCATTTCGTTCCTCCTCTTGTATTTTTTGTAAAGTGCTTGACAAACGCCGGTTTAAGCGACTACAATGAACACCGTTGAAACCGCTAGGGGGGCTTATTGCTGAGATAGGTACCGCGTACCTGACCCTTAGAACCTGGTGTGGGCAATCCCACCGTAGGGAAGCGGAGGACGCTTTGGGCTCTTTGAGCCTGCGCGCCAGTGCCGTTTCCCGCATGTATGAAGGCATACATGCGGTTTTTTTGTTGCGCGCGGCCCTTTCCCCCGCGATATCCTCAAAGCGGCCATAAAACCTATATACACAGGGGGAGATTCCATGGAGATTTTTCAGGAATTGCTGGAGCTCAAATGGTACACAATTGTCATCCTGGTCGCACTGATTCTGTTGGGCATCGCATTTTACAAAACCGCCAAGCAGGGCAGCTTCCTAAACACAAAGCGGCTCTCCTATGCCGCCATGTGCCTGGCCATATCCTTTGTCCTGTCTTGCATCAAGCTCTACCGCTTTCCGCAGGGCGGCTCCATAACCCCCGGTTCCATGCTGCCCATGGTCGCCTTTGCGCTGGCATGCGGCCCCGCTGAAGGCGCGGTGGTGGGCATGGCCTTGGGCCTGCTGGGCTTGATTCAGGATCCCTACATCGTGGCCCCCTTACAGGTTCTGGTGGACTATCCCCTGGCCTCCGCGGCCATCGCGCTGGGCGGGTTCGCCGCCTATCTCCCGGTTAAAAAAGTATGGAAGTTGCCCATCGCCGTGGTATTGGGCACCATCGGCCGCTACATCATGGCGGTCATATCGGGCGTGGTATTTTTCGGCGAATATGCGCCGGAGGGGCAATCCGCGTTGGCTTACTCTTTAACTTATAACATTGGCTATCTGGGGCCGGATATGCTGGTGTGCATTGTGTTGGCCTTCATACCCGGTATATCCCGGTTGGTTGATATCATTCAGGCTTCGTCCTCCGTTAAAAAAGCCAATGCCTAAAATAAAACCGGCGGCCAGGGAATCTCTTCCCTCGACCGCCGGTTTATTTTATCGTTTACAGTACATAATCCGCCTTGCGCTCGGGGCGGTTTTTCATTTCCTCGCGCTTGGCCGTGTACTTTTCGGCGCTGTGACCCAGAACCGCGTAGGAAGCAATCTTGGATTCCTCCACACCGGGCTGGTTAAAGGCGTCGATATCCAACAGCTCACCGGTATAGGCGGTTACCATTTCAAAGAAATACAGCAACTGCCCCACGGTTTCGGCGTTCACTTTGGGCAAGGTAATGGTTTGGCTCATGCGGCCCGACTTATACAGGGCATACTCGGTGCCCTGCCGTTCAGCCTGAATCAGCTGGTTATGGCTCTTCCCGCACAGGAAATGCACATCCGGGATATCTTCGCAGCCCTCAGGGATCGGGGTCTCGTTGCGATACTCATCCACGGCCAGGAAGGTAATCACCTTGTCATACGGGCCCTCGGTATACAGCTGAAGCTGGCTGTGCTGGTCGGTTACGCCCAAGGTCTTGACCGGGGTCTGGCCCACGTTGACAGCCATGCCCTTGCGGGTTACGTTCTTGCCCAGGCTTTCTGCCCAAAGCTGCGCATACCAATCGGCCATCAGCTTCAGGGAATCCACATAGGGCATCATGACCGAGATATTGATGTCCATCTCCTGCATGGCAATGTACATCAGCCCGGCATCCAACAGCGCCGGGTTTTTCCAAACCTCATCGGTCTTGCATCTCTGATCCATATCCGCCGCGCCCTTGAGCAGACCGCGGATATCGATTCCGCAGCAGGCCGCGGCCACCAGGCCCACCGGGCACAGCTCGGAGAAGCGTCCGCCCACCCCGTCCGGGATGATGAAGGTATCATAGCCCTCTTTTTGCGCGATTTTGATCAGATTGCCCTTCTTGGCGTCGGTGGTGGCAATGATATGGCGGGCATAATCGTCGCCCACCGCCTTTTTCAGGGCGTCCAGGATAATCAGGTACTGGCTCATGGTCTCGGCCGTGGCGCCCGACTTGGTGATGACGTTAAAACAGGTGGTCTTCAGGTCAATGACATCCAACAGGCTGGCCATGCGCTCGGGATCGATGTTATCCTCCACATACAGCTTGGGACCATTGCGCTTTTCCTTGGGCAAATCGTTGTAGCGCAGGTGATTCAGCGCCTGCTGAACCGCGCTGGGGCCCAGGGCCGATCCGCCGATGCCCAATACCACCAGGGTATCAAACTCGGCGCGAACCCGCGCGGCCACCTTCTCGATCTTCTCCACAACCTGCTCCTGATTGTAGGGCAGCTCCATCCAGCCCAGCCATCCCTGGCCTCGCTTGCCCTCCACCGCGGCCTGGGCGCGCTTCAGCGCAGGCTCCAGCGCGTCCACCGAGGCGCGCTCAATGCCATACTGCATGCCCAGGAAATCCGCCATCATGTGGTTGACGTCCAAACGAATGCGATTCTCCATTCTCAAAACTCCTTTCAGGTTGCCCTGATAACCCATCGTATAGTTTTATTTTAACAGGCAGATGTTAACTTCTCTATTGAATCCGGCGCTTTGATCATTCAAATTTCATTTTTAGATAGGAGACCGCCTGGACAAGCTGGCTTGGGGTATCGAACAACTCGGGATACGGCTCCAGGATCACCGCGCCCTCATAGCCTATCTGCCGAAGGGCGCCCGCAAGTTCTCCAAAGTCAAAGTTTCCCTTTCCAGGCAGGCAGAGCTTTCCCCCATCTCTTTCATCGCAGACATGCACATTGACCAGCCGCCCGCCCATGGCCTCCAGAAACATCCGCCAGCCGTATTTTGTCTTGGCTGCCTGCTTGATATCCAGAGTAAAGCGAATCTCCGGCATCCTTTTCGCCATTTCTCCGGCAAAATCAGGGGTGCGAAAGCTGGACCACCAGACGTTTTCCCAGGCGATCCACATATTCCTTTCCCGGGCGGAGCGCAAGAGCGGCGCCACACATTCGCACAGGAGGTCGTAATCCGGAGAAGACGCGGGCAGACCCTTGGGAAAGGCCTGTCCATGCACCACATAATAGCGGGCGCCCGCGGCCTGTCCGGCGTCCAATGCGCCGTTCAGCGTATCCAAGGCCGCCTGGCGTTGGCGCGGCGACTTTGAAAACAATCCGGGTTCATCCCGCGAACTCATTACATGCATTGACCGCACATCCATTTCCCCTGCCATTTCCTTCAAAATCTGTCCAAATACGCGGTGTTGTTCAAAATGGCATTGAAAGAATACCTCCATGCAATCCGCGTTCAGCCGGCTTATAATCCGCGCGGCCTGTTCGGTCTGCCTTTCCGTAAAAGGCCGAGGTGGAAATGCCAATCCGCATCCAAAGAGCGCCCCCTATCTTGAAACCTTTCTCTCCCCATTATACACGCCTTCCCGGCAAATCCAAGAAGCGGCCGGTAAATTTTTTTGCCTCCAAAGCTTTCCCCTTGTATTCCGAAA
>DVJW01000112.1 GCA_018716505.1 Candidatus Faecaligallichristensenella faecipullorum | reverse complement strand
CGGAAAACTCCTTTGGACCTGCCGGGGAATTGAAAGCGGCGCGGGCAAGGCCGCAGGACGAAGGCTTGCTGGCGGCAAGTCGAGGACGAGAACACAGTCCGCGCCGTTTTCAAACCCCGCCAGGCGTATTGCCCCTTGTACACTGAGGGTATGGTCAGACGCCCAAACAGTTCGCCGACTACATCCGCATGTATGAATATCTGATTCCCTCGGTGCTCAGGCAATATGATCCCGAGCGCTTTTACTGGCCGGCCTCGCCCTCCTCGGGCGGCGGATTTGACCAGCCCAACGATCCCAACCGGGGCGATGTGCACTATTGGGATGTCTGGCATGGGGGCAAGCCCTTCACCGAGTATCGGAAGTTCTTTTTCCGCTATGCCTCGGAGTTCGGCTTTCAATCCTTTCCCTGCCTGAAGACGGTGGAAAGCTTTACCTTGCCCGAGGACCGGAATATTTTTTCCTATATAATGGAAAAGCATCAGCGCAACGACGCGGCCAACGGAAAGATCATGGGCTATCTGGCTCAGACCTTTCTCTATCCCCATGATTTTGACGCCATGCTGTATGCCTCGCAGCTCTTGCAGGCCGAGGCCATCCGCTACGGGGTCGAGCATTGGCGGCGCCATCGGGGCCGCTGCATGGGCGCGGTGTATTGGCAGATCAACGACTGCTGGCCGGTGGCCTCTTGGGCATCCATTGACTATTTCGGCCGTTGGAAGGCGCTGCACTATGCGGCCAAGCGGTTCTTTGCCCCGGTGCTGCTTTCCTGCGCGGAAGAGGGTACCCTTACCCAGAACACCAATGTGAACGCCCAGCCCTTTGCGCTCACAAAATCGGCGCGGCTCAACGTATCCAACGAGACCCGGCGCCCGGTGGAGGCCGAGGTGAGATGGGCGCTGCGCGATCCCAGCGGAGCAATTCTGGAACAGGGAACGGAGCGGGTTCAGACGCCCGCCCTCAGCGCCGTGTGGCTTCAAAATCATGACTTTCCCGCGGCCGACGAACACAGGCACTATTTCAGCTATGAACTGTATCTGGATGGGCAATGGACGAGCGGGGGAAGCGCGCTGTTTTGCGCGCCCAAGCACTTTGTCTTTGAAGATCCCCATCTGACCCTGAGCGTGCAGGATGGAAACATCACGGTCAGCGCATCGGCCTACGCCCGCGGGGTGGAGATCATCTGTGAGGACGGCGATGTTTTGCTTTCGGATAATTTCTTTGATCTGAATGCGGAGAGCCGCACCGTGTCCATTGTGCGCGGCCAGGGCACGCGCTTTAAGGCGCGCAGCGTGTATGACATTCGCTGACGCGCAGGTTGCCTTTCCTTCGCGGATATGGTACCATATTTCAAAATGAAACATCCGGGAGGGACGAGGCAGATGGCGCCGGAAAAGGTCTATCAGATGAAATTTTCCAAGGTATATCCGCTCTTGGTGAACAAGGCCGGGAAAAAGGGCAGAACCCGGGAAGAGGTAAACGAGATCATTCGCTGGCTCACCGGCTACAGCCAGGCTCAATTGGATTCGGCCCTGGAGAGCGGGGTGGAATACGGGCCGTTTTTTGAGAACGCCCCGGCCCCCAATGAAAACCGCAAGCTGATTACCGGGGTGGTGTGCGGCGTGCGGGTGGAGGCGGTTCAGGAGCCGTTGATGCGGGAGATTCGCTATCTGGACAAGCTCGTCGACGAGCTGGCCAAGGGCAAGGAAATGGGCAAGATTTTGCGCCAACCCCAATAGGGATCAGGGCTGCCGGGGCGGCCCCTTTCATGCGCCGGGTTTTGGGCTTGTTAAAATGCGCCATGCGCTGCTATAATCCTGAATATCGCGCCCCTGCAATCCCGCGAGGATTCTGGGGAATGGGCGGTTCAGGAGGCGCGGGAGGAGGAAGCCCCCGCGCTTTCATAGGAAAATCCCCGGCTCGGGGGCGGGCGGTATGCCTCCGGGCCGGGGATTCCTTGTTTTATTTAGGGGCGCCTCAATTTTGCGGGAAGAAGAATCCGGTGGTCATGTTCAGGTAGTTCTCGCCGCCGTAGGCCGGATATTGCCGCTGTACCCCGGCTTTAAAAGCGGCCGCGTCCGGGCTGCCCGCCGCGATGGCCTTTAAGTTTTCCAGATAGTCGATCTTGGTCTGGGCGTCCTTTAAGTCCTCCGGGGTGTAGTGGGAGGTCAGGATGAGATCGTATCCCCTGGCGATGTAGTCCTGAAGCTGGGCGATCATGCCGTCCGCGTGGGCGGCTCCGGCCACGATGGAATGGCAATCGTGCCCCAGCATGTGGGTGTAGACCGCGTTGATCTCCGGGATTTCCACATCAAAGGCCTCGGCGCTCGGGTGAATGATGAAGTCGATGCCGCCGATGGCCGCCTTTCCTTCGGGCAAAATATCGGTAATTTCATGCACCGAGCTGTCGAAGCTCGGGCCAAAGGCCTGGGTGAAGCCGTCGATCAGCGCCTTGCCCCCGCCGGATACCGAATAATCCCGGGCGTTTTGGGTGGCGTATTTGCGCGCCTGGGGCAGAAAACTGGCGCCCGCTCCGTGATAGGCGATGAGCATGCCCTCAACCCGCATATCCTTCAGGTAATCTTTGAGCGCCTCGATATTGTCGAAGAAGCAGGGCGATTCCAGCACCACGGCCCGGCCGTCTTTTTCGAAGATAAAGACCTCGTCGTCCATGGGGTCGTTGGTCCTGTAGGCGTGAAGTTTGATGGCGCCAAAGTCGTAAAGGTTGATTTCGCCTTTCTGAAGGGAAAGGGTGCGGAAGGCGTGTTTGTTCATAATGGGTTCCTCCTATGGGTAAGGTCGATGGGTTTTATCCTGCTTAAGCGGCCGCTTCCTGACGTCTGAGGCCATTATACGGCCGCTGTTTTTTTCTGTAAAGTACGCACTTTTTTGTGCCATAGTTACGCGGGAGAAACCATTGAACCCACGAAACCCATGCGCCGGGCTTACAGCAGGGTAAAGCGGTTTTTTTCGAAGCGAAGCAGGCCCTCGTCGCGCATCTTGCCCAATTCGCTGGACATGGCGCTGCGGTCCACCGACAGAAAGTCCGCCAGCTGTTGGCGGTTAAAGGGGATGGTGAATTCGCCGCTGTTTTGGCGCTTGGCCTCCTCGGAAAGGTAGGAGATCAGCTTTTCCCGGGTGGTGCGCTGGGAGATGTGATGCAGCTTTTGAACCAGGGCGCGGTTCTTTTCCGATATCGCGAATACCAGGTTTTGAATCACCATGGAATGAAACCGGCAGGCCGAGGAGCACACCGTGAGCAGCTTGCGCAGCTCAAAGAACAGCACCGTGCTGTCCTCCACCGCCACCACGTCGTTGCTCAGCGGACCGCTGTCCGGGGCCGCGTAGGCCTCGCCGAACATCTCGCCCGGCCCGATGCGGCTGATGATGCTGCTTCTGCCCCAATAGTCGTCCAGCCGGATGTGCAGCCCGCCCCGGGCCAAAATCAGGATGCAGTCCAGGCGTTCGCCCTGGCGGAAGACATACGCTCCCTTTTTGTAGGCGCGGGCATGGGCCTGAAGGCAATTCAGCATGGCCGAAAGATCCGCTTCGCCCACCCCGCGGAAGAGCTGGGTGCGCCGGAGCATCGGGAGATAGGGTTCCATAACAACCTCTTTTCTGTTGGAAAAACAACGCGTTTTTTTTGAAGATTATACAAGGTCCGCCATTAAAAGTCAACGGAGGATCCAATCATATTTTGGTCATAAATC
>DVJW01000111.1 GCA_018716505.1 Candidatus Faecaligallichristensenella faecipullorum | reverse complement strand
CCCTCCAAACCACCCGTAACCCCCCTGAAACGGCCACTGTGGGGGCTCGCCGCCCCCGGCGTGGGGCCACCCCCGATCATCCCGCAAAAGCTGCAAACATAATTCCCCCGATAAGGCTTACCGTTCTAGCTTTTATCAGACCGGACTTCTCCGGGGGAGCCAGTTGCGGCGGGGGCCGTGAGGCCCCCTTGAGCATCCCGCTGGAGGGGGTAGGGGTGGTTTGGAGGGGCCTAGGGGGAGGTATTACGGAAACCTCCCCCTGGCCCCTCCATAAAAAGGCGCTTCCCCTCGGGATGAATTTTGCTTCCCTTTTGAAAAGGGAACCAGAATCCTCACCCCTTTAACCCCCTGAGCTCCCGGGCCAGCTCCCTATACTCGGCGTCCAGCTTCACAGGGTCGTCCTTTTTCCCGGGCTTGGCCAATCTCGCGGCCAGGGCGGCCAGGCGCATTTCCAGGGCGTCTATGCGCGCCTTTTTTTCGCGCTCATCCAGCCTGGGCTTGTTCTGGGCCGCGTAATAGGCGGAAAGGCCGCCCTCAAAGCCGGCCAGGCGCTGATGTTCAAAGATCACCAGCCGGCCGCACAGCTTCTCCACAAAGGCCCGGTCGTGGCTGACCAAAAGCAGCGTGCCCGCATAGTCCATGAGCAGCTTGCCCAGGGCCTCCATGGCGAACACGTCCAGGTGGTTGGTGGGCTCGTCCAGAATCAGCAGGTTATAATCGCCCACCAGCAGCCGGGCCAGGCAGGTCTTGGCGCGCTCGCCCCCGGAGAGCAGCCGGGCGGGTTTCAGGATCTGCTGTTCCTTCAAATTGAGCCGGGCCAGCACCCTGCGGGGCGCGTCCTGGCCGAACACATTGGCCCCGGCCACGTTGTCCAGGGCGCTCTTGTCCATATCCAGGGTGGCGGCGTGATCCTGGCCAAACCAGCCCAGCTTGACCCCGGGGCTCAGCCGGATGCGCGGATCGTTGCCCTTCAAGATCCGGCCAATCAGGGTGGTCTTGCCGCAGCCGTTGGGGCCCATGAGCGCGGTCTTGCTGCCGGTGGGCAAGGTCATGGAGGCGCCCTGCAAAAGGACCTTGCTTCCGGCGCGCAGGTTCATATCCCGCATGGTCAGGACGGTCTTGCTCACGATGGGGGTAAAGCTGCCCGGGCGCATGGTCAGGGCGATTTCCTCCCGGGGGCGGGGCTTTTCCTCCAGATGTTCCAGCCGGGTCTCCAGGGCCTTGCGGGTCTTGTGCAGCTTTTCCTCGGTCTCGGTGGCGCTGCGCCGGTGCAGCCGGGCCTCGCTGATGCCCATGCGGCTGGGCAGCTTTACCACCTGGGAGGCGTGCTCGCGCTTGCCCTGGATGGCGGCGCTGAGCCGGGCCTGCTCCGCGCGGTACTGCTGGTATTCAAAGCGCGCCCGCTGAAGCTTTTGTTCCTTTTGAGCGCGGTAATCGCTGTAATTGCCCGGGTAGACGGCGATCTTGCCGTCCTCCAGTTCGTAGATCACGTTGCACAGCTTATTCAGCAGCGCCCGGTCGTGGCTGACCAGCACCAGCGCGCCGTCAAAGCGGCTCAGCTGCTTTTCCAGCGCGGCCACGCCCTGGATATCCAAATCATTGGTGGGCTCGTCGGCCAGCAGCAGCAGGGGATTTTGAGACAAGGCCGCGGCGATGCGCCTGCGGGCGCGCTCGCCCCCGGACAGGCCCTCCCGGGCTTCCTGGGCCGAAAACAGGCTTTGCAGCGCCTTGTCCATGGGCGCGTCCCGATCCTCGCCGCCCAATTGGCGGATATAACCCATGGGGCAAAACCGGCTCACCGTGCCCGAATCCGGGGCGATTTCCCCGGCCAGGATGCCCAGCAAGGTGGATTTTCCGGCCCCGTTTTCGCCCACCAGGCCGATCCTGTCGCCCTGATAGAGCTCAATTTCCTCAATATCCAACACGCCCCGGTCGCCAAAGTGCTTTTGAAGGCCCCGGGCCTGGAGCAAAATCGATTTTGACATAAAAAAACCTCCCCTTCCAGGCCGCCGGAAGGGGAGGGCGCGGCCCATGAACCCCCATGGACGCGCAAAAAAAGCGGGCAAGGTATGCAGGCGCGCTTCGCTCCCTTCCGGACAGCAAAACAGACGCCTGGGCCAACCGCCCGGGCGATGGGTTTGCCGCCGAATCAGAGCTTTACCAACATCGCGCTTTGCACACTTACCCTTTCATAAAATTCGGGGAGCCCAGCGCCCCGCAAATCATTTGAGAAACCCGCCCGGGATTTTTCCTCAGGCGGGCCTTTGAGGTTTGAATAAACCGCTGTTCGGGATGAGCGGGGGAAAATTTTCCGCCCGGCTTAGAACCAAAATCCATCTATCTTAAAGCGCAGTGCGCGGTCGCAGGTGGATTCAAGCAACAAAATTACTCCTCGGGTTCCTCGTCCTCATCTTCCATTTCTTCGAAACGGGTCTGAACAACTTCGATCAGCTTATCCAGAAGCTCATCCTCAACGGGTACAAACTCTTCCTGGTCGTCTTCCACCGGGACAACCTTCATGATGTACAGACTTTGCTCGGGGCCATGTCCACACTCGTCGCCGCAATCACAGCCGCAGCCGCAATCGCACGCCTCGTCTTCACACTCCCCGCACGCTTCGTCTTCCTCTTCCACATCGGTCAAAACCGCGTACTCATCACCGTTGTAAAAGAAATAGTCGAGTACTTCCAAAGTCAGCTCATTTCCTTCATCGTCGGTGAAGACGACCAGGTCCTGTTCCTGCTCCAGTGGAATCACCCCCCTTTCTTAAACTCCAGAGGCATTTCCCTCTGCACCCTTATTGTACCCAATTTCCCCGGAAAATGCAACACCCTTTTGAAAAAAAGAATTTTGGGGGCGGGGAAGTTCACGGCGTCTATCCCCCTTCGGGCGTCCCTTTCAAAAGCGCGGCGGCCAAACCGGCCGGGAATCTGTCATTTATAAAAGCCATTTTTATCAATATAAAATTAACTTTTATGCAAATATCACCTTTATTTCGTTGTATTTATATTTCAATCCGCATTAAAAATTTGATAAAACAGTTGATATTATTTCAATTATATGTTAAAATAGGATTGCAAGCCCGGAAAAGGGCCATTTGATCTCCATGTCGACTCCCGCCGCAACTTCCTCATTCGCCGGTGGCCAAGCTTTGGACGCGAATCCAGTCAATAAGGAAGCGGGGTGCTCTTCACTATGATCAGGCATTTCTTTTACGCTATGGCGCGCGGCCCTCGTCTGCTGTACATTCTTCTTTCCACCAATCGATCCATTGTTTTTCTGCTCATCTTTTGCATAGCGGTCAGTTTTTTGGCCATGCAGTTTATCCTCAGTCCCGTGGCTGTCATCTCCCGGGAGACGGCCGGATCCTCCGATACCGACTCATACAGTCTGGACTTTTCGGAGGGCGGAATCTCCGAGGCGTCCTTTGCCCGCCTGCGGGAGGTGTTTCACGGCCGCCTGCTGATTGCGGATAAACCACTCCATTCAGGGTTTTACAGCACGCTGTCCAAGGATCAGCCCGCCCTGTTGGGCGTAAAAAATTTTTCCGGTAATTTCTGGTATGTGCATGCGGAGGGGCGGCAATTTACCCAGGAGGAGGAGGATCAATCCGCCCGGGTGGCTATTCTGGCCAGAATGTCCGGCGCTTATCCCTGGAACGACTTTAACCTGGAGGCGCATACCCACGATATAGCCGGAGCGCCCTATAAAATCGTGGGCCTGGGCGAATTCGGAGATGCGAGTATGTTTTTCATCGGCAAGCAGCAAGTTTATGAGAAGTTTTCCGGCAAGCCGGAGCTGCAGGCGCGCCTGGACGAGGCCTTTGCCAACCACGACGATGGGGAGATTGAAAAAATCGAAAGGGAGTTTGACCGCCTTTCTCAGACGGCGCTGATTCCCTACACCACCTACGAGGCCGGCGGATTTATCCCCAATGTGGCTGTGCTCATGTTTGACGGTCTGGCCGGAAACGAAAGGCCGGGGGTTTACGCGGAACTTCAGCGGCTGTTTCCGGACGCCGCGGTTACCGCGCCCTTGGACGCTGTCCAAAGCATGGACGGGTACATGCGGCGGCGGGTGACCCTCAGCCTTTGTATGTCTCTTAGCTGCCTGCTGTTTCTCTACGCGCTGTTTGCCTTTTGGCGGCGGCAGAATCTGGGCGCCATGCGCAGCTGCCGCATGGTGGGCGCTTCGGGACGGATCATGACCAGGCTGTTGTACCTCAGCTGGTGGGCGCTGCTGGCGGCGGGCTATGGCCTGTCCCTGTTGGCCGGGTGGCTGCTGGACGCTCCGCTGGCTTCCATAAAACTGACCTTGCAGATCGCTCCCAGCTATCACGCCATGCTCTTCCTGCTGTCCGCTTTGGTTACCACCCTGTTTGTGCGCCTGGGCTCCCGGGGGCAGGAATGGAGGGAGATGGTATCATGAGAAAGAAGCTTCAATTGGCGTTTTCGCTCTATTCGCCCTATATGGGGTGGGAGATTATCCTGGTCATCCAAATCGTGGTGTTCCTGGGGTTCTCGACGCTGATGATTTCCAATTTTGTACGGCAGAATGACAACTTTCGCGCGTTTCAAAGCCTGTTTTCCGCCGGGGATTACTATTTTCAACCCTATGACCGCTTTGTGGAAATGATGGAGAATCCCGAGGTGGATGGGGAAATTAAGGCCGGACTGATCAAACAGAGGGACGAGCTGCTGGAACAAATAGCGCCCGGGGCGGAAAGAGGCGCGGTGTTCAATACACACTGTGAGGTAAACGGCCAGGAGTACGCCGAATTTTATGGATATAACGAGGTTTTGGCCCAGCGCATAGGGCTGGACGTCTATTGGGAGGAGGCGGCGGGGGAAGCCGGCGCGGTTCCGGTGCTGGTGCGCGGACGGCTGGCCCGCCAGTATCAGACAGGGGATCATTTTGACATGGAAGTGGGGGACGAATGGCTGCCGGTGCGCGCGGTGGTGGCCGGGTATCTGGAGGACGGCTTTGGCCTGATTAAGTCCCCCTATGGCGCGACGCGTCCGGGCATTGATGGATTCTTTGGAGAGACGGCCATCCTGACCAGCGATCCCCTTGCGAGACGCAACGCTGTGGTGGCGGTCTATGACCATCCGGAGGAGTGGATGGAAAGCCTGATCAATCCGGCGGTGTTCATCTTCTCCGATAACGAGGCCGCGCCGGGGAACGGCGCGATCCCGCAGGACGGTTCGGCGGGCGGGCTGGCGTTTAACATGATCGAGCTGACCAATAACGCGATTTTGTATCACGCGCTTCAAAACCGCACTGAGCTGAGCGGGACCATTGCCGCCGGCCTGTTTACCGGGGTTTCGCTGTTTGGCTATGTATTCCTGCTCTTTATCCGCAATCAAAGGCAGCTGGGGGTATATACCGTGTTGGGCATGAGCCGGCGAACCATGATGGCGGTGATTCTGTTGGCCCTGGGGCTGTTGGCCGCGGCCGCCGTGCTGATCTACGGGGTGGGGAGCGCGCTGTGCATCCGTTTGGATTTCTTCCCCAGCGAGGATTTCCAGCTGCGCGTCATCGGGTATTCCATCCTGCTGGTGGCGTTGTCGCTGGCCGTGGGCATGGGGGTGTGCTGCGGGCTGATTGCCCGCCGCCAGCCGGTGGATTATTTAAGGGGGGATTGAGAAGATGAGCATCGAGGTGGCCAACCTGTTCAAGACCTATGAGAGCAAAAAACGCCCGCCGGTTCATGCGCTGAACGGCCTTGATATCCGCTTCCCCAAAGGCTCCATGAGCGCCATTATGGGGCCGTCGGGGTGCGGGAAGTCCACGCTTCTCAATATACTGGCCGGAATCGACTTGCCCACCTCCGGGAGCGTACGGGTTGACGGACAGGACATCGCCCAATGCCCGGACGGCGTCCGAAGCCGGTTCCGAAATCAGAAAATCGGCTATGTGCTGCAGGGGTTTGAATTGATTGAATCCATGAGCGTGCGGGAAAACGTAGCGCTGCCCCTGCTCTTCTCCACCCAATCCCTGAGGAATAAGAAACAGCGGGTGGCCCGCTGCCTGGGCAAGGTGGGTCTTCAGGGCTATGAGGAACGCCCGGCCGCCCATCTTTCAGGGGGCCAGAAGCAGCGGGTGGCCATCGCCCGGGCGCTGATCATGGAGCCATCGATCCTGCTGGCCGACGAGCCCACCGGTTCGCTGGACAGCCGCACGGCGCTGGAGATCATGGAGGTGCTGTCCGAGCTGAACCGCGAGGGCCGAACCGTTGTGGTGGTTACCCATAACCCCGAGGTGGCCAAGCTGTGCGCCGCCCGGTATAAAATGCTGGATGGGAAAATTCAAGTTTGAATTGATCGCCGCGTGCGCGCCAAGCAGAAATAAAAAGAGGCGCTTAACAAGCCAAAGCGCCTCTTTTTTATGCGTCCCGCTCCCTCCCCTTGCCACCAGGGGCGCGGGGGTGTATACTGTTCTTCAGTTCAGCTTGCCCTTGTCCCGGGGTTTGCGGGTAAGTTGAAACGTGCTCCCGTCCGGGCGCTCGAACACCGCGTTTTCCAGGGTGCGGCGGGTGTTCTCCCGGAACTGGATCAGATATTCGGCCCGCAGCCGGGCGCGCTCCTGGGTTTCCTCTTCGGTGAGCGGCCTCTGTTTGGCCAGGCGGGCCAGCTCGTTGATGCGCTCGATGAGTTTGGCGTCCATGGAAAGACCTCCTTAGGATTTGTTCTTGAAAGGATGATTTCATCAATGATTCGCGGAAAGTTTTTGACCTCCCTGGACGATACCAGCGCGGTGAGGGCCATCCGCACCGCGGTGTTCGTGGAGGAACAGGGCTATTCCCTGGAAAACGAATTCGACCAATACGACGAAATGGCCATTTACGCCCTGACCTTTGACGAGGAGGGCGCGCCCGCGGGCACGGCCCGGCTCATCATGGACGAGGACAACCACGCCACCATCGGCCGGGTGTGCGTGCTCAAGCGCTGCCGGGGCCAGGGCATGGGGGACCTGCTCATGCGCATGCTGCTGTACCGGGTGGTGGAAATGGGCCTGAGCGAGGTCTATCTGGGGGCCCAGCTGCACGCGGTGCCCTTTTACCAGCGCTACGGCCTCAAGCCCTGCGGGGAAATCTATCTGGACGAGGGCCAGCCCCACCGCCGGATGCGCGCCGCCCTGGAGGAGATCAACCTGGAGGGCGCCTGTCACGGGCACGGCCAGTGCGCCGGATGCGACGGGGACTGCAATGCGTGTGCGAGTACAGAAAACAATTAGCAGGACGGCCTATTGAATCCGCAGAACCGGCTTTGCGGTTCAAGGTTGGAAGCCCTTTGGGCTTCCAAGTCGGCTTCGCCGACCGCGGACGGCAAAATCGAAGATTTTGACGCCGCGCCGCTGGAGCGGCCCAAGTGGCCGCTTCCGATATCATTTTCTGGCCGCTGCCGGAGGCAGCAAGAAAATGATGTTACTCAAAAAATGATTCATCATTTTTTGAATTTTATTCATACCATTCAATTCTCTGGTTCACATAATCCCCGATATTGTACAGCTGGTTCATCAGGAAGTCGTCCCAGGTGTGCTCGGCGCCCTCGTTCAGCGCGGCGGCAAAGTCGGCAATCGAGACGATTCCCCCGGCGTTGTCCTGAAAATAGCGCTTGAGCGCCGCCCAAAAGGCCTCGCCGCCCATGGCGCCCTTCAGCTCATGGAACACCGCGGCGCCCCGGCCCAGGATAATCATATCGTATTCGCTCTGGGAATTAAAGCGCTCGGCCGCGCTGTCCACGGTGAGGTTGCCGGGCACGGTCACCCTGAGCGAATCCAGCACCTGTTCGTTGAGCTCCTCCAGGAACCGGTCGTGGCCATAGGTTTCCTCATAATAGAGCAGGGTCAGGTAATTGGCCATGGATTCGCTGAGCCAGGGCTCCAGCGAGGCGTCGCTGCCCACCAGAAAGCGCGTCCATTGCAGGGCCACCGCGTTCACCACCTGATACTCCAAATCCTCGGCCTGGCCCCGCTCAAACAGTTCCTCCGAGATCACCGCCAGGCCGGGCTTGGCCATCTGATCCCGGTAATAGCCGGATTCGGCCACGGTGAACCGGGTCAGCCCGCTTTCGCCCAGCTTTTCGGTGAAGAAGCCAAAGGCCCGGTCCGCGGCTTCCAGCGCCCGGTTTGAGGCCGAGGTGCCGTTGCCGTAGGCGTAAAGCTGAACGCCCGAGCCGCTCTGGCGGGTGGTCTCGGTGTATTTGCGGCTGATGACCATATCCAGCTCCCGCAGGTCCTGGCCCTCAATGGTCCAGGTGCGGCGGCCATTTTCGCTTTCCCCGGGGGTGGCCAGGCCGCTGGAGGCCACAAGATAGGTGTCGGGCGCATCCAACGTCACCGAATAATCGGCGATCTCGCTGAAAAAGGGCTCGCCAATGGCGGAGTAGGGCTCCAGCTGAAAATCGCCCAGCAGATACACCGCGGGAACCGGGTAAAAATTGGTAATCCGCCAATCCATATCCCCCACCCCGAAGCGGCCGGTGCAGGCGGGCAGCAGCACATAATATTCGAAGGTAAACTCGGCGGAGGCCCCGTCCTCCAGCGGGCATTCCACCCGCATGAAGATTTCATAATCGCCCTGCACCGCCCATTCGGCGGTCTGGCCGTTAACCTCCACCCGCTGCATATCCAGCCCGCCCGGGGCAAAGCCGTCGGGATAGCAGCTTTCCAGATTGGCGCCCTCAAAGGGCGCGGACTCCTGGCGCCTGTAAATGTTGGCGTACAGGTTGAACATCACCGATTCCAGATCCGTTCCGGTGCGGTTATGATAGGTCAGGCGCTGAACCACATGCAGCGCCTGTTCATCCTCCAGCATTTGGATTTCCATTTCAAATTTATCCTTGGGATCGGGCCGCGCCGGGCCGGCGAAGGCCGGAATCGCGGAGATCACCATGCCCAGCAAAAGGGCCAGAACCAGGAATATGGCCCCCACCCGGATGGCCAAACCCCGCTTATCGCGCCTGCTTTTTTTATCGATCATGCTTTCCTCCCTGTTTTGGCTTTTTATTTAAGACGCCCCTTGCGCCCTGTTTCGTTCCACAAAACCTTTTTCAGTATAACACGAAAAGGGCGCGGATGGGCATTCCGCGCCAAAGGTTTATAAAAAAGCCCGATATTTTAACCCTTTATGACCCGCGCCGGGTCGATTTGCGCGCCGTTCAACATCAGCTCATAGTGCAGATGGGGCGCGAGTTTCTCCTCGCTCAGGGCGCTTTGGCCCACCGAGCCCACGGTGTCGCCCTGCTGAACCCGGTCGCCCACCGAAACCGCGTTCAGCGAGGCCAGGTTGGACAGGCGGGACTCATAGCCCGAATCGTGGCGGATCACCACCGTGTAACCCATCAGCATATCCTCCAGGCATTCGGTCACCGTGCCCGCGGCCGGGGCGGCCACCACCTGGCCCAAAGCGGCGGCGATATCCACCCCTTCATGGGCCTGCCATTGGCCCATGGTCTCGGAATAGACCAGGGCGTCCTTGGAAAATCCGGTCAGCAGCTCGCCCTGAACCGGCCAGATCAGCGCCGGGCCCGGGGTGGGGC
>DVJW01000110.1 GCA_018716505.1 Candidatus Faecaligallichristensenella faecipullorum | reverse complement strand
CGGCGTCAAAATCTCTGATTTTGCCGTCGCGGTCGGCGAAGCCGACTTGGAAGCCCAAAGGGCTTCCAACCTTGAACCGCAAAGCCGGTTCTGCGGATTTCGAAGGCCGCGCTTTGCGCGGCTGGAGGTTCGCAAACGTTGTTTGCGAACCGAAACCCCGGCCCGGCGCAGGCCGAGGCCGGGGCGAAGATATGAAGGGGCTGCTGGCGTTCGCGGTCCCTTTAATCATCCCGGGCCACGAAGCTCTTGCTCAGGGTCTTGAAGCTGGAGCCGCCCTTGGCGCTCACCCCGGACACGGTCAGGGTGTAGGTCTTGCCCCGCTTGAGGCCGCTCACCCGGGCTTCGATGCCCTCGCTGTCCCGTTCCAGGATGCGCACCGAATAGCGCTTGCCCGAAGAATCCTTGACCGTGACCTTGGGGTTTTTGTACTTGACCCGGGTGGAGAATTCGAAGCTCAGCTCCCGGTCCTCGAGGTCGCAGTCCACCTCTTTAATGGAAACCGAGGCCGCGGCCGGGGTGCTGAAGCTGCCCTTCAGGGTGCCGTAAGAGCCGGATTTGCCCGCCCGGATGCCGGTGATGGTGTAGGTGTAGCTCCTGCCGGCGGCGATGTTGGAAATCCTGAAGCTCAGGCCGTCGTCGTCCCGGTCGATGGAGCGCACCGAGTAGGATTTGCCGGTGGAATCCTTAACCTTGACCTTCAGGTTTTTGTAGCTCACCTTTTGGTTGAAATCCAGGTCAAGCTCCCTGTCCCCCGCGTCATAAACGGCCCTTTTCACGGCCAGCGGGGTGGTGGGCTTGGCCGGGGGCACGCTGAACTTGCCGCTCACCTTGCCGTATTTTCCGCTGCGCCCGGCGCGCACCCCGGACAGGGAGTAGGCGTATTTCATGCCGGGCTGGATATTTTGAACCTGGAAGGTCAGGTCGTCCTCGTCCCGCTGGAGAATCCGGGCGGCATAGATCTTGCCGGTGGAATCCTTGACCGTGAGCTTGAGGTTTTTGTACTGCACATCCCGCCTGAAGTCGATTTCCACCCGGCCCGCGCCCTCGTACTCGGTCTTTTTCACCGAGGCCCTGGCCGCCAGGGCGGGCTGCGCGGCGGGGAGCACAGTGGTCAGCGCGATGAGCGCGGCGATGATTCTGCGTTTCATAAAGTGTTCCATCCTTTCCATGGGGTCGCGCCCCGTCTTACTGGTTACAGGATAATCATGGAAGATGAATCCAGGATGAAAATCGGGCGGGAAATGGAAAAAAATGCGGCGAAATCGTGCCGGGTCCCGGCCTTGAAGCGCGGGCCCGGTTGTGCTACTATATACAGGGAAAAACCGCTCTATATCGCGATACGGAGGAATTGAGATGGACGAACAGTTGTTTAAAATTTTTGATGAGGGCGCCCAACGGGAGGGCACCGAATGTGAGAAATGGGACAGCCGGAAAGAGGTCTTTGGCCGCGCCGACGTGATTCCGCTCTGGGTGGCGGATATGGATTTCCCCTCCCCGGCCGCGGTGCGGGACGCCCTGGTGGAGCGCGCCCAGCAGGGGGTGTATGGCTATACCCAGTCGCTGCCCCGCAACCGTCAGGCCGTGGCCGGTTGGATGAAAAAGCGCCATGGCGCGGAGGTGCAGACCGATTGGATCCTGTCCAGCCCCGGGGTGGTGGACAGCCTGCGCGAGGCGCTGAAGATCTTCACCAAGCCCGGGGATGGGGTGGTGGTGCAGCCCCCGGTGTACGGCCCGTTCTTCCGGGTCACCGAGCAGGTGGGCTGCAGGATTCTGCGCAACCGGCTGATCAATACCGATGAGGGATGGCGCATGGACTTCGAAGATCTGGAGCGCCATTTTGCCGATGGGGCCAAGGCCATGCTGCTGTGCAGCCCCCACAACCCCACCGGCCGCGTATGGACCCAAGAGGAGCTTCAAAGGGTGGTGGAGTTGTGCAACCGGTACAACGTGGCGCTGGTATGCGACGAAATCCATGCGGATTTTGAGATGCCCGGCAACCATCACACCTCCATGATCACCCTGGAGGGCGCCCAGCGCGCGGTGGTGTGCATCTCGGCCACCAAGACCTTCAACCTGGCCGGGTTGCGCAATTCCTCCATTCTGATCCGGGATGAGCGGGTGCGGGCGGACATGAAAAAGCAGCTGGAGCTGGACGGCCTGGCCGGCGAGAATCTGTTCGGCATGATGGCCCAGCGCGCCGCCTATGAGCAGGGCGAGGAATGGCTGAACGGGCTCATCGAATACCTGGACGGCAACATGCGCTATGTGGAATCCTTTATCAACGAGCATATCCCCGAGATCAGGCTGCACCGCCCCCAGGGCACCTATCTCATGTGGCTGGACATGCGGGCGCTGAACATGAAGCAGGAAGATCTGGGCCGCTTTATGGTGGAAAAGGCGGGCATTGGCTTCTCCGGCGGCACCGGCTTCGGGGAAGAGGGCACCGGCTTCATGCGCCTGAACGCCGCCATCCCCCGCCGCTATCTGGTGCGCGCCATGGAACAGCTGGAGCGCGCCCTGCATGGTTGACAAGGGGGACAGGGTATGAGCATCATTGTATTTGACACCGAGGCCACCGATCTCACCCCGGGCCAGATCTGCCAACTTTCCTATTTGGTGGTGGAAGACGGGCAGGTCCAGGGCAAGAACCTGTTTTTTGCGGTGGACGAGATGAGCGAGGGCGCCTATGAGGTGCATGGCATGAGCATCGAGGATCTGGACCAGCTCTCCGGCGGGGTGCGGTTTGAGGATCTGGCCCAGGAGCTGTTCGAGGAATTCTCCAGGGCCAAGCTGTTTGTGGGCCACAACATCGCGGCGGACGACCGGTATATCCGGGTGGAGTTCGAGCGGTGCGGGCTGAAGCTGCCCAAAATCAAGACCTTTTGCACCATGAACTATTTCACCGGATTGACGGGCCTCAAGCGCAAGGTCAACACCGGACGGCCCAAGCCGCCCAAGCTGGAGGAATTGGTGGAATTTTTCGGCATCACCCCGGAACAGGTGATCGGGAAGTCCGAGGAATGGTTTGGGGGCGGGGGCGCGGCCCACGACGCCCGGTATGACACCGCGGCCACCTATATGTGCCTGTTGGAGGCCACCCGGCGCGGAGACGTGCGGGGAGTGTTGTAAAAATTTGGGGATTGCAGGGGGGATTTTCCCTGCGGTCCCTTTTTTAAAAGGGAAGCGAAAATTGCCCAATCCCCTTGGGAAGGGGAGGTCTTTTATGAGGGGGCCAGGGGGAGGTTCAATTCCCTTTTGCAAAGGGAAGCAAATTTTTCCCCTGGCGGGGCGCAGTTTTTATGGAGGGGCCAGGGGGAGGTTTCCGTAATACCTCCCCCTAGGCCCCTCCAAACCACCCCTACCCCCTCTAGCGGTTTTGGGGTTGACGTTCGCTCCGCTATTGGCTATCGGAGTTTGCCGTGCCAG
>DVJW01000109.1 GCA_018716505.1 Candidatus Faecaligallichristensenella faecipullorum | reverse complement strand
CCCCCCTTAGGGCCCTCCAAACCACCCGTAACCCCCCTGAAACGGGCTGCTCAAGGGGGCCTCGGCCCCCGCCGCAACCGGCTCCCCCGGGAAGGAACCGGCCTGATAAAGGTGGGAAATAATTTCCCTTAATGAACCGTGCTTTGCGGGTCTGGGCGGCAGCCCAGCGGGCTCCGGGCAGCGCCCGGCCGTTTGAAGGGGGTTATGGGAGGTGTGGAGGGATTTAAGGGGGAGGATTCGGAACTCCCCCTAATCCCTCCACATTTTGCCGCCCACTCTGGGCAATTTTTGCTACCCTTTGAAAAAGGGATTCAAACCTCCCCCTGGCCCCTCCATAAGAGGTTCCCTTCCCAAGGGAGTCTTCAGGGGGAAACCCCCTGTACTTTACGCGTTCACCCTCACCGGCAGCACCAGATAGGTGAAGGCGTTGCCCTGGGTGGGGTTGATCACGCAGGGGCTCACGCTGGAATTAAAGCAAAGATACAGCTCGTCGTCGTCCACCGCGCGCACCACGTCGGACATGTACTTGACGTTAAAGGCGATATCCAGGCCCTCGCCCTCCTGTTCGATGGACAGCTCCTCGTACACGTCGCCCATCTCGGAATTGGAGGTGATGACCATGCGGCCCTCGTGGATGCTGAGCTTGACCAGATTGCTCTTGCCCTCCCGGGCCATCAGGCTGGCCCGGTCGATGCACTGGGCCATCTCCCCGCGGTTGACCTTGACCCGGGTCTTCCAATCCCGGGGCATGATCTGGCGGTATTTGATGTATTCGCCCTCGATGAGCTGGGCGTACACCTCGGTCTCTCCCAGGCCCGCCAAAAGCTGGTTGCCCCCCACGGTCAGGGAAACCATTTCATTTTCGTCGTCGGACAGGATTTTGGCCACCTCGCTGAGCACCTTGCCCGGAATGACCGCGTTCATGCGCGGGGAGGCGGCGATTTCCTGAAGCCGGATGGCCAGGCGGAAGCCGTCCAGGGCCACCAGCCGGGCCTCCCCGTTTTCGATCTCCAAAAGGCTGCCGGTGAGAATCATCCGGGATTCGTCGCTGGAAATGGCAAAGGAGGTCTGGCGGATCATGTCCTTGAGCACCGGCTGGCTCAGCTCCACCGTGCTCTCGGCGTTGATTTCGGGCAGCTCCGGGAAGTTTTCCGCGCTCTGGCCCGCGATGGTGGTGCGGCTGCCCATGCAGCGGAACACCGCCGAAAAGTTTTGGGACACCCTTCCGTCCACCTCGCCCGTGGGCATCTTGCGCACCACCTCGGAGAACAGCCGGCCGGGCAATACCACCTTTCCCTCTTCTTCTATGGTGGCCGAAACCCGGGTCACGATGCTCAAGGAGGAATCCGAGCAGGTGAGTTTGAGCCCCTGATCGCAGCTCTCCAAAAGAACGCCCTCGAAAATGGGCAGCGGGCTTCGGGCGGACAGCGCCCGGGTGGCAATGGACAGGCCGTTCATCAAATCGGCGGAAGCACAGGTAAATCGCATGGCAAATCCTCCTGAAGCATAGTAGACTATATTTAAAAGTCGTCGTAGAAGCCGTAGGGCGGTGAATTGTGGGTAAAACTCCAAAAAGCAAGACAGCACAAGGGTTTTGCTTGTGGATAAACTGTGGATGGATATTTTTTTATGCCCATTTTGCCCACAGTTTTGGGGCGCGCGTTTTCGCTATTTTTCCCGCACCAGCTTTTTCAGATCCTCCAAGGTTTCGCGCATTTTGGGGTTGGTGCGGCACATTTCCGCGATCTTGTCGCTGGCGTGCATGACCGTGGTGTGATCCCGGCCGCCGAATTCCTCGCCGATGCGGGTGGTGGACAGGTCGGTGAGCTGGCGGGTCAGGTACATGGCGATCTGGCGGGGCAAAGCCACCTCCCGGTTGCGCCGCTGGGAGATCAGGTCCGCCGGGGAAATCTCGTAAAAGCTGGAGACCACCTGTTGGATCAGCTCCGGGGTGATGCGCTTCATGTCCTTGACGGTGATGATGTTTTTCAGGGCGTCTTCGGCCATGCTCAGGTTGATCTCCCCGCCGGTGAGCGCGGCGTAGGCCATGATCCGGGTCAAGGAGCCCTCCAGCTCCCGGATGTTGGACTCGATTTTTTCCGCGATGAAGTGCAGCACCTCGTCGTCCACCGGAATGCGCTCGCTTTCGGCCTTTTTGCGCAAAATGGCCACCCGGGTCTCGTAATCGGGCTTTTGGATATCCGCGATCAAGCCCCATTCAAAGCGGGAGCGCAGCCGCTCCTCCAGGGTGGGAATCTCCTTGGGCGGGCGGTCCGAGGAGATGATGATCTGCTTGCCCGCCGAGTGCAGCTCGTTAAAGGTGTGGAAGAACTCCTCCTGGGTGGAGGTGCGCCCGGCGATGAACTGAATATCGTCCACCATCAGCACGTCCACGTTGCGGAACCGGTCGCGCATCTGCTGGTTGGTCTTTTTGGAGATGGCCGTGATCAGCTCGTTGGTGAAGTTCTCCGAGGTGATGTACAGCAGGTTGGCGCTGGGGTTCTGCTCCTGGATATAGTGGCCGATGGCGTGCATCAGATGGGTCTTGCCCAGCCCCACCCCGCCGTACAGAAACAGCGGGTTATAGGCGTCCGCCGGCATTTCGGCCACGGCCAGCGAGGCCGCGTGGGCAAAGCGGTTGGACGCGCCCACCACAAAGGTCTCAAAGGTATATTTGGGGTTGAGCATGTTGGCCACCGGCTGGGGAACGGGCTCAACCTCGGGCATATATTCCCCGGGCAGCACCAGCCGGGCCGAATACCTGTTCTCGCTCACCTGGGCAATGGCGGTGTTGAGCATATTCAGATAGCGCGACTTCATCATGTTCAGATTTACCGTGGAAGGCATCTCCAAAACAAGCTGGTTGCCGTCGGCACGCAAAAATTTTATGGTGGCAAACCAGGCCTTAAAGGAAGTTTCGCTCAGCTCCGGACGGATGCGGTCCAGAACCTGTTGCCATAATTCGGCAAGATCGGAATAGCTCATGAGTTCCCTCCAACGTAGCGGCGGTGGCGCCGGATTTTTTGCTCCGAGGGCGCAAAAAGCCGGCCATGGCCTTCAGGCCTGGACCAAAGCGCCCTCAAAAGGAAATTATCCACAGGGTTATCCACTGGGTGTGGATAAAAAACATTTTGCCTGGGGATAAGTGCCTGTTCATGATATCAGAAAAGGACCGTCAAATCAAGCGTTTCCGCCGTCAATTTTCGACAAAAACCGGTCAAAATGTTTCGGCTGAAAATCGGGGGAATTCGACGGGTTTCACCCCCCATATTTTGATCCGGCGGGCGGACGATTTTGGGCTGGGGATTTTTTTCTTCCTTATAATAGCGCGGGCCGCCGGACGGGTTTTGTGGGCAAAATCTTTTGGGAAAATGGGGCCAAAAGTTTTGGAAAATGTTTTGAATCCCTTTTCCAAAGGGAAGCGAAAGTCCCCTGGCGGGGCGCAAATTTTATGGAGGGGCCAGGGGGAGGTTTCCGTAATACCTCCCCCTAGGCCCCTCCAAACCACCCCTACCCCCTCTAGCGGTTTTGGGGTTGACGTTCGCTCCGCTATTGGCTATCGGAGTTTGCCGTGCCAG
>DVJW01000108.1 GCA_018716505.1 Candidatus Faecaligallichristensenella faecipullorum | reverse complement strand
TTGGCGACTTGGAAGCCCAAAGGGCTTCCAACCTTGCTGCGTACATGCCGCCGCTGCGGATTTCGAAGGCCGCGCTATGCGCGGCTGGAGGTTCGCAAACGTTGTTTGCGAACCGAAACCCCGGCCCGGCGTAGGCCGAGGCCGGGGCGAAGATATGAAGGGGCTGCGCCCCCTTCATGCATCCCCAAACGGGGAAAATAGGTTTGTCAATGATCTGAGGCGGCGAAAGCCGTCTTTTTTTTGTTCCGCCAAGGAAAATGATATGGAAAAACCGCGCCCAGTGTTGTCTAATAGGTAGAGGGAGGTGAGGCCATATGCACGTCACGGGGCAGTCTGGCCAAACCGGGGCGGGCGAAATGGATATGGAGCGCATGCTCCGGGAATATGGGGATGGCCTGCTCAGAATGTGCTACCTGTACCTGAAGGACAGGAGCCTGGCCGAGGATGCGCTGCAGGAGACCATGCTCAGGGCCTATCAGGCCCGGGCGAGCTTTGAGGGGCGCGCTTCGGAAAAGACCTATCTGACCGCCATCGCGGCCAACGTGTGCCGGAATATGCTCAAAAGCGCCTGGCTCCGGCGGTTCGCGGGCTCAAAGCCGCTGGAGTCCCTGCCCGCTCCGGACAGCCCCGGGGCCGGGGATTTTACGGTGACGCGCGCGGTAATGGCCCTGCCCGACAGGCTCAGGGAGGCGGTGGTGCTGTATTATTACCGGGGAATGAAGCTGCGCGAGATCGCCCAGGCCCTGGATATATCGGTTTCCACCGTTTCCGCCCGGCTGGAAAGGGCAAAAAAGCGGCTGCGCGCCCAGCTGAAGGAGTGGTATTTCGATGAGTAGATTGCCGTTGCGCCCGGCGCTGGATCGGGAATTGGAGGGACTTCGGGTGGATGAGGCCCTGGCGCGCAGGATACGCCGGGCCGCCCGGGAAAAGGAGGAAGCGCCCGTGAAAAAACGCTTTAAAATGAGCCTGAGCCTGGCTTTGGTGCTGCTGGCCGTGCTGCTGTTGGCGTCGGCCGCCCTGGCCCTGTCCGACGCCTGGGGCATCCTGGACTTTTTTGGCGGCGCCGCGTTGGACGGGGCGGAGGAGCGGATTCAGCGCGGCCTGGGCAGCGCGCAGGATCAGCGCATGCGCATGGAAGTTCGGGAGGCGCTGTTCGACGGAAAGGGCGTGCAGATGGTGATCGAATGCTCGCCCAGGGACCAGGGCCAGTGGCTGTACAGCGATTGGGCCGACTATACCCCGGAGGAAATGGCCCGGCCCGGCAAAATCGAGCTGGCGGGCTTTCCGGATATTTTTCTGGAACAGCCGGTTTTGGACGGATTCAGCGATGTGCGCCGGGAAGGGGAGAGCCTGGTCTACTATCTGATGAGCTGGAACGAGGAAACGACGGATCAGATCGCGCCCACGGTCAGTTTTGAGGGCCTTTCCGTGGAGACGCGGCTCAGCGCCGGACAGGGAAAGCGGATGAAGCTGACGCCCGGCCCGCAGCCCGAAGGTCTGGAAATTCTGGAGGCCGAAATCTTTTCCACCCCGCTGGCCAATTATCTCACCGTGCGCTATCGCGCCCAGCACGCCCCGGGCCAAACCGGGATTCAGCCCTATGAAATTGACCCGGCGCTGACTTATTATGGAACCGGGGGCGGACGGCTGTTTCACCGGGTCAGCGATTGCTCGGGCATGGAGGGCGCCCAGCTCCTGGATCCGGCCCAGCTGGAAGGCAAGTCCCCCTGCCCGCTGTGCGTGGGCGAGAGCGGTTCCGGCGCCAATCCGGGGCTGCGTTGGCGCATGGAGCTGTTGCATCCGGACGGACGGCCCATTGACTGCTATAACAGCATCACCCGGGTTCGGGAACAGGAGGGCAAGCCGGTCTATGTACAGACCCTGCTCTGTCAGGCCGGAGATCTGCCCGAAGAATTGACGCTCCAGGCCGGGGATGAGCACCTGATCTTTGAGATTCCCTGCCGCCTTGAAGCGGCCCAGGGCGAATAAAATCAGGTAAGCCGCTCCCGGCGCACGCCGGGAGCGGTTGTATTTTTTTATATCCAATTCACCCAAAACGCCCGGGTTTCCGGTTCGCTGGGCGCTTCCCCGCCGGTTTCGCCCCGAAAGGCCCGGATCAATGTGCGCGCCAGCAGCACGGGGGGCAAAATGATAAAGGCCGAAACCACCACCGGCAGCGCGGCCAGGTTTCCCCAGGACAGCGGGGCATACGTCCAGCCCGCGCCCTCAAAGATCAAAAACAGCCCCAAAAGGACCTCCGGCGCGCAAAAGATCAGCCGCTCCACCACCAGGTGCGCGGGATGGCGCTCCTTCCGCTCCACATGGCTGAGATAGACCCGCAGGACGTAGCCCACCCCTGGGAAAATGGCCAGCGGCCCAAATGCCCAGATGGGATCGCCCTCGCTGAGGCAGATCACGCAGCAAATCAAAAAAATCAGAATCCCCAACGCCAGCAACAGGCTCATGGCCCAGGAGGCCGCGCCGCTCAAAACCCGCCTGATTTGGTTGGCCATGGACTTATACCCTGAAGATATAATCCGCCTTTCGCGGCTTGGGCGCGGCGGCGGGCTGGGCGGCATAGCCCAAAATGCAGTTGCCGATGCCCACATATTTCTCGGGCACGCCCCATTTTTTCAGCAGCGCCTTGCCCTCCGGGCTGTCAAAGACCTCCCGCGCCCGGTGGATCCAGCAGCTGCCCAGCCCCACGGCATGGGCCGCGTTGAGCAGATTGCCCATCACCAGGCTGCCGTCCTCCCGATAGGTGCCGATTTCCGGGTCGGCCAGCACCACAATCACCGTGGGCGCTCCATAAAAGGGATCGGTGGACGCGCCCATCACCCGGGCGTTGAGCCGGGAGAGCTCGCGCACGGTGTCCGGATCCTGCACCGCCACCATGATGGGCGACTGCCTGCCCATGCCGGTGGGCGCGTACATGCCGGCCTCCAAAACCTGATTGAGCTCTTCCCGGGAAACCTGCTCCGCCTTGAACGCCCGGCAGCTGCGGCGGCTCTTTAAATCTTCCAACGTCTTGTTCATAACCTGTCCCCCTTTTTCATACCATTATTGAGCAAAGGCTTTGTCCCCATTATACCCCGGGCCGGGATGAAAGTCAAAAGGGAAACCGCGCGCAAGCGGTATCCGTTAACTTGTGGGCAATCTTTTGTTGACATGAAAGCAATAATATGATATACTTTGTCTATCTGATAACGATAACATTCCATCAAAGCGAGGCTTCTTTGTGGCGACCATTAAGGATGTGGCCCAAATGGCCCAGGTATCGGCCATGACCGTTTCCCGGGTGCTCAATCAAAAGGGATATGTTTCCGAGGAAAAGCGTCAAAGGGTGCTGTCCTGTGTGGAAGCGCTGGGCTACCGGCCCAATCAGCTGGCCCGCTCGCTGGTGCTGAACCGGTCTTCCACGGTGGGCATATTGCTGTCCCATATTGAAAACCCGGTGTATGCCCAGTATGTTTCCAGCATGGCCGCTTACTTCCGAAAGCGCGGGATGGATATTATCCTCTACTGCGCGGACAGCTATGCCACCGCCCTTTCCGGGATTCAGACCCTGTTGGATAAGCAGGTGGAAGGGCTGGTGATTCTTCCCATGGAAAGCTACGAGGCGCAGGACCGTTCCGGCGGGCTGCCTGTCCTGCTCAAGAAGATGGGCGGTTTGATGGTTCAGCAGAAGCGCCCCTTTGTGGTCGTCGGGGACAATGAATACACCGCCCATGACAATTGGGTGCGCGAGGATTACCGGGGCGGCGCGGAAATGGCCGTGGACTATCTGGTGGAAGCGGGCCACAGCAGGATCGGCTGCGTCTGCTGGGCCCCAGCCCAGGGGGGCGTATGGGGCGAGCGCGAGGCCGGGTTCCGTGCCGCGATGCGCCGCCATGGGCTTGAAGTGAATGAAAACTGGCGGTGCGTGGTAAGGGAAGACGGTGTGGGCCAGGCCCGGGAGGCCGCCCTGCGTATGCTGTCCCGGGGCGGGGAGCTGCCCAGCGCCATGTTCTGCTATAACGACGCTTTTGCGGTGGGCGCCATCCAGGCGTTTCAGGAAAAGGGCCTGCGGGTGCCCGAGGATATTTCCATCGTGGGGCATGACGGCAATCTCTACAGCCGCTGCACCGCGCCGCATCTGACCACCGTTTCCATCCGGGCCAAAGAAACCGGGCGGGCGGCGGCAAAAATGCTGCTGGATATTCTTCGGTCGCGCATCCCTCAAAGGGATAACCATCTGTTGATCGCCCCCGAATGGATCGCGGGCGGAACCGTGCGCCGCTGTCAGGGCGGCTGAGGATGGAATAGAGGGATGTTAACGTTAACATATTTTGGCATCCCGGAATGGAACGCGAAATCGCCGGCCTTGCGCCGTGTGATGATATAGTATCTATTATGTTAAGGAGGGTTTTCCATGAAGCGTACCTTGAGCATCCTGTTGGCCGCGCTTTTGGTGCTGGGCCTGTTCGGCATTGCCAGCGCCGAGGGCGAAAAGCGGGTCATCGTGGTGGACGGCGGCGGAGATCAGCAAAATTTCAACTCCACCAAGTCCATGGAGAAGAGCGACGCCAACCCCTATCCCTATAATGAGCTGGAACTGTTGATTGAGGAGTATAACAAGCTCCATACCGACGTGGAGGTTCAGCTGCTGCCCGCCTCCAAGACCACCGACCGCGACGCGCTGGTGGCCCTGATGACCGCCGGCGAGGCCCCGGATATCATCTATCAGAACATGGGCGTATATAAAAACACCGACATCGGCACCGACTGGTTTGTGCCGCTGAACGATTATTTCGAGCAGCCCAACCCCTACGAGGAGGGCAACGAGCGCTGGGCCGACCTGTTCAACCCGGTGTGGCTGGAGGTCACCCGTTCCTCCAACGGCAACTACTATTTCTGCCCCATCGACGCCACCCCCATCGGCCTGATCTATAACATGGATCTGCTGGAGCAGGCCGGCATCGAAAAGATTCCCGAGACCTATGCCGAGTTCATGGAGGCTCAGGACAAGCTGAACGAAATCGGCGTGATCCCCTATCTGCCCAACTATCACTGGTATGACATCGTGCTGGAAGGCCAGCTGCTCTCCGGCAGGTTGGAAGAGCTGGATGTGCTGCAGAAGGACGGCGTGCTGGATTCCCAGGAATTCGCCCGCGCCATCACCCAGGGCTTGCTGTCCACCAGCGATCCGGAGTATCAGGAATACTTCCGGCTGATTAAGGAAGTCACCAAGTACTTCCCGGACGATTGGCAGAATATCGACGTCATGACCTCCTTCCTGAACGGCGAAATCGCCATCACCGCCGGCGCCGGCGTGCATATGCGCCAGGTTCGCGACGACACGGTGCACACCTTTGAAACCCAGAACGCGCCCTTCCCCATTGTGACCGAGGAAACCACCGAGTACTGCCAGACCCCCATCATCCGCGGCTCGGCCGGTTACTCCACCACCTGGCAGGTGACCAACACCGCCGTGAAGAACGGCACCGTTGAGGACTGCATCGATTTCCTGATGTACCTGACCCAGGCCGACAACAACGCCCGCATGGTCAACACCTTCTCGGCCACCACGCCGTCCAACATCAACGCCGAGTGCGTGGAGCTGTTTAAGCCCCTGCAGGAGGTCGCCAACGAGGACATGGCCAACGGCTATCTGGATTGGCACGCCTGCAACATCTGGAACGCCTGGGACAACGAGCTGTCGACCAACTACGACGACCTGCGGGTGGGTTGGTTGCTGGATGAAATCACCATCGAGGACTTCACCGAGGAGTTCCAGTACGAGCTGGAGGCCGCTGTGGAGCGCGCCATCGAGTCTTCCGGCTGGGATACCAGCAAGTGGTAATCCTTTAAGCGGACGGATCCCAACATGAAACGTGCCGTCTCCGCGCAAAGCGGGGGCGGCACGACTTATAAAAAGAAGGGATGTGTGCCCATGTTGGCGGCCCTGAAGAAACATTGGAAAATCTATGCCTTTTTGGTGCCCGTGTTTATTCCCCTGATCGTGTTCGGCTATCTGCCGGCCCTGGACGCCTTTAAGCTGAGCTTTACCGACGCCTCGGGCGCCTTCGTCGGATTGGAACATTTTGAGGATCTGGTTTCCGACCGCAGGCTGATCGCCTCCATCAGCAATATGGTCAAGCTGCTGATCGTCAGCTTGATTACCGGCAATATCCCCGCCCTGCTGGTGGCCGAGCTGCTCTATAATATGAAGAGCAAGCGGTCCTCCGATGCCTACCGCTTCATGTTTATCGTGCCCATGCTGATTCCCACTTTGGTTATCTACCTGGTGTGGCAGTTCCTGATTTTCGATTCCGACGGGCTGGCCAACGCGCTGCTGGCGGTGTTTGGCCTGGAGCCCTCCGCCTGGCTCAACGGCACTTCCACCGCCCTGAGTTCCATGATGCTCATCGGCTTTCCCTGGGTTTCCGGAACGGCCTTTTTGATCTATCTGGCCGGGCTTCAGGGCATCCCGGAGAGCGTGCTGGAGAGCTGCAAGCTGGACGGCGCCAATTTCTGGGTGCGGTTTCGGAAGATCGACCTGCCCCTTTTGCTGGGCCAGCTGAAGCTGCAGCTGATTATGGGCATCATCGGCGGCATACAGGCCTTCCAGCTGCAAATGATGACCACAAACGGCGGCCCGCGCAACGCCACCATGGTGCCCGGCCTGTGGATGTACAAGCGCGCCTTTGAGTATGGCGAGATGAACTACGCCTCGGCCATCGGCCTGGCCATGTTCCTGATCATTCTGATTTTGACCATCATCAACAATAAGTACATTAATACCGATGTGGATAAGTAAGGGGAGGGAATGCATCATGAGCTTCAAGACAAAAAAGAGGGTCCTCGAGGTCTCAAAGCATCTGATCATCCTGCTGCTGCTGTTTGTGACGTTCTATCCGCTGGTGGTCATGGTGTTTAAATCCTTTAAAAACGTCGAGCAGAATATGTATGAGCCCTTTAACCTGAGCTTTCCGCTGCATCTGGAGAACTACGGCGTGGCCTGGCTCTATGTAAAGGACAGTATCTTCAACTCGCTCATCAACACGGCCGTCAGCACGGTCATTATCGTGATTCTCGCCGCCATGGGCGCCTATGTGTTCGGGGTCTTTGAGTTTCCCGGCAAGAACTTTCTGTATATCTCGGTGCTGGCGCTGATGATGGTGCCCGGCATCCTGACGCTGGTCCCCCTGTTCCTGCTGTCCAGCAATATGGGCATCCTCAACAGCAAGCTGGCCATCATCCTGCCCGGCATCCGCGCCCAGCTGCCCTTCGGCATCTTTTTGGTGACGGCCTTTGTCAAGGGCCTGTCCCATGAGATGTTTGAGGCCGCGGAGATCGACGGCGCGGGCATGGGCAATGTGTTTTTGCGCATCGTGGTTCCCCTGGTGCGCCCGATGCTGGCCACTTTGGCCATCCTGTCCATCCTGTTCTTCTGGAACGACATCATCTGGCCCAACATCGCCCTGATGAAGGAAGAGGAGTACACCATCGCCGTGGCCCTGAAGCCCTTCAGCGACGCCAACACCTCCAAGACCCTGCGCAACTACGGCCCGGTCATGGCCGGTTATGTGATCGTGTCCATCCCGCTGCTGGTGGCCTTCTTCTTTGCCTCCAAGCAGTTTATCCAGGGCATGACTTCGGGCGCGATCAAGATGTAACCCTTTTCCGGAAATGAAGCCTTCATTTTCCTGACAGACGAAGGGAAAGCCGCGGGAAACGCAGAAGTATTGATGATACCAATTCATAAGGAGGAACCGCCCATGACCAACCGAGTCCATTTTGAAAAGCCCGCCCATCTGATCGCGGCCAGGACCCGCAACCTTCGGGACTTCCTGCCCATTGAAACCGCCTATTTCAAGACCGTCTTTGAGGCCCGGCCCGGGGAAAAGAAGGTGCTCAAGCTCTTCGCCCTGAGCCGCTATTGCCTGTATGTGAACGGCCAGATGGTGAACAACGGCCCGCTCAAGGGCGACCGCAATCAGTCCTATCTGGATTCGGTGGATATCTCCGCCTTCCTGCGGCCGGGGCAAAACGCGCTTCTGCTGAAAGTCACCTCCTTTCCCCCGTCCGAGGCCTATGTGTATGGCCGGGGCGAAACCAATGTGGGCCCCTACGGCATCATGGGCGCCGCCTCGGGCCCGCAGCTGTTGGTGATCGCCCAGGGCGATGGGGCGGATCTGTCCACCGGCTATGCCCAATGGTTTGTAAAAAACGATGAGGCCATCCGCTATCTGGAGGAATCCCCGGGCTTTATCATGGGCGGCAACGAAGAGGTGCGCGCGGAAAAGTTGCCCGGAAACCTGTTTGACGCGGACATAACCGGCTTTGAGGAGGCGGTCACGGCCACGGTGTACGACGAAAGGCGCTTTTCCGAGCTCATGCCCTTTGTGCTGTACGAGCGGCCCCTGCCCCTTCTGACCTTGGAAGAGGATCGCTTTGTCCGGGAGACCCCGGCCCAGGCCGAAAACGCCCGGCGCTTTGGCCTGCTGAGCGGCCCGGTAACCCTGGCCCCCCATGGCCGCTATTCGGTGGATTTGGACGCCGGGGTGCTCAAGACCGCCTACCTTTTCCTGGAAATGGAGGGCGGGCTGGGCGCCCGGGTGAACCTCACCTATGCCGAATCCTATATGCGCCTGAGCAAGGGCGGCGCCTATCCCGGCCCGCTCAAGGGCAAGCGGGACGACTGGGAGCACTTTGACCTGCTGGGCCTGACCGACGTGGTGTACCCCTCGGGCAAAAAGTGGACCTATCAGCCTTTCTGGATCCGCACCTTCCGCTTTGTGCGCCTGGTGGTGGAGACCGGGGACCAGCCCCTGACCCTGTATCCCCCGCGCTTTTTGAACACCGGATATCCCTTGGTCAATCAGGTGAAAATCGCGCCCGAGCAGGAGTGGGTAAAGCGCATCTGGGAGATGAGCGAGCGCACCCTCAGGCTGTGCATGCACGAGACCCACGAGGACTGCCCCTATTATGAACAGCTCCAGTACATCCTGGATACCCGGCTGCAAATGCAGTTCACCTACACCCTGGGCGGGGATACCCGCATGGGCAGGCGCACCATCTTCGACTTCCATGCCTCGCTGCTGCCCGACGGCATTTTGCAGTCCCGCTATCCCTGCACCATGCCCCAGGTCATCCCGTGCTTTGCCCTGCAATGGATCGGCATGCTGAGCGACTACCTCCAGCAGACCGGGGATCTGGATTTGGTCAGGCGCTACCGGCCCACCATGGAGGCGGTGCTGGATTGGTTCAAGCGCAAAACCGGCAAGAGCGGCCTGGTGGAAAACCTGGGCTATTGGGAATTCTTCGATTGGCCGGATCAGTGGGGAAGGGGCTTCGGCCAGCCCAACGCGGCGGTGGACGAGGGCGTCTCCACCGCGGAAAATCTGGTGTATGTGCATTTTCTGAAGATGGCCGCGGAGCTGATGGAGCAGTTGGGCCATACCCAGGACGCCGGCTTCTATCGCGACGAGGCTCAGGGCATCATGGATCAGGTGCGCAAGCTGTGCTGGGATGAGGAGCGGAAGATGTTCCGCGAGGGCCCCGCCACCCGGGAATTCTCCCAGCATAGCCAGATGTACGCGGTGCTGGACGAAATGGTGGAAGGTGAGGAGGCCAAGGCGCTGATGCTTAGGGCCCTGAACGAAGAGGATCTGGTCCAGTGCACCTTCCCGCTTCAGTTTACCCTGTTCCGCGCCCTGGAAAAGGCCGGGCTCTATGAGGAGACCGAGCGGCTCTGGCCTTTGTGGAAGCGGCTGCTGGACGAAAACGTGACCACCATCCCCGAGGTGCCGGGCGAGCATACCCGAAGCGATTGCCACGCCTGGGGCGCCATGATGCTGTACGAATACCCGGCCAAGATCCTGGGCGTGTACCCCAGGGAGCAGGGCTTTAAAGTGATCGGCATCAGGCCCCAGGGCCTGTTTATGGGCCAGGCCGCGGGCAGCGTGCCCACCCCCATGGGCGAGGTCAAGGTGTGCTGGCGGGTGGAAAACGGCGAATTTGAGCTGGAGGCCGAATGGCCCCAGGGCGCGCGCGCGGCCATTGAGCTGCCCGGCGGCCAGGTGGTGGAGAGCGATGGCGGCACCTTTGAGGGAAAAGTGAAGCTATAGATGACACGGCAACGAGACTTTTGAACTAGGGTCGCCTCTTGTATGGGGCGGCCTTTTTGTTATGATGTCTAAAGGGAATTTGGATTATAATGATTATTTAATCACAAAAAAAATAAATTAAAAAAAATTTTTTGAAAACGATAAAATAATATTGCAATTAAGAATAATATATGTTAAAATATGGACGAAACTTAAAGAAAGGAGAGGTTTCCAATGGGTGTATAATGTTGCTTGTGATTGAGCAGTCTGTTATGGCCTATTATGAAGGGAGGAAGAAAAATGAAGTTGCGTAGAATGCTTGCTGTTATATTTAGCGCAGTTGTTCTGTTCACATTTTGCTCCCCCGTAAATGCGGCATCTAATATAGATGGAATTGATTATGGTGATTTAGAGAGACGTGTAATCTCTAAAGCAGAAGTTCCGGAAGGTGTGGTACCTCGAGTAATCAATTCTGAAGAAGAATTGCAAAACTACCTTAACCGTTTGCAAGAAGAGAAAAGGCAAATGGATGCGGAGTATCGTGCGGCTATTTTGGCGGCAGCTAAGAGGGAGGGAGTAGGAGAGGAAAGCCTTCACATAACGAGGGCTAGTGTGCAATCTACATCTAAGTATAAAGATTTTAAGCAGTGTGGCGGACTGCACTATGTTCGTGTGAGAGCTGATTTTACCTATGTTACAGATGCGAATAAAGTGAAACGGGTGAAAAGTGTTAAATCAGTCACCAGCAGTAATCATGGGATGACAGCGGACAGTAAATGGACGCAAAACTCCGCGTCAACCAAAAAGCTTGATGACAGTCGAACACTTGCTGTAACAGTAAGAGGTAAAATGGCACATTATCTCCTTGTAAAAGGTATCATAGAAGTCTATTCGGAAGAGCTTTCCCTATATGCGGAATTTAGACCGTAAGGAGGAATCGGATGTCAATCGGAATCCACATTGTGAATTGGATTTTCTATGCGGTTATCGCGTTCCTGCTGTTTATGATTCTGCATAAATTGCAGGATCGAAAGTGAAACGCCGACGGAGCCGGCCCATAGCGGGCTGGCTCCGTTTTTTCTTCCCAATTTCCTGAGTTTTATGGTATAATAAAATAGAGATGATATTCAAAACAGGCTGCTCCGGTGAAGAAACAAAATGGGCGGCGCAGGGGTCTAAATGGGGATAAAATATTTTTGGGCCCGGCGCGGCCGGCGGCAAAAACCATAAAAAAGACAAAGGACGGAAATAAATGGCTGTTAAAATGAAGATGACTGCGCGCAACGCCGCGTTTCAGCGCTTTGAAACCCTGAAGCGCAACCGGGAGAAGCGCCATAGACAGCGCCTGGCCTTTGTGGAGGGGGTGCACCCCTTTGAACAGGCCATATCCAACGGCTGGGCCTTTGATTCGGTGGGCTATCCGGCCGGAAAGCGGCTCTCGGGCTGGGCGCACGACATGCTGGGCAAGGCCAGCATCGACACCCTCTACGAAATCGAGCCCGCGCTGATGGACGAGCTCAGCGAGCGGGAGGAGAGCTGCGAGCTCATCGGGCTGGTGAAAATGAGGGAGGACGCCCTGGGGCGCATGGCGCAAAGGGCCGGGGAAAACCCGCTGTATCTGGTGTTCGACCGGCCCCAGGGCCCGGGCAACCTGGGCACGGTGCTCCGGTCGGCCGATGCCTTTAACGCGGCCGGGGTGTTTACCACCGGCCACAGCGCGGATTTTTATGACCCCCTGTGCATCCGCGCCAGCATCGGGGCCTGCTTTCATCTGCCCTTTTACGCCATGGAAAACATGGAAAACATGCTCAAGTATTTCGACGGCCTCCCGGTGCGCCCGAAAATTATCGGCACCAGCGCCAAGGGAACCGACTATCTGAGCCGCATGGACCTCACCGGCCCCACGGTGCTGCTCATCGGCAACGAAACCTTTGGGCTGTCCAAGGGATGGAAGGAGCGCGCCGACCATCTGGCCCGCATCCCCATCTTTGGGGTGGCCTCGTCGCTGAACGCCGGCTGCGCGGCCTCCATCTGCCTGTATGAGGCCGCCCGCCAGCGGGGAATAGAAGGGTAGGGGGAGGTTCAATTCCCTTTTTCAAAGGGAAGCAAAAATTGCCCAGAGTGGGCGGCAAGATGTGGAGGGATTAGGGGGAGTTCCGTATCCTCCCCCTTAAATCCCTCCACACCTCCCAGAAGGCGCGGCGTCAAAATCTTCGATTTTGCCGTCGCGGTCGCCTTTGGCGACTTGGAAGCCCAAAGGGCTTCCAACCTCTCCCCCTCAAACGGGCTGCTCATTCGCCGCCCCGGCCTCGGCTTCGCCGGGCCGGGGTT
>DVJW01000107.1 GCA_018716505.1 Candidatus Faecaligallichristensenella faecipullorum | reverse complement strand
GAAGGGCTCCGCAAGCCCGTACCCGCGACAGACGAATGTCTGGCGCGGGCGGTTAATTTGGAGGGGCCTAGGGGGAGGTATTACGGAAACCTCCCCCTGGCCCCTCCATAAAACTTGCGCCCCGCCAGGGGAAATTTGGCTTCCCTTTGAAAAAGGGATACAATCCCTCCCCCTGGCCCCTCCATAAAATCCCTCCCCCGCCAGGGGAATTTTCTCTTCCCTTTGAAAAAGCGCAAATATATGGTAAAATAGTGCATAACGCAACGAATTCGCGCCCGACTTGAGGAGGTACTGCGCCATGAAATTCCCCTACAACGGAGTTACGATTCCCGAAATCCTGCTGCCCAAGCCGGGCGTTGACCTGAGCAAATGGGCGGTGGTGGCCTGCGACCAATACACCGCCCAACCGGAATACTGGGAGGAGGTAAAGGGCGTGGTGGGCAACGCGCCCTCCACCCTGAACATCATCTATCCCGAGGCCTGGCTCGCCCAGGGGGAGGCGCGGATTGAATCCATCAACCGCACCATGGCCGAATATGAAAAAGAGGTGCTCACCGAAAAGTTCACCGGGTTTGTGCTGGTGGAGCGCAGCACCCAATCCGGCCACCGCCTGGGCCTGATGGCCGCGGTGGACCTGGAGGCCTACGACTTTTACCCGGACGCCCATTCGCTCATCAGGGCCACCGAGGGCACGGTGCTCTCGCGCATACCGCCCCGGGTCAAGATCCGCCAGAACGCGCCCCTGGAGACCCCGCATGTGATGCTGCTGGTGGACGACCAAAACGACCTGCTCATCCGGCCCCTTTACGAGGACCGGGGGCGCATGGAAATGCTGTACGACCTCAACCTCATGATGAACGGCGGCAGGCTGCGGGCCTGGAAGGTGTCGTCCTCCATCCATCTGGAGGCCGTGCAGCAGGCGCTGTACTACCTGGGCCGGCTGAGCGGCGATCTGTTGTTCGCGGTGGGCGACGGCAACCATTCCCTGGCCACGGCCCGGCAATGCTGGCTTCAACTCAAGGAAACCCTGTCCGAAGAAGAGCAGCTTAACCACCCGGCGCGCTACGCCCTGGTGGAAATCGTCAACCTGCACGACCCGGCGCTGGTGTTCGAGCCCATCCACCGGCTGATGATGCATGTGGACGGCAAGGGCATGCTGTTCAAGCTCAACGAATGGTGCATCCACCGGGGGCTCAAGCTCAAGCCCTGCATGGACGGCAAGGGCGACTGCCTGCTCACCTATGTGGACGCGGACGGAAAGCTGCCCCTGGCCATCGACGGCGCGCCCGGCGAGCTCACGGTCAGCCTGCTTCAGCCCTTTCTGGACAACTGGCTGCTCAGCCACAGCGCATGTGAAATCGACTACATCCACGGGGAGGAGGCGCTCACCCGCCTGGCCTCCAAGGTCGGAAACTGCGGCTTTTTGCTCACCGCCATGGATAAAAAGCTGCTGTTCCCCTCGGTGAAGGCCCACGGCGCGCTGCCCCGGAAGACCTTCTCCATGGGTGAGGCCAATGAAAAGCGGTATTACATGGAATGCAGAAAAATACGGTGAACAAAGGATTGTCACACCTTGGAAGGACAATCCATCCATTTTTTTGAAAGGAGTTGTCCCCATGCGCAATGAATTTCATTTCCTGCCCGATTGGCAGAATCCGGAAGTGCTGTCCATCAACCGCATGGGCGCCCACGCCCCCTGGGGCGCGTATGAGAGCACCCAGCAGGCCCTGAGCTTCGACCGAACGGCCTCCCACCGGCAGATCAGCCTGGATGGAACCTGGAAATTCCGCCTTTTGGAGCGCCCGGAACAGGCGGTGGAGCCCTTTTACGAAAATGAGTTTGACCTGACCGGCTGGGGCGATATCCAGGTGCCCGGCAACTGGGAGACCCAGGGCTATGGCCGGCCCATCTACACCAACGTGGTCTATCCCTTTGAGCGCTACGGCCAGGGCGCCCACCACATCGCCCCCAAGGCCGGGGAAACCACCTGCGATTCCAGCCGCAACAACCCGCCCTTTGTGCCCCAGGACAACCCCACCGGGCTGTACGCGCGGGATTTTGTCCTGCCGGAAGGCTTTGAGGGCATGGAGCTGCACCTGATGCTGGGCGGGGTGGAGTCGGGCTATTACCTTTGGATCAACGGCCGGCCGGTGGGCTATTCCCAGGACAGCAAGCTGATGAGCGACTTTGACGTCACCCCCTTCATGCGTCCGGGGAAAAACCGCGTCGCCCTTCAGGTCATGCGCTTCACCGACGCCACCTGGCTGGAAGATCAGGACTATTGGCATCTGTCGGGCATCTTCCGGCCGGTCGCCCTGTTCGCCAAGCCTAAGCGGCACATCCGGGACTTCAAGGTCACCGCCTGGGCGGACGGGCGCTTTCAGGCCCGGGTGCAGCTGAGCCGGGTGGATGGATTCGGGGATACCCAGGTCCGGCTCTCCCTGTACGGCGCCCAGGGCGCGCCCTGTTTCAGCCAGGTTCAGCGGCCCGGCGTCGAACCCTATTACCGCAACGACCACACCCCGGATCCGGCCGAGGCGCTGTTTGAGGCCCGGATAGACGCGCCGGCCCTGTGGACTCCGGAGACCCCGAACCTGTACGGCTGCGTCATGGAGCTTTTGGACGAAAACGGCGATGTTTTGGATGTGGAATCCTGCCGGGTGGGCTTCCGGACCATCGAGATCAAGGATCATGTGATTCTGCTCAACGGGGTCAGGATGCTGTTTCGGGGAACCAACCGCCACGAGTTCTTTTCCGAGACCGGGCGCGCGGTGAGCCGGGCGCACATGCGGCGGGAAATCGCCCTGATGAAGCAGCTCAATTTCAACGCCATCCGCACCTGTCACTACCCGGACGACCCGGCGCTGTACGAGCTGTGCGACGAGATGGGCATGGCCGTGGTGTGCGAGACCAATCTGGAGACCCACGGGGTGATGGGCATGCTGTCCCACCGGGCCGAGTGGGCCGAGGCGTATCTGCAGCGGGCCACCCGCATGGTGATGATCCACAAGAATCACCCCTCCATACTGAGCTGGTCGCTGGGCAACGAATCGGGCTGCGGCCCCAACCACGCGGCCATGGCGGGCTGGATCCGCAATTACGACCCCAGCCGGCTGGTGCAGTATGAGAGCGGCGCGCCGGGCCCGGACACCTCGGATATCCGCTGCCCCATGTATCCCACGGTGGAGGCCATTGTAAACCTGCTCACCGACGCCAAGGACCTCAGGCCCATTGTGCTGGTGGAATACGGCTATCAGATCTCCAATTCGGGCGGCGGATTGAACCAATTCTTTGAGCTGATGGAGCGCTATGAGCGCTTCCAGGGCGGCTTTGTCTGGGATTGGCAGGACAAGGCGCTGCTCGCCAGGGACGGGAGCGGCCGGGAATTTTACGGATACGGCGGGGATTTTCACGAGCCGGTGGTGGAATGGGACTGCCCACCGTTCATGTGCTGCAACGGCTATGTGCAGGCCAATCTGATGCCCAAACCGGTGGCCTGGGAAATGGCCCAGGTGCAATCCCCGGTCCGGATCGTCCCGGACACGGTTCGGGACGGATGGAATTTGTTCCCCAAGGAGGGGGCGTTCAAGGTGCTCAACCGGCACCACGCCCTGACCACCCGGGGCATGAGCCTGCGCTATCAGATTCTGGAGGACGGATTGAGCATAGGCGGCGGGGAACTTCCGCTGCCCGAAATCCCGCCCATGGGGGACGGGCGGATCGCCGTCCCGTTGGATATCCAAAGGCAGGCCGGGCGCGAATACTTCCTCAATCTTCAGCCCATTTCAAACGGGGCCGTGCTGTGCAAGGAGCAGTTTCAGCTGCCCACGGCCAGCGCCCCGCGGAAAGACGAGGCGCGGCCCGCCATCCGCCTGTCCCAACAGGCCGGGCGCGTCTGCCTGACCGGGGAAAACGGGTTTGAGCTGGAAATCGAGGGCGGGCGCGTGCTGCGCTGCGCCAAAAACGGCCGGGCGATGATCCTGGGCGGGCTTTCTCCCATCCTCTGCCGGGGCAAGACCGGGGCGGATTGCCAGCGGGGCTGGGGCTTCTTCGACCAATGGTCGGCCTTTGCGGACGGCAACGGCCGGGTGCGGATGATGGGTCAGCGCGCCCAGGCCCTTCAGGACGGCAGCGCGCTCATCGAGGCCGAATGGCGGGCGGAAACCGCGGTAAAAGACGGGGCCGTGGAGATTTTGAACCGGCTTTGGGTATGGGGCGACGGCCACATGCGGCTGGAGACGCGCTTTAAGGTGGACGAGGCCCTGGGCCATCTGCCCCGGCTGGGGTTGGAATTCGAGCTGCCCGGGGATCTGGAATGGGCCGGCTTTTACGGCCGGGGCCCGGGGGAGAGCTATTCCGACCGGGTGGAATCCGCGCCCATCGGGCGGTACAGCGCCCGGGTGGACGCCATGCACACCCCGTTCGTGCCTCCGGCCGAATGCGGCGGCCACGAGGATGTCCGCGATCTCGTCATGAAGGACAAGGAGGGCCATTCCATCCGCTTTACCGGGGATACGCCCTTCCACTTTGACGCCAGGAGATTTACGGTGCAGGCGCTGCGGGACGCGGCTCACGACCACGAAATTTCCCGGGGCGAGACGATTTTCCTGCACCTGGACGCGGCCCACGCCGGCATCGGCGGGGATATGGCCTGGTCCACGGTGCTCAACGCAGGGCACATCATTAAACCGGGCGTTTACACGCTGGGATTGGAAATTGAGGTAGAAGCATAGATGGCAAAGGCAATTTTGCGCAAGACGCGGGAGACCCGGGTACACTCGGGCCATCCCTGGGTATTTCTTTCGGACATCGACCATGTGGAGGGCGGCTTTGAGCCGGGCGACGTGGTGGAGGTCATGAGCTCCAAGGGCGGGTTCCTGGGCCGGGCGTTTTATAACCCCAAATCCCAGATCGCCCTGCGCATGCTCACCACCAAGGACGAAATCGTGGACGCCGGCTTCTTTCACCGGCGGGTGGAAAGGGCCTGGGCCTACCGAAAGCGGTTCGCCGACCCCATGAGCTGCCGGGCCGTGTTCGCGGAGAGCGACTTTTTGCCCGCGCTGGTGGTGGACAAGTTCGCGGATGTGCTGGTGATGCAGACCCTGTGCCTGGGCATTGAAAAATGGAAGCGCGAGCTGGTGGAGATCCTGAACGACGTGATCCGCCCCGCGGGCATCTATGAGCGCAACGACGTGCCGGTGAGAAGGCTGGAAGGCATGGAGCAGATGACCGGCCTGTTGAGCGGCCAGGTGCCCGACCGGGTGGACATGGTGGAAAACGGCATTCACTTTCTGGTGGACGTGAAAAACGGCCAAAAGACCGGATTTTTCCTGGATCAAAAGGAAAACCGGGCGGCCATCGCGCCCTTGGTCCAGGGCGGGGATGTGCTGGACTGCTTCTGCCACAACGGTTCGTTTTCGCTGCACGCGGCCAAATACGGGGCCAGGAGCGTATTGGGGGTGGATATCTCCGAGGAGGCGCTGGAAGTGGCCCGGGAGAACGCGCGCATCAACGGCCTGAACGTGGATTTTGAGGCCCACAACTGCTTCGACCACCTGCGCGCGCTCACCGGCGAAAAGCGCCAGTTCGACGTGGTGATTCTGGATCCCCCGGCCTTTACCAAGACCCGCTCGGCCCTGGAGGGCGCGCTTCGGGGATACAAGGAGATCAACCTGCGGGGCATGAAGCTGGTGCGCGAGGGCGGATTTTTGGTGAGCTGCTCGTGCTCCCAGCATGTGAGCCCGGAGAAATTCATGGAGGTCATCAACCAGGCGGCCCGGGATTCCCGCACCAAGCTGCGGCTGGTGGAATTCCGCACCCAGGGCCACGACCACCCGATTTTGCCGGCCTCTCCGGAGACCCAGTATCTGAAATGCGCGATATTGCAGAAATGCTGAGGCAAAGCGCGCCCCGGGGCGAAGCGATTCCCCCGGGGCATATAAAATTTGGCGCAAGCGATTGACAAACGGGCCAGAATCGCTTATAATTCTAGTGTTGCGTTTACCGCGCAAATATGCGGTCATGGCGGAATCGGCATACGCGCACGTTTGAGGGGCGTGTCCGCGAGGGTACGGGTTCAAGTCCCGTTGACCGCACCAGAACGAGTGTTCTTACAGCATTTGAAAAGTTGTAAGAACACTCGTTTTTTTTGTCTTCATTCGGCGATGGCGGAGGGGGACGCAGTTGACGGCTGCGCCCTCAGATTTTCAAAGGAGCCTGAAATGTTGCGGAAGACCGGCGCGGCAGTGGGTTTCATATTTAATCCGCAGAACCGGCTTTGCGGTTCAAGGTTGGAAGCCCTTTGGGCTTCCAAGTTGGCTTCGCCGACCCAGGGCGTTGCCAACCCTTCGACGGGTCCTTTGCCGGGAGATGATCTTCTATGCTTTTTTCCAGGTGGCGGGGGTGACCAGCATCAAAATCGGGTAAATCTCCAATCGCCCGGCCAACATGCACAAGGAGAGCACAATCTTGGAAAAAGGCGAGAAACAGGAGAAATTGCCCATGGGGCCCACCTTGTCCAGGCCCGGGCCGATGTTGCCCATGGCGGAAACCGTGGCGGTGAAGCTGGTTTCAAAGGAAAGCCCGTCCAGCGAGACCAACAGGGTGGCCATCAGGATGATGAAGATATAGCTGAAAAAGAAAACCGTGATGGAGTTGATGGTGGGTTCGTCCACCGCCCGGCCCTCGGATTTGACCACCTTCACCCCCCGGGGATGGATGGTGCGCTTCACGTCCCGGGCCAGGGATTTCAGCAGGATCTCCAGGCGGATGACCTTGATGCCGCCGCCGGTGGACCCGGCGCAGGCCCCCACGAACATCAGCAGCACCAGCAGATACCGGCTGAACTGGGGCCAAAGGTTGAAATCCGTGGTGGCGTAGCCGGTGGTGGTGATGACCGAGCTCACCTGGAAATAGCTCAGGCGCAGGGCGTCGAAGAGATTTCCCTCTATCGTGGGCAGGATGTTGAGCGCGATGAGCAAAGTGGCCGCCACAATAATCCCCAGATACAGCCAAAGCTCCCCGTTTTTCAAAACGCCTTTGAAGTTCCGGGTGATGAGCTGGTAATACACCGTAAAATTGATGCCGAACAACATCATGAACACCGCGATGATGTTCTCAAACACCGGGTTCTGGTAATGCCCAATGCTCAGGTTGTAGATGGAAAATCCGCCGGTGCCCGCCGATCCAAAGGAATGAACCAGCGAATCGTAGAGCGGCATGCCCGCGATGAGCAGGAGCAGAATCTGAACCAGCGTCAGCGCCACATAAATCGTATACAGGATCTTGGCGGTGTTGCCGATGCGGGGCACCAGCTTGCCCGGATTGGGGCCCGGGGATTCGGCCCGGAGCAGGTGCAGCGAGCGCGCGCCCATCTTGGGCACCAGCGCCAGACTCAACACCAATACCCCCATGCCCCCGATCCAGTGGGTGAAGCTGCGCCAGAACAATACGCCCCTGGGCAGGCTTTCCACATCGGGCAGCAAGGTGGAACCGGTGGTGGTAAAGCCGGATACGCATTCGAAAAAGCTGTCCACAAAGGAGGGAATGGCCCCGGACAGCACAAAGGGCATGGCCCCGAACACCGAAAGCAGTATCCAGGAAACGGAGACCACCACAAAGCCCTCCCGGGCGCGCAGCTGGTCGTTTTTGGGCTTAATCAAGGCCAGCAGGCCGCCCGCCGCCAACACCATGGCCATGGACCACAAAAAGGCGGGGGCGTCGCTGCCCCCATACAGCAGCGACACCAGCAGCGAGGGCGCCATCATTGCGCCCTCCAACATCAGTACCTTGCCCAGAAGCTGGCTTACCAAAGCAAAATTCATCGGAACGCATCCTCCAAAGTTACGATCTTGCTGGCTCGGGAGACCAAAATCACGGTATCGCCCGATTCAATATGGTCGTTACCGAAGGGGATGATGATCTTTTTTCCGCGCACCAGCACGGCCACCAGCACCCCGGGCGCAATGGAAAGCTGGCTCAGCGGCACGTTCAAAAACGGCGCGCCCTCCAGAGCGGTGAATTCGCAGACCTCCACCTCGCCGCCCAAAATCCGGTATACCTTTTCCAGCACCGAATCCTGGGACCGGGAGCGGGCGCGTACCGAGCGCAAAATCAAATTGGCGGTGGTGAGCTTGGGGCTGACGACGCTGTCAGTGCCCATGTCGCGCATGACATCCATGTAGTTGAGCCGGTTGACCTTGACGATCACCTTGCCCACCCCGCATTTGGCGCCATACAGCCCGGTGATCAGATTTTCCTCATCCCGGCCGGTCAGACAGATCAGCGCGCCCATCTCCCGCATGTTTTCCGAATCCAAAAGTTCCTGGTCGGTGCCGTCCCCCTGGATCACGGTCACCTCGTCCAGCATTTCGCTCAACATGGCGCAGGTTTCGGGCTTGAGCTCAACGATGGAGAGCTTGATGCCCATGCCCGCGATGATCCTGGCCAGGTAAAAGGCGATATGGCCGCCGCCCAGCAGCATGGCGCTGCGCACCTTCTGGGTGTTCTTGCCCATGTATTTGAAGAACTGGGTGATGGTGATCAGGTCCGCGGCCACATGCACCCGGTCCCCGGGCCGGATGATGGTGTCGCCGTTGGGAATGAAGGTGTCGTGATCCCGCTGGACGACGCAGTACAAAACCCTGGGAATGCGCCCCGGCAGCGACCGGATGGGCGTGTTCACGATGGGGTCGCCCTCCATGGCCTTGAATTCCACCATCTCCACCCGCCCATGGGCAAAGGCCTCAATGTTGGTGGCAAAGGGAAAGCGCAGGAGCCGGGAAATTTCCATGGCCGAGGCCCGCTCCGGATTGACCACCAGGTCGATGCCCATGCCGTTTTGCAAGAGCGAGATGCTCTCGGTGTATTCCGGGTCGCGGATGCGCGCGATGGTGTACTTGGCGCCCAGTTGCTTGGCCGCCAGACAGCATACCATGTTGGTCTCGTCGTGGGTGGTGACCGCGATCAGGATATCCGCCTCGTCCGCGCCTGCCTCCAACAGGGTGCGCACGTTGGCCCCGTTGCCCTTGACGCCCATGACGTCCAGGGTTTCGGTGGCCTTGTCCAGGGCCTGCTGGTTGCGGTCCACCAGCGTTACGTCGTGATCTTCTTTGGAAAGGTATTCTGCCAGCGTATAGCCAACCTTGCCGTCGCCGACAATGATGATGTTCATCTTCGGGAATCACCTGTGCTTTCTTTTACGTTATTGCGCGCCGTCCCGGGCCTGCCTTAAGGCCTGAAGCGCCAAGGCGCCGTCTTGTTCAAAGTCTTTGCATCCGGCCTCCACGCTCACCCGCCCTGAATAGTCCGCGGCCTTGAGCGCGGAAAACAGCGCCCCATAGTCCGCGCCGTCTGCCGGGGCGGGGTAAACCCGGCCCGCCGGGTTGGCGGTGTGCACATGAAACAGCCGCTTGCCCGCCTGGGTCAGGGCGGAAAAGGGCTCGGAAACGCTGTGCATGTGGAAGCTGTCGCCCAGCGCGCCCACGTTTTCCAGACCAACCAGCGCGCTCAGGGCCATGGCCTCGCTCACATGGTTGATGATGTTGCATTCCTCCCGGCGCAGGGGTTCGATGGCGATCCTGATCCCATTTCCGGCGGCGATTTCGCCGGCCAGGCGCAGAAAATCCGCGATCTGGCGCCAGGCCGCGTCAAAGGGAAATCCCGCCTCAACGCCCCGGGCCCCGCCGCTGCCGAATACCACAAGGCCCGCGCCCAGGCGGGCCATGCGCTCAAAGGCCGGCTCAAGATAGTCCCGAACCCGGCCTAAATCCGCGCCTGGCCCGGTGATCTTCAGGCTTCCGGGCAGCATGCCGTTCATGGCCTCCACCCGGATGGGCATATCCTGGGCCCTGCGGACGGCTTCTGAGAAAGCCTGTCCGTCCATTTCCATGGTTCCGGCCAGGCCCCATTCCACATAGTCAAACCCAACGCGCGACGCGGCCTCCATCTTGTCCGGCCCCACGCAGACGCCGATTTTGATCATTTTTTTCTCCCACCTTTTCCCGACGCAAACGGGCGGCCAGTATACGGCCGCCCCAAGAGCGTCAATAAAGTTAATCAGAACGGCCTGTCCAATCGGAGCCGGCGGGGGCCGAAGCCCCCGAATAAAGGCTGCTGAAGGGCGGCCTGTGCGCCCGAAAGCTGCTTCCGATTCGGGTGCAGGATTGGCCGTGAATTTTCATTCACAAATCCTGCACTTCTCCGTCGAAAAACAGGGTTTTTCGACGGAATCAGGCGTTATACGTCCCCTCGGTATCCAAGGTAATGGAAGCGCCCTCCTTGCGGCGGGAGGTCTTGACCCGCTTTTGCAGCTCCTCCAGGAATTTGTCCTCGTCCAAGGGCAGCTCCACCGTCTGATCGGTCCAGCTGGAAAGATGCATGGCGTTGGAGAGCGTCAGGCCGTTGATGCCCTCGATGCCCGAGGCCACCAGGGGCTCGCCCTTCAGGATGTGGGCCGCGAAGGCCTTTAAAACGCCCACATGCTGGGGATTTTCGCCGTCGGTCTCCACCTCGGTCTTTTCATATTTGGGCTCGCCGAATCCGCCCTTGTAGGTCTTGGTGAATTCGGGCTCCGGCATCTCCAGCTTGTACATATACAGCTTGTCGTTTTCCACCACCAGCTTGCCGCCGTCCAGCATCACCTCAAAGCGGTTGGTGCCTGGGGTGTCGCCGGTGGAGGTGATGAACACCCCGGTGGCTCCATTTGGATATTCCACATACGCGGTCACGTCGTCCTCCACCTCAATGTCGTGCCATTTGCCGTTGTGGGTGAAGGCGCGAACCCGGACCGGCATGCCGCAGATCCACTGCCAGAGATCCAGATTGTGCGGGCATTGGTTGAGCAGCACCCCGCCGCCCTCGCCCGACCAGGTGGCGCGCCAGGCTCCGCTGTCATAGTAGCTCTGGGAGCGGTACCAGTTGGTGATCAGCCAGTTGGTGCGCCGGATCCGGCCCATCTCGCCGCTTTGAATAATCTCGCGCATCTTGCGGTATACGCAGTTGGTGCGCTGGTTGAACATGATGGCGTAGGTGGTGTTCACCTTTTGGGCCATCTCGTTGACCTCGCGCACCGCCTTGGTGTAGACGCCCGCGGGCTTTTCGCACATCACATGCAGGCCCTTTTTCATGCCCTCCAGGCAGAGCGGGGGATGGAAATAGTGGGGGGTGGCCACAATGATGGCGTCGATCAAGCCGCTGTCCATCATGTCCGAGGCGTTGTCAAAGAGCGCCACCCCGGGAAAGGTCTCCCTGGCCCATTGGAGCCGCTCGGGGTTGATGTCCGCGATGGCCGCGAGCACCATGCCCGGCACCTGGTTATCATAGATGTTTTTGGCGTGGCCGCTGCCCATGTTGCCCACGCCGATGATGCCCATTCTCACCGTGTCCATATTCCGTGCTCCTCCTCTTTATAGCCCTGTTCCGAGAGTATGTCCTTCAGCGCCCCCACCGCGGCCTTAAAGGCGGCGCGGCTGTCAGGATAATGGAAGCGATGGGTAAGCTCCTCGCTTTGCAGCGCGTTTAAGCCCTCAAACACCGTAAGATGGGGCTCCACCGTCAGGTGCAGGGCGCCCGGAAATTCGCCCAGCTTTGAAAGGGTTTCCCTGAGCGCGCCGTCGCCCTGGCCCGCGGGCACCACCGAACCGTCCTCCATGAGGGCGTCCTTTACATGCATCCAGCTCAGATAGGGATAGACTTTGGGAAAGGCCTCCTTGGGCCAGACCTTGCATTGGATAAAGTTGGCCGGATCAAAGATGCCGCCCATGCGGCCCTGGAAGGTTTGCAGAAGATCCAGACACCGCCCGTCCGTGTCCCCATAAATGCCCTTTTCGTTTTCGTGGGCGCAGAACACCCCGGCCTTTTCGGCGGCTTTCAGCATCCGGTCCATGCGGCGCAGCACCTCGTCCCGGTATCCAGCCGGATCCTGGCCCTCGGGCATGTAAAAGCTGAAAATCCGCATGCGGTTGGTGCCCAGGATGCCGCACAGGGAGAGCGCCCGCTCAAATTTTTCAAAATGGGGCTCAAAGTCGCCGGTGATGGATATTTTTCCAAAGGGCGAACCCATGGCGCTGATGGTCAGGCCGGCGCGCTCAACCATTTCCCGCGCCTCTTCGGCCTCCTCGTCGCTCAGATCCACCACGGACTTGCCATTTACCCCGCGCATTTCAATGCCGCGCACGCCATTTTCCAAACAGGCCTCGATTTGGCCGGACAATTGGGCGTCCGCCTCGTCGGCAAAGGCGTTGATCTGAAAAACTGCCATTGAATCCCTCCGTTTCCCCTTTACAGCGGTTTTAAAGACATTAAGAATTTTTCATGCTCAATATACCACCCAATCGCCTTCCCGTCAACCGATTTGGAATACTCCCCGGATAAATTCTCCGAAAGATCAAATTGCGGCAGGGGATGGCGCGCCCCGAATCGAATTTTACAGGATCAAAACGCCACGTTTATCGGGGGAATCACAAGCCATGAAACAATATTATTCCACCTGCCCGGCCGGTCTGGAGGGCATTGTAAAGGATCTGCTGCGGGAAAGGCTGGGCGGATGCCGGATCAGGCGGCTGTTGTCCGGCGCGCTGCTCTATGAGGCCGACGCCCCGGCCGGGGAAATGGATTGCCTGCAAAATACCTACGAGGTCATCGCCCTGCGGCCCCGCTGCGCCCGGTTTCAGGAGGCGCTGAGATGGGCCGCTTCGGACGGGCGTCTGGCGCGGTTTGCGGATCAGGCCATGCGCCGTTGGGGGTTTAAGCGCTTTCGGGTGATGTTTTCCGAGGCCAACCGCCTGTCCCAGGCCGATCCCCGCGCCCGGGCGGCCCTGGAAAAGGGCATAACCGCGGCCCGGGTGGACCGGGTGAACCCGGATACCGAGCTTCTGCTGCTCTGGCGCAGCGAGGGCCTGGCCCTTTTGCTGCTCCGGCTCACCCGCCGGGTGAACAACCGCCAGACCCTGAAAAGGGGCGAGCTCTCCCCGGCCGTGGCCCAGTGCATGGTGTTTTTGGCCCATCCCCGGCCGGAGCATGTGTTTCTGGATCCCTTTTCCGGCCACGGGGCCTTGGGCGCGGCCCGGGCCCAAAGCGGATTTCGGGAAATGGCGCTTCTGGATATCGACGGGGAAATGGTGAGGGAAACCCGGGAAAAGCTTCAGCGCGTTCGCCGGAGCGGCAAGGGCAGGCTGACGGTTCAAAGGGGCGACGCCCTGAACCTGGCGTCCATTCTGCCGGCCGGATCGGTGGACGAGATCGTGACCGATCCGCCCTGGGGACTGTATGAGCCCCTGCCCCTGCCCCCGGAGGCGTTCTATCCGGCGATGCTGAAGAGCTTTTGCGGCGTGCTCAGGCCCGGCGGATATCTGGTGCTGCTGAGCGCGGACAAGGCCCATTTTGAGCGGGCGCTCAGGGCGGAAAGCGGCCTAAGGTGGGTGGAGAAAAAGGATATCCTGGTCAACGGGAAAAAGGCGGCCATCTATCTGGCCCAGCGGGAGGAAACATGAATTCGATCTTGATTGTATATTCCAGTCATTACGGCAGCACCCAGCGCTACGCCCAATGGATTGCCGAAGATTTGGGGGTTCAGGCCCGGGATATCCGCCAGGTTTCCCGGGAGGAGATCCGCTCGGCGAAAATTGTGGCGCTGGGCGGAGGGCTGTACGCCGGGGGCGTCAGCGGGGCAAAAAAGCTGCTGTCCAACCTGGGGGAGGGCCAGCGGGTGTGCGTGTTCACCTGCGGGGTGGCCGACCCCAAAAGCGAACAAAACCGGGCCCATATCCGGGCGGAATTCGAGAAGCGCCTGGGGGAGCGCGCCCGGGGGGTGGAGCTGTTTCATGTGCGCGGCGGGCTGGACTACGGAAAGATGAGCCCCGTCCATCGGGCCATGATGGCCATGATGCGGCGCATGCTGCTGAGCAAGCCCAAGGAGCAGCGCACCTCGGAGGATGAACAGATCCTGGCCACCTATGGCTCGCGCGTCGACTTTGTGAGCAGGGATCAGACCGCGCCCATTGTGGAATGGATACGTCAGGCCGCGCGCTCCATCTGAATTTTACCCGTCCATCTCGCCCAGCGCTCATTTCCGGCTATAATGGGGGAATAAACCGCTTTGGAGGAAATACACCATGATGTGGGAAGGACATAAGAGCCGCGTGCTGGTGGCGGCCCATCGGGGCGAGCGCCATACCACCCCGGAAAACACCCTGACCGCCTTTCAAAAGGCCATCGGCCTGGGGGTGGATATGATCGAGACCGACGTGCGCATGACCAGGGATGGGGAACTGGTCATCATGCACGACGCGGATGTGGCGCGCACCACCGACGGGGCCGGGCTGGTGGCGGACATGACCCTGGCCGAATTCAAGGCCCTTAACGCGGCCGACGGCTATCCGGAATTCGCCCCCGAGGCCCCGCCCACTTTGCGGGAGACCCTGGCCCTCTGCGCCGGAGCGCCGGGCCTGCTGATGGATTTTGAGCTCAAGGACTATCCCACCCCGGGCAATGAGGATTTTGCCTACGAATCCTGCGACAAGGCCATTGCCCTGATCGAGGAATTCGGCATGGGGGAAAAGTGCGTCATCAATTCCTTCAGCGGCAAATTGCTGGAATATGTGGATGAAAAATATGGCCACCGCTACCGGCTGCACGGCTATTATCCCTTTGAAATCATGGGCGGGCTCAGCAAGGATCCCGGCGAGCTGCTGTACTGCCTGTGCATGATCTCCCAAAGGGAAAAGGGCGGGCGCATCCTGCCGCGCAGCCAAAACGTCTGCCCGGTGGAATGGTTTGAGGCGGTCAAGGCGCGGGGCATCATCCCCTGGGTGGGGGCGTCCATCCGCTCCAGCGAGGAGCTTTTGGAATGCGCCCGGCGGGGAGCTCGGTTGGTCACCACCGACGCCCCGGGCGACGCCCTGAAAATGCTTCGGGAAATGGGCCTGCACGAATAGAATGGCAAAAAATGTCCGCTCCTGGAATGAAATCCGGGAGCGGGGAGAAAATCCCTTTTTCAAAGGGAAGCGAAAATCCCCTGGCGGGGAGCAAGTTTTATGGAGGGGCCAGGGGGAGGTTTCCGTAATACCTCCCCCTAGGCCCCTCCAAACCACCCCTACCCCCTCCAGCGGTTTGGGGGTTGACGTTCGCTCCGCTATTGGCTATCGGAGTTTGCCGTGCCGGGCACGGCAGGATAAGGGATAAGGCCCTAACCGAAGCGTAAAGCTCGCTGGATTAGGGCCTTTTTCTTATTTTGCCGCGTTTAG